>NZ_JBFAHN010000001.1:531119-882630 GCF_040654175.1 Streptomyces sp. NPDC050738 | reverse complement strand
CAACATATCTGGCGTTGACTTTTGGCACGCTGTTGAGTTCTCAAGGAACGGACGCTTCCTTTGTACTCACCCTCTCGGGCTTTCCTCCGGGCGCTCCCCTTCGGTCTTGCGTTTCCGACTCTATCAGACTTTGTTCTGTCCGATTTCCTCGGTGCCTTTCAGGTTTCCCTTTCCGGCGAGTCCGACTCTATCAGATCCTTTCGGGCCTGAAGTCCGGTTGTCTTTGCGGCTGTTGGGCCGTTCCGACGTCTCAAACTCTAGCGGTTCTTCCCGGTGACTCATAATCGAGTCTCGGTTATCAATTTCGGCATGCCGAAATTGTCCCCGGTGGGATGTCGTGCTGAGAGTTTGGTTGCCGCTTTCGCGGCGGGATGGTTGTCGAAGAACCGTTACGGCTCCGCGACAACTCGAAGAACCTTACAGAGCTGTGTCAGGGGTGTCAACCCCCGGTCAGTCGAGGTCCGTGAGGCGGCCGCCGGCGTCGGGCTGGGCGTCCTCCACGCGGCGCAGGAGGCGGATCAGCATCTCGCCCAGGGCGCCTCGATCCTTGCCGGAGAGGTCCTGGAGGAGTTCCTCCTCGAAGGTCGTGGCCGCCCGCATCGCCTCCAGCCACTTCGTACGGCCCTCGTCCGTCAGCTCGACGATGACGCGGACGCGGTTGTTCTCGTCCCGGTCGCGCGTGACCAGGCCTTCTCCCGCCATGCGGTCGATGCGGTGGGTCATGGCCGCCGGGGTGAGGCCCAGGCGCTTCGCCAGTTCGCCCGGGCCCATGCGGTACGGGGTGCCGGCCAGGACAAGGGTCTTGAGGACCTCCCACTCGGCGTTGCTGATGCCGAGCGCGGCGAGCTGGCGACCGTAGCCGACGTTCATGCGGCGGTTGAGGCGGCCCAGGGCCGTGACGACCTTCTCGACCTGGGGGTCGAGGTCGCGGAACTCGCGCTGGTACGCCGCGATCTGTTCGTCGAGGGTCGGTTCGGTCGGGTCTTCAGGCATGCCGGGGAGTATCCCACTGATACGCGGTGGCGTCTAAGTCCTTCTATGTGTATTGTTGAGGTTCTAATTTTAGTGTTGAAGTCTTTGGGCTTCAGTGCTTCACGGACTTCGACCAACCTAGGTAGGTGAGTGTGACCACCGCGATGGGCGCTGCGCTGCGCCGGATTCAGCTGGGGAACGCGCTGAGCGCGTTCGGCAATGGCTTCACCGTCCCCTTCACGTTCATCTACGTGTCCCAGGTGCGTGACCTGGGGCCGGGGACGGCCGGGGTCGTACTGATGACCTTTGCCCTGGCCGCACTGGTGGTGCTGCCCTTCACCGGGCGGGTCATCGATCAGCGCGGGCCTCTTCCCGTTGCCATCGTGGGTACGGTCACCGCCGCCACCGGGTCGCTCGGGCTCGGGCTCGGCTCCACCGCTCCTGTGCTGATCGCGGCTGCGGCCGCGCTGGGTATGGGCATCGCCGTGATTCAGCCTGCGCTCGCCACGATGATCGTGTGGTGCTCGACCACCACTACGCGGTCCCGGGCCTTTGCCACGCAGTTCTTCCTCAACAACCTGGGGCTCGGCGTCGGGGGGCTCATCGGCGGTCTCATCGTCGACACCTCCGACCCGGGATCCTTCATCCGGCTCTTCGCCATCGAGGCCGCGATGTTCCTCGTGCTCGGTGCGGTGATCGCGACCGTGAAGCTGCCGAAGGTTTCGTGGGGCGGTGAGACGGTGGAGTCCGCCAAGGCCGGCGGGGGCTGGCGGGCGCTGCTCGGGGACCGGTCCATGGTCGTGCTGTGTGCGCTGGGCTTCGTGATGTTCTTCGCCTGCTACGGGCAGTTCGAGTCCGGGCTGTCCGCGTATGCGACCGAGGTCTCGCACATTCAGCCGTCCACGCTCGGCATTGCTCTGGCCGCCAACACCGCGATGATCGTGCTGGCTCAGTTTGTCGTGCTTCGGCTTACCGAGAAGCGGCGGCGCAGCCGTGTCATCGCTCTTGTCGGGCTGATCTGGACCGTGGCCTGGCTGGCTGCCGGGGCTTCGGGGATGGTGTCCGGCGGGCATGCGATCGCGGTGACGCTGATCATTTCGACGTACGCGCTCTTCGGGCTGGGCGAGGCCATGTTGTCGCCCACCGTCGCTCCGCTGGTCGCCGATCTGGCTCCGGCGCGGATGATCGGTCAGTACAACTCGGCCTTCGCGCTGGTCAAGCAGCTGGCGCTGGCCCTTGGGCCTGCCGTCGGCGGGCTCATGGCCGGGGGCGGGTTCTTCACCGCGTACATCTGGATGCTCGTCGTCTGCTCGCTCGGCGTCAGTGTGCTCGCGGTGTGGCTGGGGCGGCGGCTCAGTCCCGTACAGGACCGGCCTTCGCTCGCCCACGCTCCCTCGCGGATCGTTGCGAGCAATGTGCCCGAGGTGGCTGTGCCTGCCGTTCAGTGAGGCAGGGCGAACTCGCACCAGACCGCTTTGCCGCCGCCCGGAGTGCGGCGGGAGCCCCAGGACGAGGCGATCGTGGCGATGATCGAGATGCCGCGGCCCGCCTCGTCCGCCGGTTCCGCGTGGCGGCGGCGCGGGAGGTGGTCGTCGCCGTCGGTCACCTCGATGATCAGGCGGCGGTCCGTGCGGCGCAGGCGCAGGCGCATGGGCGGGGTGCCGTGCTGGAGGGAATTGGCCACCAGCTCGCTGGCCGCCAGTACCCCCAGGTCGTGGAGTTCCGAGGAGAAGCGCCAGGAGGCCAGGACTCCTGAGGCGAAGGCGCGGGCTCGGGGGGCCGCTTCCACTCCGCCCAGCAGGTCCAGCGCCGCGTTGTGGAAGAGCTCGGCCGTGGCGCCCTTGCGGGAGGGGTGCTGGACCACGAGGACCGCTACGTCGTCGTCGTGTTCCGCGGTGATGTTGAGGGAGCGCATCAGGCGGTCGCAGATCGTCTGGGGGGTGCCTGTCGCACCGGACAGCGCTCGTTCGAGGGCGTCCACTCCCTCGTCGATGTCCTCGCTGCGTCGTTCCACCAGGCCGTCCGTGTAGAGGACCGCGGTGGAGCCTTCGGGCAGCGCGATCTCGCCCGAGGTGTGCATCCAGCCGCCCGTGCCGAGCGGGGGGCCTGTGTGGTCCTCGGCCTTGCGGATCGAGCCGTCCTCGTCGCGGATGAGGAGGGGGAGGTGGCCGGCCGAGGCGTAGACCAGGCGGCCTTCGGTGGGGTCGTGCACCGCGTAGATGCAGGTGGCGATCTGGCTGGCGTCGATCTCGGAGGCCAGGCCGTCCAGGAGCTGCAGGACCTCGTGGGGCGGGAGGTCCAGGCGGGCGTACGCGCGCACTGCCGTACGGAGCTGGCCCATCACTGCCGCTGCCCGGACTCCTCGGCCCATGACGTCGCCGATGACCAGGGCGGTTCGGCCCGCGCCGAGGGTGATCACGTCGTACCAGTCGCCGCCTACTGCCGCGTCCGTGCCGCCCGGCTGGTAGGTGGCCGCGATGCGCAGGTCGTCCGGCTGCTCCAACTCCTGGGGGAGGAGCGAGCGTTGGAGGGTGACGGCGGTTTCTCGGTGGCGGCGCTCGCTGGTGCGCAGGCGTTCGGCTGCCTCGGCGTGGTCGGTGACGTCGGCGGCGAAGATCAGGACGCCCGTCGTGTCGGACGCCTCGTACGGAGTGCAGGTGACCGTGTACGAGCCTTCGCCGGGCTTGGACTGCACGCGGCGGGACTTCACCGTGCGGGGCTTTCCGCTGCGCAGGACCTGGTCCATGAGCGGGAGCAGGCCCAGTTCGTCCAGCTCGGGGAGGGCTTCGGCGGCGGTGGCGCCGGTGGGGCGGGGGCCGAAGGCGGCGGCGTACGCGTCGTTCACGTACGCGATGCGGTGCTCGGGTCCGTACACGAGTGCGACGAGGGCGGGGAGGTGGCCGAGGATCTCCCGGACCGAGAGGTCGTCGAGCGCGGGGGTGAACTCGTCCTCGGACGCGAGGGCGTCCGGGTCGGGGTGCTGGGCGTACTCACCGCGGGCTGCTGGCACGGAACTGCGGTCGGCGCGCGCGGCGGCGCGGCGCGGGGTTCCGGGGAGCCGGGCGCTCCAGCGTGTGAAGTTCACTGAGATTCATGCCTCGTGTGGGTCGTTGTGGCGTCTTTGCCACGTTGGAGCAGCGGATCACTCTGTGCAGGTGTGAACCCAACCTATGGTCACACGTCCAGTGTGACCGAAGGCACTGACAATGGTCAGGGCTGCTTCTTGGGCTCGCCTCCGGCTGCCAACTCGAACTCGGCCCGGGGATGTTCCAGGGAGCCGAGGGAGACGATCTCGCGCTTGAAGAGGCCGGCGAGGGTCCATTCGGCCAGGACGCGGGCCTTGCGGTTGAAGGTGGGGACGCGGCTCAGGTGGTACGCCCGGTGCATGAACCAGGCCGGGTAGCCCTTGAGTTTCCGTCCGTAGACGTGGGCGACGCCCTTGTGGAGGCCGAGTGAGGCCACCGAACCCGCGTACTTGTGCTCGTAGTTCTGGAGGGGCCCGCCCCGGAGGGACGCGAGGACGTTCTCCGCGAGGACCTTGGCCTGGCGTACGGCGTGCTGGGCGTTGGGTGCGCACTCCTTGCCCGGCTCGTCGGAGGTCAGGTCGGGTACCGCTGCCGCGTCCCCTGCCGCCCAGGCGTTCTCGACGCCTTCGACGGCGAGCTGGGCCGTACAGCTGAGGCGGCCGCGTTCGTTGCGGGGGAGGTCGGAGGCGGCCAGGATCGGGTGGGGTTTGACGCCGGCCGTCCAGACCAGGGTGCGGTTGGGGAAGCGGGCGCCGTCGGAGAGGACCGCCACACGGTCCGTGCAGGACTCGAGGCGGGTCTCCAGGCGTACGTCGATGTTGCGGTTGCGGAGCTCGCGGATCGCGTACTTGCCCATCTCGTCGCCGACTTCGGGGAGGATCCGGCCGGTCGCCTCGACCAGGATCCACTTCATGTCCTCGGCCTTTACGTTGTGGTAGTAGCGGGACGCGTAGCGCGCCATGTCCTCGAGTTCGCCCAGGGCCTCGACGCCTGCGTAACCGCCGCCCACGAAGACGAAGGTGAGGGCCGCGTCGCGGATCGCGGGATCGCGGGTGGCGGAGGCGATGTCCATCTGCTCGATGACGTGGTTGCGCAGGCCGATGGCCTCTTCCACGGTCTTGAATCCGATGCCGAACTCGGCGAGGCCGGGGACCGGGAGGGTGCGGGAGACCGAGCCGGGCGCGAGGACGAGGTGGTCGTAACCGATCTCGATGGAGCCGGTGCCGTCCTCGGGGCTGGCGAGGGTGGTGACCGTGGCGGTGCGCTTCGCGTGGTCGATGCGGTCGGCCTCGCCGATGACGATCTTGCACTTGTCGAGGACGCTGCGCAGCGGGACCACGACGTGGCGCGGGGAGATCGATCCTGCGGCTGCCTCGGGGAGGAACGGCTGATAGGTCATGTACGGATCGGGGGACACGACGGTGACCTCCGCTTCACCGCTCTTCAGCTTCCGCTGCAGACGCAGAGCGGTGTACAGACCGACGTAGCCGCCGCCGACGACGAGAACGCGCACAGGTTGAGTCACTGTCCCATGACGCAACGACCGCTCGACTTTGTCCACAGCCCCGGCAAATTGTGTGACTGGGCCGGGTGGGCGCGGCGGGGCCTCAGTTCTGCTGGATGAGAGGGAAGGTGCGCAGGTCAGGGGGTGGGAAAGGGGTGGGCGGGGTGGGGGGAATCAGGAAGGTTCCACTCCATACTCCGATCGGGGGGCGCACCGTGCGGAACTACCCCCTTCTGTATTGACCCCGGCTCAACTATGTTCGTAGCTCGTCGGGGTGTCGCTTTTGGGCTCCGGCGGTCAGGCGGGGAGTCTCCGGGGGGAGACGTCATTACCGGGGGAACGCTTATGCATGTTCAGGACACTCATTGGCAGGCTGCCGCCGTATCGGCGTCGGCATCGGCGGAGAGCAACGGGCGGTCGGGATCGACCGCGCGCTCGGCGCCGCTTCGCGTGGACGCACAGCGCAATCTGGAACACGTACTGCGGGCCGCTCGCGAGGTGTTCGGCGAGCTCGGGTACGGGGCGCCGATGGAGGACGTGGCGCGCCGGGCCAGGGTCGGCGTCGGGACGGTGTACCGCCGGTTCCCGAGCAAGGACGTACTGGTGCGGCGGATCGCCGAGGAGGAGACCTCCCGGCTGACCGATCAGGCGCGTACGGCACTTGGGCAGGAAGAGGAGCCGTGGTCGGCGCTGTCGCGCTTCCTGCGGACCTCGGTGGCCTCGGGTGCGGGGCGGCTGCTGCCGCCTCAGGTCCTGCGGGTCGGTGTCGAGGAGTCCGGTGTACTGGACGACGCGGCACTCCCCTCCGAGGAGCGGGTGCCCCAGCAGCGGGTGGCCACCGGGATCCGGTTGGTCGACGGCGGCGCGGGGACCGAGGCCGAGCTGGACGACACCGGGGCGGCCGAGCTGCTCGAGGTCGTCGGTCAGCTGGTGGACCGGGCGCGGGCGGCGGGTGAGCTGCGGGGTGACGTGACCGTGGCGGACGTGCTCCTGGTGATAGCCACGGCTGCTCCTTCGCTGCCGGATGCGACGCAGCAGGCGGCGGCTTCGTCGCGGTTGCTGGACATTCTGCTGGAGGGGCTGCGGTCGCGGCCTCTGTGAGGGTTTGTGCCGGTCGGTGCATGTACGCGCCGTGGGACGCCTGTTGAGCCTTCCCCGAACGGGTGAGGGTTAGTGCTCCGATTCGGGAAGTCACCCCGGATGAGTGGTTGCCGGGCCTGAATGTTCGGTCGGGGTCGGCTCTGTGCCACTCTGGCTCGGTGTTTGGGTCTGAGGGTGCGTACGGGGGCTTCCGCTATGAGCGTTGACGGGCGGGACGAGTCACCCGGTGGCGGTGAGGCGGAGGCCGGTGGGCTGCCCGCCCGCCGTGTTCCGGAACAGCGTGAAGGCGGCAGCGCGGGCGGCAGCACGAGCAGTGTGCTGCCGCCTCCGCGCGCCGCCGAACTGGGCCCCTCCGACGCCGACTTGATCGAGGAGATGCGGCTCGGCCGGGAGAATGCGGACAGCGCCTATGAGGAACTGTTCCGCCGGCACTCGGAGGCGGTGCGGCGTTATGCGCGTACCTGCTGCCGGGATGCGCACACCGCCGACGACCTGACCGCCGAGGTCTTCGCCCGGACCCTGCAGGCCGTACGGGGCGGGGCCGGTCCTCAGCAGGCCGTACGGGCCTATCTGCTGACCACCGTGCGGCGCGTCGCTGCGGCCTGGACCAAGACCGCCAAGCGCGAGCAACTGGTCGAGGATTTCGCCGTCTTCGCCGACCAGGCGGCCAGGACATCCGGGAGCGAGGTCTCCGACCAGGACACTCTGGATCTGGGCGCCGAGGTGCGGGCGATGCAGATCGCCGAGGAATCGCTCGCCATGACGGCCTTCAGGTCGCTGCCCGAGCGGTGGCAGGCGGTGCTCTGGCACACCACCGTCGAGGAGGAGTCGCCGAGCGATGTCGCCCCGCTGTTCGGGCTGACCGCCAATGCGACCGCCGTGCTGGCCAGTCGGGCCCGTGAAGGGCTCAAGCAGGCCTATCTGCAGGCGCATGTGAGTCAGGCGCTCACCAGTGGCGGGGACTGTGCGCGGTACGCGGACCGGCTGGGCGCGTATGCGCGCGGCGGGCTGCGGATGCGGGCCGAGCGCGGGCTCCGCAAGCACTTGGAGGAGTGCGCCAAGTGCCGGGTGGCCGCAGGTGAGTTGAAGGACGTCAACGCAGGGATTCCCGCGCTGCTTCCGGTCGCTGTCATCGGCTGGTTCGCCGGCGGGTTCGCGCTGAAGGCCGCCGGGATCGGGGCCGCGGGTGTGGCCGGGGCAGCCGGCGCGGGCGCCGCTGCCGCCGCCACGGGCGGCTCGTCCGCCGGTGGCGCCGCAGGTGGTGGGGCCGCCGCGGAAGGTCTCGGGGCTCCGGCGAAGGTCGCGATCGGCGCGGGCGTCGTGGTGGCTGCCGCTGCCGGGCTCGCGTACGCGCTGTCCGGGGGTGACGCACCGCCCGAGCCGAAGGCCGCACCGCCGCCCGTCGCACAGCCCGTCGTCACCCCGACGCCGACGCCCAAGCCCACTCCCCCGAAGCCGACGCCGACTCCCACACCGCCGTCTCCCACGCCTTCGCCGACGCCTCCCCCGACGCCCAAGCCGACCCCGAAGCCCACGCCCAGGCCCACGCCTCCGCCGCCGAAGCCGACGCCCAAGCCCACCCCGAAGCCGACGCCTCCCCCCGCCCCCGCCCAGTACCAGGTCAACCAGCTCGACTACTCACTCTTCGGTGACCACACCGGGCCGGAAGTGCTGCTGGGCGAGAGCAGTTGGCTGTGGCAGCGGTGGGGGATGTCCGTCGCCGATCATCGCTATGCGTACGGGGTGACCGTGCACGCCCGCTCGTCGGTGACCATCGATCTCAACCGCCAGTGCACGACGTACGACGCGATGGCCGGGGTCGACGACCTGACGATGGGACTCGGCGCGGTCCGGTTCTCGGTCTACGGGGACGGGGTGCGGCTGTGGCAGTCGCCGGTCGTGCACGGCAACGACGCGGCGGTGCCCGTGCATGTCCCGATCACCGGGGTCAGGACGATCAGGCTGGTCGTCGAACCGCACACGCCCTTCGGTTCGGTGGCGCTCGCCGACTGGGCCGAGTCGCGGATCAGCTGCCGCTGAACTCCGCTTCGAGCTGGACGCTGACCTCTTCGGGGGTCAGCGCGGCGCCGGCCGCGCGCTCGGCCTCGTAACCCTCGGTGCCGAGGGTCCGCAGGGCCTGCTCCTCGACGGTGCGCGCGAGGGTCAGTTCGGGGACGGAGCGGGGGCAGTCGGCCCGCCAGACGGTGGCGGCGGAGAGCATGCGGGCGGCGAGGGCGAGGGCTCCGGCTTCGGCGATCACCGCTGCGGCGCCCTCGGCCGTGGATGCCACCACCTGGTCCGCGCACTGCAGTTCCCATGCGGAGCGGAACGCCGACGTCATGGCGCGGGCCCCTGCCTCGGGGCCCTCCTCGTACGCGGTCAGGCGGGCGCGGACGTTGGTGAGGATCACGGTGAACTGGGGCGGCGGGGTGCCACGCGTGAGGGCGGCGACGGCCTGGTCGTGCTCGGTGTGGGCGCGGACCACGTCGTCGCGGTCGAGGGCGATGGTGGCGCGCAGCACGCTGACGAAGGCGCGGGCGTCCCAGACACCGAACTGTTCGGCCTCCTCGGACGACTCGTCGAGCGTCTTCTCCGCCTTGTCCATATCGCCGTCGCGGTAGGCGAGTTCGGCGAGGCGGCCGATCAGGAACGGGGCCTCGGCGTGGGCGCCGACCTCGCGGGCGAGGTGGAGCGCTTCCTCGTACGCCGCCCTGGCGCCCTCGATGTCGCCTCGCGCCATGCAGGCCTCGCCGGTGGCGGAGGAGACCTGGGCGCGCATCCAGCGGTCGCCCACGCGGGCGCCGAGTGCGCGGAGTTCGGCGAGGTCGTCGTCTACGCCTTCCATGCCGCCGGGCAGGTCGATGGAGACGTGCGTACGGAACATCAGGGCGATGCCGATCTCCCATTCGCCGCCGTACCGACGGCAGTTGGCGACCACGGAGTCGAGGTTCTCGCGCGCGAACTGCGGGGCTTCGTTGCCGAACATGGTGAACGGCCAGAGCAGTCCGGGGAAGCTCGCCGCTTCAGGGCCGCCGTGGGAGTAGGCGTCCTGGATCCGGGCGAGGGTGCGCTCCTCGTCGGGTCCGAGCCTCCTCTCGTGCGGGGCGGCTTCGGAGGCGAGGCAGACCAGGAGGAGGCGCAGGCGCATGCGCGGCCAGTACCGGGGGTCGTCGGTGTCGGTGGGGTCGTCTCCCATCGGAATGATGCGCTCGGTCCATTCGGCGCCCTCGCGGCGGTAGTTGCGCAGCCACCAGAACCAGCCGAGCGACTCCGTGAGGCGCAGTGCGGAGGGCTCGTCGGGGGCGGCGATGGTGTGGCGCAGGGCCGCGCGGAGGTTGTCCAGCTCCGTCTCGATGCGCCGGATCCAGGGGAGTTGGGCTCCGGAGCGGATGAGGGGGGCGGACTCCTCGGCGAGGGCGAGGTAGTGGGCGGTGTGGGCGCGGCGGGTCGCTGCGAGGGCTTCGGGGGTCTGGGCCGCGCGCTCGGTCGCGTACTCGTGGATGGTCTCCAGCATCCGGTAGCGCATGCCGGTGGGGGTGGGGGCGGTGACCAGGAGGGACTTGTCGACGAGGGCCGCCATGTCGTCGGGGGGTACGCCCACGGACTCGGCGGCGGCCAGGTCCCAGCCGCCGGCGAACACGGAGAGGGCGCGCAGGGCGGTGTGCTCGCGGGGGGAGAGGAGGTCCCAGGACCAGTCGACGACCGCGCGGAGGGTCTGCTGGCGGGGCAGGACCGTGCGGGCGCCCGAGGTGAGGAGGCGGAATCGGTCGTCGAGGCGGTCGGCGATCTGGCGGGGGGTGAGGAGGCGCAGGCGGGCCGCGGCGAGTTCGATGGCGAGCGGGAGGCCGTCGAGGCGGCGGCAGATCTCCGCGATGGCGGCGGGGGTCTGCGGGTCGTCGTCCGTATGCGGGTCGAAGTCGGGGCGGACGGCTCGGGCGCGCTCCGTGAAGAGGCGGTGGGCCGGGTCGGGCGGGAGCGGGTCGACGGGGCGGATCGATTCGCCGGGGACGCCCAGGGGTTCGCGGCTGGTCGCCAGGATGCGGAGGTCGGGGCAGCGGGTGAGGAGGGTCTCGGCGAGGGCTGCGGCCGCCTCGATGACGTGCTCGCAGTTGTCGAGGATGAGGAGGAGGGGGCGGCTTCCGCAGTAGTCGACGAGGTGGGTCATCGGGTCGTCGGCGGTGGAGGTGGCGGACATCGTCTCGCGGTCGCGGGTGAAGAGCGTCGTCTCGCGGAGGCCGAGGGCGCTGAGGACCGCACCGGGTACGGCTTCGGGGTGGTCGAGGGGGGCGAGTTCGACGAGGTGGGCGGTGGGGTCGGGGGCCGCGGCCTCTTCGGCGAGGCGGGTCTTGCCGGAGCCGCCGGGGCCGATGAGGGTGACGAGGCGGGAGGCGGTGAGGTCTTCGCGGAGGGCCGCGATGTCGGGCTCGCGGCCTACGAAGGAGGTGAGGCGGGGGCGGAGGCCGGGCCGGGGCGCGTTCGGGGCGCTGGGGGCGGGGAGTGGTGTGGCCGGTTCGCCTGTGAGCAACTCGGCGTGCAGCGCCTGGAGTTCGGGGCCCGGGTCGGTACCGAGGCCTTCGGCGAGGATGCGGCGGGTCTCCTCGTACGTGTGGAGTGCCTCGGCCGGTCGGCCCGCTGCGCGCAGGGCGCGGATGAGCTGGGCGTGGAGGGGTTCGTCGTAGGGGTGTGCGGTGGTCAGTTCCGTCAGCTCGGGGAGGAGCGCGGCGGGGTCGGCGCCCGCGCGCAGGTCCGCCTCGATACGGAGGCGGTGGGCGGCCCGGCGCTGGGCCTCGGGGCGTACGGCGTGGTCGGTGCCGTGGAGGTCGGCCAGGGCGGGGCCGCGCCAGAGGGCGAGGGCGGCGCGGAGGGTGTCCGCTGCTTCGGCGGGCGCCGCTGATTCGAGCTGGGCTGCGGCTGCGCGGGTGCGCTGCTCGAAGTCGTACAGGTCGATCTGGGTGCGGTCCGCTTCGAGGCGGTAGCCGCCGGGGGCCGAGGTGATCGCGTCCTTGCCGAGGGTGCGGCGGAGGCGGGCGATCAGCGCCTGGAGGGCGGCGGGGGCGTCGTGGGGCGGGTCGGCGCCCCAGATGTCGTCGATGAGGTCCTGGGTGGGGGTGGCGCGGCCTGCGCGCAGCGCGAGGGCCGCCAGGGCAGCGCGGAGGCGGGGGCCGCCGATGGGGAGGGCGGTGCCGTGGTCGTCTTGCGCCTCTGTGGCGCCGAGGATGAGGTACCGCACGGGGCCATTGTCGCCGGTTCGATCGGTTTACGGGGCGCGGGCCGGTGTTTCGGGGGTTCTGCCCCCGGACCTCCGCTCCTCAATCGCCGTAGCGGCTCGAATGCGCTGCGCTGAGCGCTCCCACCCCGCCCGCCACCGCCCGCTGACGCGGTGCCGCCGTCCCTGTCCAGCACGTGCCTCTGCGGGACAGCAGGCGGCGGAGCCAGAGTTCTGTGGAGATCAGGTCTGCCAGGCCGTCCAGCGGGAGCGGTTCGCCCTCCGCCGCCGCGCGCAGCGCTTTGCGGACCACTCTTGCTTCGATGAGGCCCGCGTCGGCCAGGAGCGGGGCGTCGAAGAGTTCGATCAGGGTGGACACCGAGGAGCGCAGGCCCGTACGGAACGCTGCCGCCGATGTCGCCTGGGAGGTGGCTCCCCAGCCCTGCGGGAGGTCGCGTACTCCTGCGCCCGACAGGACCGTGCGGAGGATCTCGCTGCGGGCTCCGGGGCGTACGCGGAGGGATTCGGGGAGGGCGCGGGAGGCCCGTACGACCTGGTTGTCCAGGAAGGGGGCGTGCAGGCGCTGGCTGCGGACCTCCGCCGCCTGCTCGAAGACGCGGTGGTCGGAGGCGTAGCGGGCGAGCGAGGCGCGGGCGCGGGCCTCGCCCGGTCGCTGGATCGAGGTGGGGCGGGTCGCCGACGCCTGGAGGCGCAGGGACACCTCGGCCAGCGCCTCGCCCGTCAGCCAGCGTGCCGCCGGTCCCGGGCGGGCCCAGGTGAGGGCGGCCAGGGTGGCGTCGAGGGTGGTGCCCTCGGGCGGGAAGTGGCTGGTGGCGAGCGCTCCGGACGCCGCCTCGATGCCGGTGCGGTAGGGCGTACGGGAGAGGCGGCGGGCCGCGCGGTAGAGCGTGAAGGGGAGGAGCGGGGAGCTGTTGGCGCGGGCCAGGGCGGTGACGGGGCGGAGCAGGAATCGGCGTTGACGGTCCATCAGGAGGTCGGCCAGGCGCGCCGGGTGGGCGTCCAGGACCTGGCGGGCGCCGTCGCCGACGAAGTGGTCTGCGCTGCCTGAGGAGAGGCGGCGGCGGTGGCGTTCGGCGGTGATGAGGGAGGGGCCCGGCTCGTCGGTGAGGGGGCCTGTCTCCAAGTCGGCGTAGGGGAGGGCCTCTTCGCCTGCCGCGACCACCACGTGGTGCAGGCGGGGGTTGGCCGCGATCGCGCCCGCTCGTTCCAGTTCGGGTTCGCGGCCCTGGGCGAGGAGGTCGTTGAAGGTGACGGCGAGGAGCCGTTCGCCCGCGCCCGTGCCGTGGCCGAGGATCGTTCCCGGTACACCGGGGAGGCCTGCCGCGAGGAGCGCGAGCGTCGCGGACGCGCTGCCGCCGGAGAGGTCCGCGCCGATGCCGGGTGCCGGGCCGCCCCCGCGGGCGGCGCGCCGTTCGGCGGGGCCCATGCCGGGGACGGGTCCGGGGTCGGGGAGGGGGGTTTCGGGGGCGTGGCGCGGGGCGGTGAGTCTGGCCCGTACGGCTTCCACAAGTGCGTCGCGTACGCCGTCGACCGCGGTGACGGGGTCGACTTGGGGGGCTGCCACGGCGAGGGACGCGACCGGTTCGTAGCCGGTGATCTCGCGGGAGCCCTCGCGCAGGATCAGGGCGTGGCCCGGCGGTATGCGCTTCACGCCCGCGTACGGGGTGGAGTCGCGGAGCGCTTCGGGGACGTCGGGGCAGGCCAGGAGCGCGGCCAAGTGGCCGATGTCCAGCTGGGCTTCGATGAGGTCGGCGAGGGGGAGGGCGGCTGTCGCGTACGCCGTGCCGTTCGCCCAGGGGGTGTAGAAGACGGGGCGCGCGCCGGCCAGGTCGCCGACGACGGTGACGCGGCGGCCGGTCTGTACGACCACGGTGTAGCTGCCGGGCCAGGCGGTGAGGTGGCGCAGCGCGCCGCCGCGTGCGGCGAAGAGGCCGACACGCAGTTGCTCGTCGGTGGCCGCGCAACAGCCCAGTACGGCAAGGCGCGTGAAAGGGTCGACGGAGATCACCCGGACCTCGTCGGGGCGCCAGTCGCCGACCGCCCAGAGCGGATCGGGGTCTCCCCAGAGGAGTTGGGATCCGACGGGATGGACGGTGCGGCCCTCGTGGGCCTCGCCGACGGCGCCGGCCGTCACGGCGCCAGGGCCCGCCGCACCGAAGTGCGCGGTGATGCTGCTCCACCCCACCAACCACCGCATCGCGCCGCCTCCACAGGCTGTGGACAACCAGTCGGGCACCATGCTGCCACGACAACGGCGTACAGGAGTGGCTACGGGGAGCGCGCGCCAAAAAGCGAATGCGCCCCCGGTACATGCCAGTTGGCTTCCGGAGGGGCACCTGACGAGGGTCGAGATCCGGCCAATCTGTCCGTACGTCGACGGACACCGGCGCCCACAGTCCGGGAGGCGCTGTTCGCCTCCCGGACCGGCCCGCCGCCCGCGGGGATGTAGGCGGCGGCGTCCCCCAGCCCACTGGATCCAGTGCAGTGGGCCGACCCACGCACTCCACAGGTAAGCGCTCCCCTACGGGCGGGACCAGAGCGCACGGGCAGGCGCACGGCCACACACCGGGAGCACGGAGGAGGTGTGAAGCCCGGCCGCACGGACAACAATCTCGCCATACGGAACACCGCCCCTTAACGGTAGGGATGCGGCGAACTACGCTGTGTTTACGAATGCCGCGTGCCTATGCCTGCGCGGCGGCCGTCTGTGTGTCGAGGGGTGGCGCATGTCCAGGGAGCTACGCGGGCCGAACGAAAAACTCGGCACCGTTCTCGCCCTCGCGGGAATCAGCAACGCCGGTCTGGCACGGCGGGTCAACGACCTCGGTGCGCAGCGCGGCCTGACGCTTCGTTACGACAAGACGTCGGTGGCCCGCTGGGTCTCCAAGGGCATGGTGCCCCAGGGCGCCGCGCCCCATCTGATCGCGGCGGCGATCGGGGCCAAGCTCGGCAGGCCCGTGCCGCTGCACGAAATCGGCCTGGCCGACGCCGATCCGGCCCCCGAGGTCGGGCTCGCCTTCCCGCGCGACGTCGGCGCCGCGGTGCGCTCCGCGACCGAGCTGTACCGGCTGGATCTGGCCGGGCGGCGCGCCGGCAGCGGCGGCATCTGGCAGTCGCTCGCCGGTTCCTTCGCGGTCAGCGCGTACGCGACGCCCGCCTCGCGGTGGCTGATAACACCCGCCGACTCCTCGGTCGCGCGCGATGTGGCGCGGGACGCCGACGAGACGGGGGACGCGGCCGACTCGCCGGTGCTGCGGGTCGGCCACAGCGATGTGGCCAAACTGCGGGAGGCGGCGGAGGACGCGCGGCGCTGGGACTCCAAGTACGGGGGCGGGGACTGGCGTTCGTCCATGGTCCCGGAGTGCTTACGCGTCGACGCGGCGCCGCTGCTGCTCGGTTCGTACAGCGACGAGGTCGGGCGGGGGCTCTTCGGCGCGACCGCCGAACTGACGCGCCTCGCCGGGTGGATGGCCTTCGACACGGGACAACAGGAGGCCGCGCAGCGGTACTACATCCAGGCGCTGCGCCTCGCGCGGGCTGCCGCGGACGTGCCTCTGGGCGGCTATGTGCTCGCCTCGATGTCGCTGCAGGCCGTCTACCGCGGCTTCGGCGACGAGGGCGTCGATCTGGCGCAGGCCGCCGTGGAGCGCAACCGCGGGCTCGCGACGGCACGGACCATGTCCTTCTTCCGGCTCGTGGAAGCACGGGCGCATGCGCGCGCCGGTGACTCGCCGGCCGCGGGGGCGGCGCTGAAGTCGGCCGAGGGCTGGCTGGAGCGCTCGCGCGAGGGCGACGCGGACCCGTCCTGGCTGGGCTTCTACTCGTACGACCGCTTCGCCGCGGACGCGGCCGAGTGCTACGCCGACCTGAAGGCGCCGCGCCAGGTGCGCCGCTTCACCGAGCAGGCGCTGTCGAAGCCGACCGAGGAGTTCGTGCGCTCGCACGGGCTGCGCCTGGTGGTCAGCGCCGTGGCCGAACTGGAGTCGGGGAATCTGGACGCGGCGTGTGCGGCGGGGACGCGGGCGGTGGAGGTCGCCGGGCGGATCTCGTCGGCGCGCACCACGGAGTACGTACGGGATCTCCTGCACCGCCTGGAGCCGTACGGCGACGAGCCGAGGGTCGTGGAGCTCCGGGAGCGGGCCCGCCCGCTGCTGGTCGCACCGGCGTGACCTGCGCCGCTCCCGTTGCTGGTTTACGGGCATTGTCAGTGGGCCAGTGCACTATTCGGGTGGGAGGCGGTGCGGTGTGAGGTTCGACTGCGAGGTGCTGGTCGTCGGCGGCGGGATCGTCGGTC
Source organism: Streptomyces sp. NPDC050738 (assembly GCF_040654175.1). Taxonomy (NCBI): domain Bacteria; kingdom Bacillati; phylum Actinomycetota; class Actinomycetes; order Kitasatosporales; family Streptomycetaceae; genus Streptomyces; species Streptomyces sp. NPDC050738. Next base: position 866,506 of record NZ_JBFAHN010000001.1, on the reverse strand, counting down.
TGTCGACGGCCCATGCGCTGGCGCAGAGCGCGCCCGGGACGCGGGTGACGGTCCTGGAGAAGGAGGCGGGCCCGGCGCGGCATCAGACCGGGCGCAACAGCGGGGTGATCCACAGCGGGGTGTACTACCGGCCGGGGTCGCTGAAGGCGCGGTTCGCGGTGAGCGGTGCGGCCGAGATGGTCAAGTTCTGCGCGGAGCACGGCATCCCGCACGAGGTCTGCGGAAAGCTGATCGTGGCGACGGGGCGGGACGAGCTGCCGCGGCTGCACGCCCTGGTGCAGCGGGGGCGGGAGAACGGAATTCCGGTGCGGGAGCTGGGTCCCGCGCAGATCATGGAGTACGAACCCGAGGTGCGGGGGCTGGCCGCGATCCACGTCTCCACGACGGGCATCGTCGACTACGGGACGGTGGCGGCGAAGCTGGCCGAGATCTCCGGGGCGGAGATCCGCTACGGCGCGGAGGTCGTGCAGATCTCCCGGCGGGACGCGGTGGGGGTCGCGGTCCGTACGGCGGACGGCACGGTGCTGCGGGCGAAGGCCCTGGTCAACTGCGCGGGACTGCACTGCGACCGGGTGGCACGGCTGGCGGGCGACGACCCCCGGATGCGGATCGTGCCCTTCCGCGGGGAGTACTACGAACTGGCCAGGCCCGAGCTGGTGCGGGGGCTCGTGTACCCGGTGCCCGACCCTGCTTTTCCCTTCCTGGGCGTCCATCTGACGCGGGGCATCGACGGCTCGGTCCACGTCGGGCCGAACGCGGTGCCGGCGCTGGCGCGCGAGGGGTACGGCTGGGGGGACGTGAGCCCGGGCGACCTGGGCGGGACGCTGAGCTGGCCGGGGTCGTGGCGCATCGCGCGGCGGCACTGGCGGTACGGAGCGGGTGAGCTGCACCGTTCGCTGTCGCGGCACGCGTTCACGGAGGCGGTGGGGCGGCTGCTGCCGGCCGTGGAGACGTCCGATCTGCGGAGGGTTCCCGCGGGGGTACGGGCTCAGGCGGTGCTGCGGGACGGGACGCTGGTGGACGACTTTCTGCTGCGGGAGGCTCCGCGGACCGTGCATGTGCTGAACGCGCCTTCGCCTGCGGCGACCGCGTCGCTGCCCATTGGGCGGGAGGTGGCGCGGCGGGTGCTGGCGGCGTTGGCAGGCTGATCTCCTTCCCGGGGGCGCTGCCCCCGGACCCCTGCCCCTCCATCGCCGGAGGAGCTCGATTCCGCGCCGGTAGAATTGGCGCATTGTGTCTGAGCAGCCCGTGAATCCCGAGCACCCCGCCCCGTACATCCGGCCCAAGGGCGAGCCCCGTTTCCCCGGTGGTCCTGCCGCCGACCCGGCGGGATCGCACCATGAGCGGCGCATCCGCAGCTTCCAGCCCCGGCGCAGCCGTGTCACCACCGGTCAGGCCGAGGCGCTGGAGCGGTTGTGGCCGCGGTGGGGCCTGGACATCGACGGACTGCGGGTCCTCGATCTCGACGCGATGTTCGACGGGCTGCCGGTCGTCCTGGAGATCGGATTCGGGATGGGCGAGGCCACCGCGCAGATGGCCGCCGACGACCCGGCCACCGGCATCCTGGCGACCGACGTCCACACCCCGGGCCAGGGCAATCTCCTGCGTCTCGCGGAAGGAGACGGGCTGTCCAACATCCGGGTGGCCAACGGCGACGCGATCATCCTGCTCCGCGAGATGCTCAAGCCGGGCGCCCTGAGCGGGCTGCGCGTCTACTTCCCCGATCCGTGGCCCAAGGCCCGCCATCACAAGCGGCGCCTGATCCAGCCCGAGTTCCTCCACCTGGCGGCGGACCGGCTCGCCCCCGGTGCCGTACTGCACTGTGCGACCGACTGGGAGCCGTACGCCGAGCAGATGCTCGACGTCCTCACCGCGCACCCGGACTTCGAGAACACCCAGGAGGACGGCGGGTACGCACCGCGGCCGGAGTTCCGTCCGCTGACCCGCTTCGAGGGGCAGGGGCTCGACAAGGGCCATGTCGTGCACGATCTGCTGTTCCGCCGCAGGTAAGGGCAAGTCCCGGGCAAAATACGGACACGGCATCGCAGTTGTCAGTGTCCCTCGTTAGGGTCAATGGGGTGTACGAGTCGACCGCGCCCCAGCCACCGCATCCGGTGGTCCCGGTGTACGAGGAGCAGCCGCTCTTCGACGCCGTGCCGGAGCGCGCCCACTGGCGGTACGCACCGCGCCGTGACTTCTGGCGCAGCAAGGCGCTCCGCGCCACCGTCGTGATCACGCTGCTCGCGCTCTCCGGCCTGGTGATCCTCGCGCTCGTACGGCAGCAGACCGGCACCGAGGGCTTCCTGGTGGGCCTCGGCCTCGCCGTGCTGCCCGTGCCGCTGCTCGTCGCGGCCTTCCGCTGGCTGGACCGGGTCGATCCAGGCCCCTGGCGCAATCTCCTCTTCGCCTTCGCCTGGGGCGCCTGCGCGGCCGCGCTGGTCGCGATCATCGCGAACTCCTTCGCGACGCACTGGATAGCCACGGCCACGGCCGATCCCGCGCACGCGGACACCCTGGGCGCCACGGTGATCGCACCGATCGTCGAGGAGAGCGCCAAGGCGACGGCGATCATGCTGATCTTCCTCTTCCGCAGACAGCACTTCACCGGGATCGTCGACGGAGTGGTCTTCGCCGGCCTCACCGCGACCGGCTTCGCCTTCACCGAGAACATCCTCTATCTGGGCAGCGCCTTCGGCGAGGACCAGTCGATGGGCTTCTCGGGCATCGCCTCGCTCACCGCTTCGACGTTCTTCATGCGGATCGTGATGGCGCCCTTCGCGCACCCGCTCTTCACGGTGATGACCGGCATCGGCTTCGGCATCGCCTCGCTCGCCCCCCGCCACCGGCGGCTGCAGCGCTGGGCGGTCCCGGTGTGCGGACTGCTCCTGGCCATGGGCATGCACGCCCTGTGGAACGGCTCGACGAAGTTCGGTGCGTACGGCTTCTACATCGTCTACGGCGCCTTCATGGTCCCCGTGTTCGGCCTGCTGACGTGGCTGGTGATCTGGACCCGCCAGCGCGAGCTGCGCACGATATCCGCCGAGCTCCCGGCGTACGCGGCGGCCGGCTGGCTCGGCGCGGCCGAACCGCTGGCCCTCTCCTCGATGCGGGCCCGCACCATGGCCAGGGATTTCGCGGGGAGTACGTACGGCGGCAAGCTCGCCGCGCGTGCGGTCAGCGAGTACGAGGCCTTCGCGACGACGCTCGCCTTCCTGCGCCACCGGGCCCACCGGGGTGCGGTGGGCCCGGACTTCATGGCCCGGGAGCAGGAGCTTCTGCACCACCTGTGGCAGCGCAAGGAGATAGCCGGGCCTGCGCTGCTGTACGCGGCGCAGGCGACCGGCAGGGTGCGGGTGCCACCGCCGTACCTGCACTACGGCGGCTACAACCCGTACCGGCAGTACTGACCCTGACCCTGCCCCTGCCCCTGCCCCTGCCCCCTACCGGCTAGGCGGAAGCCGCGGTCAGCGCCGCCACCTCGTCCTCCGTCAGCTTCAGTTCGGCCACCGCGGTCAGCGCGGGCAGCTGCTCCACCGTGCGCGCGGAGGCGATCGGCGCGGCCACGGTCGGCTGCGCGGCGAGCCAGGCCAGCGCCACGGTCGCGACCTCGGCGTCGTGCGCGGCGGCCACCTTGTCGAGCGCGTCGAGCACCTTCAGGCCCCGCTCGCTCTGCAGGTGCTTGCCGGCGCCCTCGGCGCGGGCGCTCTCGACTGCCGTGCCCGGGCGGTACTTGCCGGTGAGGAAGCCCGAGGCGAGCGCGAAATACGGGACGGAGGCCAGCTGGTGGCGTGCCGCGGTGTCCTGGAGCTCGCCCTCGTAGGTGTCGCGGGAGACCAGGTTGTAGTGCGGCTGGAGCGCGACGTACCGCGCGAGCCCCTCCCGCTCCGAGAACGCGATCGACGCGTCGAGGCGCTCGGGAGAGATGTTGGATGCGGCGATGGCCCGCACCTTGCCCGCCTTCACCAGCTCGTCGAGCGCGGTGATGATCTCCTCGACCGGGACCGTGACGTCGTCGAAGTGCGTGTAGTAGAGGTCGATGTGGTCGGTGCCCAGCCGGCGCAGCGAGTCCTCCGCGACCTTCTTGATGTTGGCGGGCGAGAGTCCCTTGTCGACCGGGTGGCCGCCGACCTTGGTCGCGACGACCACCTCGGAGCGGTTGCCCCGGGCCGCGAGCCACTTGCCGATGACGGTCTCGGACTCGCCGCCCTTGTTCCCCGGCACCCACGCGGAGTAGGAGTCCGCGGTGTCGATGAAGTTGCCGCCCGCGGCCGTGTAGGCGTCGAGCACGGCGAAGGACTGCGCCTCGTCGGCGGTCCAGCCGAAGACGTTTCCACCGAGGGCGAGCGGGAAGACGGCGAGGTCTGAGGAGCCGAGCGTACGGAGAGAAGTCATGGGTTGATCAACACCCTGTCCGGTGGTGCCTATTCCAAGCCGGTCCTGTTCCGGGTATTCCGGGCATTCCGGGTACGCCAAAACCGGCAGCCCTGGCGTCGGGGGGGTTGCCGCCAGGACTGCCGGTGTCTTGGGGAGGTGCGGGATCAGGGGTTGATGCCGCGTGCCTGGAGCCAGGCCATCGGGTCGATCGCGTCGCCGCCGCTCGGGTGCACCTCGAGGTGCAGGTGCGGGCCGGTGACGTTGCCGGTCGCACCGACCCGTCCGATGACGTCGCCCGTGGTGACCTTCTGCCCGGCGCTGACGTTCAGCGAGGACTGGTGGCAGAACCACAGCTCCGTACCGTCGTCGAGCGTGAGCACCGTGCGGTAGCCGTAACTGCCGGACCAGCCCGCCGACTTGACCGTGCCGCTGTGTACGGCCTTGATCGGGGTGCCCGTGGGGGCCGCGAAGTCGAGACCCGTGTGGTAGCCGGAGGACCACATCGAGCCCGCATCGCCGAAGTGCGAGGTGAGGGTGTACGAGGAGACCGGCAGCGAGTAACTGGCGGCCAGCTTGGCGAGACGCTCGGCCTCCGCCTTCTTCGCCGCCTCTTCCGCGGCCTTCTTCTTGGCGGCGGCCTCCTTCTTGGCGGCCGCGTCCTGCTTCGCCTTCGCCTCGGCGGCGGCCTTGTCCGCGGCTGCCTTCTGGGCCAGTGCCTTGGCCTCGGCGTCCGCGCCGGCCTGCTGCTGCTCGGCCTGCTGCAGGATCCGGGCGCGCAGCGTCTCGCCGGCGTCCGTGGTGCCCTGGCCCGAGGCGGCCGTGGTGAGGCCCGAGGTGGAGAGGGGTGCCGCGTTCGTCTCCGTGTCGGAGGAGTCCGGGGCGATGTCCGCCTTGATGGCTTCCGGCAGGTGGTCGGTGACCGAGGCCGGGAGGTCGGGCAGGGATATGGAGACCGGGGCTTTGCCCTCGGCGGTGGCTATGCCGCCCGCGCCGACCGCGGCGATGACGCCGACACCCAACACCGTGGAGCTGCGGGCGAGTCCGCCGCGCTGCTTGGCGACACGGTGTCTGCCGCGTACCGGACGGACGGAGTCCTCGGTGGGGTTCCACTCGTCCCAGGTCTCACCGCCACCGTCACCCCCGAAACCGAACGAGTCATTGTCATTCGGGACATAAAGAGCCTGGGGGGCAGGGTTGTTGGACGCCACGGAGGCGTACTCCTTTCCTTCCTTCTCGCCTACCGGGTTAGCTGACGGGTTCGGAGCAGGAAGGTCTCCTACGGGCCAGGTTCAGCCCGATTCACCCCAATTGGTGGTTCCCCGGTTCCCTTGCGGAATTCGGCGCACGCGCACGGTGCCGTCTCTTGCGACGACTGGGACGACCGCGCTGCGTTATCGAACGTTAATAGACGCGGGGGTCTGATTCCAAGCCGTTCCGACTGATCGTTAACGCCTTTGGCCTGGACTTAACGGGACACAGTCCAGCAAAACAGGTCGACTTGACGACCCCACCCGAAACCTCTGTTTTCTGACAGTGCATCAAATGTTATGCGCAGGGGCGTCCTTCGATTACGTACCGTGTCGAACGATGTCCACGGTCCGCCGCCGCTCTGGCTGGCCCTCCCCCGGCCGCCCCACCGCGAGCAGCGCCATGTCGTCCGTCGACCCGCCTCCGGTGTACCGCCGTACGTCACCGGTCAGCGCGTCCAGCAGCGCGTCGGGACCGGGGAAGATCCGCCCGCGCAGCCGCTCGGCCGGGTCGTAGAAGACCCCGGCCGCATCCCGCGCCTCCGAGAGCCCGTCCGTATAGAAGAGCAGCGTCGACCCGGCCGGAAAGGGCGAGGTGTCCGCGCGGTCCGGCCAGCTGCCCAACTCGGCCATCCCCAGCGGCAGCGCGGGCATGGACGGCGCCAGCGCGTCCAGCGCCCCGTCGGCGTGCAGCAGCAGCGGCTCGGGATGCCCGCGGTTGACCAGCCGTACGACACCGAGCCCCCGGGGGACCTCCGCGAGCACCGCGGTGGTGAACCCCTCGAAGGCATCGAGCCCGTCGCGCCGCGTCCCCTCGCGCGCCAGCGCCCGCTCCAGACGCTGGGCCACCCCCGCCAGAGTGGACTCCTGCTCGGCCGCCTCGCGAAAGGCGCCGATCACCACGGCCACCGCCTCGACGGCGTCGAGGCCCTTCCCGCGTACGTCACCGACCACGAGCCGCACCCCGTACGGCGTGTCCTGTACGGCGAAGAGATCGCCCCCGATGAAGGCGTCGGCCTGCGCGGCCTCGTACCGCGCCGCGATGTGCAGCCCGCCGATCCGGTCGGCGGGCACCGGCAGCACGGCGCGCTGGGCGGTCTCGGCGATGACGCGGGCGGAGGCCAGCTCGGCATTGCTGCGGAGGATGACCCGGTTGATGAAGAGGGCGAGCACGACCACGGTGAGGACGGTGAACAGCTCGGTGAGCGAGACGACCGTCAGCGTGTCCCGGTGGTAGATCCGCAGCCCGGTGACCGCCACGACCGAGGCGACGGCGATACGGAGCGTGGCGCCCGCGGAGAAGAACGGCGCGGCCATGAGGGGCGCGGCGGAGAAGAGCGGGGATGCGGTGTAGTTCGCCGGGGTCGCCATGTCGAAGCAGATCCCGGCGGCGATCAGCAGCGCGGGCAGCACCCGCACGAAGCGGGATGCGTGTACGCCGTCAGCCTGCTGCCCCACCGTGACTCTCCTGCCCGGTCCGTACCCGGCCGCGGACGGTACCGCGCCCCACCCAGGCTGCTGGCAGCCGCGCCGTCCTGCTATTCGGCCTCCGCCATCCGGGGGACCCTGGGGGCCGGGGCGAGACGCCCCCCGCGCCCCAGCAACCCCACGGACACCGCACACCCCGCGCCCACCGCCATGAACACCCACCACACGGCCTGTCCGTACGCACCGAGCAGCCAGCCCGTCGCGAGGTTCCCGAGCGTGATGCCGATCCCGCAGACGGTGTTGTAGAGCCCGTAGTGCGTGGCGACCCGGCGGCCCCCCGAGAGCGCGACGATGGTGTCCATCTCGTACGGGTAGAGCACCGCGGTCCCCGCCGAGAGCACCGCCGCGCACAGCAGCAGCCCCGCAGGACCGGTGAAGCCCAGCGCCGGCGGGACAAAGGCACCGCCCATCAGCGCGAGCCCGGCCACCAGGCAGCGCTCGCGGGTCCAGTGCGCCCGGCACCAGGCGGTGATCCTCAACTGGCCGCAGAGCGCGACCAGTCCGGAGACGACGAACAGCGCGCTGGTCTCCCACCGGCCGCCGGCGGCGAGCGGCAGCGCGAGATACACCTGGAACTGCAGGACGTAGGACCCGGTCATCGCGGCGGCGAAGAGCCAGAAGGTCCGGTTGCCGAGGACCGTACGGAAGTGCCCGCGCCCGGTCTCCGCCCCCACGGCGGCCCCCCGCTCCGGCAGCCGCCCCAGCTGCAGCACGGTCAGCCCCGCGAAGAGCACCGCGGCCACCACGCACACCAGGCGGAACGACACCCCCAGCAGGGCCACCCCCACCAGCGGCCCCAGCAGGATCCCCGCCTGATAGAAGGCGTTGAAGAGCGCGAAGGCCTCGACCCGCCGCTCCTCGCCCGCCTCCGCGGCGAGATAGGCCCGGACCGCCGGATTGAACAGCGCCCCCGCGAGGCCCGTCGCCAGCGAGGCCGCGATGAGCATCGGCAGCGACTCGACGAAGGCCAGCGCCCCGAAGCCCACGGTCCGCAGCGCGCACCCGGCCACGATCAGCGGCTTGAACCCGAAGCGGTCGGCGAGCGCACCGCCCACCAGGAACATCCCCTGCTGCGACAGATTCCGTACGCCCATGACCAGCCCGACCGCCCACGCGGCAAGACCGAGCCCGCCCGCCAGATGCTCGGCAAGATAGGGCATGAGCATGTAGAAGCCGAGGTTGATGGTGAGCTGGTTGACCAGCAGCAGCCGCACCGCCGCGTCGAAGGTCAGCGCCTGGCGCCACACCCCGATCACCGCACACGCACCAGGGCGCGCCGGGTCCAGCCGGACACCTCTCCTCCGTACGGGAAATCCTCCGGATCCTCCGGCACCGCGCCCTCCAACAGGCCGTGCCGGGCGCAGAATTCATCGCTGAAGACGGTGTCGAAGTACCGCTGGGGTCCGTCCGGGAAGACCGCCACGATCCGCGTGCCCGGGGGCCGGGTCCGCGCCAGCCACCCGGCCACCAGCGCGACCGCCCCCACGCTCCACCCGCCGGTGGCGAACTGCCGTGCCGCGAGCCGCCGCGCGCACCGTACGGCCTCGGCGGGACCCACCCAGTGCACCTCGTCGAAGGCCGCGTGATCCACATTGCCGGGGTGGATGGACGACCCGAGCCCGCGCATCAGCCGCTCGGCGGCCGGCAGCCCGAAGATGGTCGACCCCACGCTGTCCACGCCGACCAGTTCCAGGCCCGCCATCCCGTGGTCCGCACGCAGCGCCCGCGCGATCCCGGCCGAGTGCCCGCCCGTACCGACCGCGCACACCAGCACGTCGATGGGCCCCAGCTGCCCGGCGAGCTCGGCGGCCAGCCCTCCGTACGCGGCCGGATTATCGGGGTTGTGGTACTGATCCGGGCACCAGGCCCCCTCCGTCGCCGCCACCAGCCCGGCGACACGCTCGCGCCGCGCCTGCTGCCAACCGCCGTGCTCGGCAGGCGAATCGACCACCTCGATCCGTACGCCGTGCGCGGCGAGCATCCGCTGGACGATCGGTTCGAGTCCGGGGTCGGTGACGACGTGCACGGGATGTCCGTACACGACCCCGGCCAGCGCGAGCCCGAGCCCGAGCGTCCCCGAGGTCGACTCGACGACGAGCGCGCCGTCCCTCAACTCACCGCGCAGCCGTGCCTGTTGGACCATGTACAGAGCGGCCCGGTCCTTGATCCCGCCGAAGTTGAACCCTTCGAGCTTGGCCCAGAATCCGCCACCACCCCCCGCGGACTCGTCGATCCACAGGACAGGGGTGTTCCCCACAGCGCTGATCACGTTCTCGTACGTACCTTCCGGGTCCGGGTGCGACAGGGCAGAGACGGCTTTCCGCACAGCAGAAAGCGCCTCAGCTCCGGCCCACCCCGAGCGCGATCAGCAGCCGCCGCGCCCCCGGAGGCCCGGCCCGCTGTTCCCGTACACACCCCGCGGCGCGCCGCACCCCAGGCGACTCCAACACCCCGCAGCAGACCGGGAGTTCACTCCCCCACACCTGCGCACCGCCCGCAGGCCGGGCCGCCAGATGCTCGTCACTCCCGCCCGCCTCGCCCGTGCAGTGATGGCCGGCCGCGACCGCGCTCACGCGCACCGGCCCATGCGTCCCGCCGTCGTGGCAGCAGACGCCGATCAGCAGCGAACAGAGCGCGAGCAGCAGCACGACAGCGGCTGCCCGCCGCGCCGCCACCGCCCGTGTGTCACTCATAGCGCACACGACATTACGCCATGCAGTCGCTCACTCCGCGAGATTGGCTTCCGCGTACACCTTCAGCGCATCCCGTACGAACACGGCCCCGCCCTCGCCGTGCCGGTCGTAGTGGACGGCGAAGCGCGGATCGGCGACGTACATCTCACCGAGCCCCAGCACATATCCCCTGCTCACGGCGGTGGTGGTCGAAAGCCACGCCACATGGCGCCGCGCGATGTCCTGCACCGCGCCGCTGCCGGGCCCGAGCCCCTCGGCCAGGGCGCGCCCGTAGTCGCGCGCGATGTCGTCGTGCTCCCGCTGGAAGCCCTTCTTCTGCTCCTCGCTCAGCGACGTCCACCACCGGTCGCCGCTGTCGTACGCGTCCCTGCCCCACCGCCGTACGACTTCCTCCTCGTACCGCGTGTGGTCGAACCCGTCGAAAACTTCCTCACCCATCAGGCCTTCTCCGTCCTCGATCTTCCGGAGAGTGGTCCGCACCGACGCCAACTGCCTCCCGATCCGCGCCACTTCCTGCTCCAGCAGGGCGAGGTGGGTGCGCAGCGCGGCGGCGGTGTCCCGCTGCCCTTCCAGTACGTCGCGGATCGCGGGCAGCGAGAGCCCGAGCTCCCGCAGCAGCAGGATCCGCTGCAGCCGTACGAGCTCGTCGCTCCCGTAGTAGCGGTAGCCGTTCGCGCCGATGCGCCGCGGCTCCAGCAGCCCCACGTCCCCGTAGTGCCTCAGGGTGCGGCTGGTGGTCCCGGCCAGCCGGGCCACCTCCTGGACGGACCACTCTCTCTCCATGCCCGGAACGCTAGATCTTGACGTTGCGTGAAGGTCAAGCCCACGCCGCGGCATCGACGGCCAGCACGGCGACAGCCATGGAGAGGAACAGCAGATACGCCCCCAGCGCCCGCCCCCGGTCCCCCGCGGCCAGCTGCCGCGAGAGCACCCACCCGAAGACGACGACCTCGGCACCCGCTCCGGCAACACCGAACCCCGGCGCCCAGAGCCCTGCGACGATCGCGACGGCGGCGAGCGTGTGCACCGCACCGAGCAGCGAGACGACCCACAGCCGCCGCCCCTCCAGCAGGCCGAGCCGCGTCAGTTCCTCAAGCCGCTCGAGCCCGACCCGGGCACGTGGCACGGCGACGACGGCCGACGGAACGACCTCCAGCAACAGCAGCACCGCGAGCCCCACCCGCACACCGAACATCAACTGCCCCCTCAACGACGAAGGCCCGGCACATGATGTGCCGGGCCTTCGTCCTACAAGTAGCGGGGACAGGATTTGAACCTGCGACCTCTGGGTTATGAGCCCAGCGAGCTACCGAGCTGCTCCACCCCGCGTCGGTGAACCCCACCTTACGCCACCCGGGGAGGGGTCTCCTACCAAGGGACGGGACGCGCGGCGCGGCAGCCGTATCCGCCGCGACCACCCGTTTGCAGCGATTTCACCACCCCGATGGGCAGTTGGTGAGCATTCCCGCGATTTGCCCATTGGATCTGCATACGCCTAAGTTTCCGCCATCCTGCAACGGTGCGCGGAGCAGGTGACGCGCGATCCCGGAGAGGCCTCCGCCCATATGCCCGTAAAGATCCACCAGTTGACGACGCCCCTGCGCACGGCCTGGCGGCACGGCACGCTCTGGCCGTGGTGTCTGGCAGCCACGGCCGCGGTCTGCGGATACGCCGTCTCCACCGTCTTCCACCCCGGGTACTTCAGCTCCGACAGCAATTACCAGCTGTGGCAGGCGCTGGGCGACCAGCCGGTGAGCGACTGGCATCCGGCCGTCCTCACCCTGGTGTGGCGGGGTCTCCTGCGGACCACCGGGGACCTCTCGGCCATGGCGGACCTGCAGATCGCCGTGTTCTGGGGGTCGCTGTGGCTGCTCGCCCGGCTGGTCTGGAAGAAGACCGCGAGCCGCCCGCTGTCCCTGGCGATGCTGTCCGTGGGCCTCGCGCCCCACATCATGAACTTCACCGGGGTGGTGTGGAAGGACGTGCACCTGGCGTACGCCCTGCTCGCGGCCTGCGCGATCGCGTTCACCGCACGCGAGCTCCCGGAGGGCCGGACGAAGACCCGCTGGGCCCTCTTCGCGCTCGGCGTGCTGTTCATCGTGTACGCGGGGATGGTCCGCAAGAACGGCTTCCCCGCCGTGGTCCCCGTCTTCGCCCTGCTGGTCCTCGCCCTGTGGCCGGCCCCGGGCCGCCGCCGCTGGCTGGCCGCCACCGGTGTCCTCGCCGCCGTCACCGTCGCCGGCAGCCTCGGCGTGAACGCGATCGCCCACCCGCTGCAGACGCGGGTGTACGCGGTGATCCCGGTGGACGACCTCGTCCATGTGCTCACCCCGGCCCAGGTGGGCGACGCGGCCGAACAGGCGGGCGGGAGCGCCGACTTCCGCGACCGCATGGTCACCGCGGCCATCCGCTGCCAGAAGCGGAACATCCCCTCGGACGCGTACCTCCAGTGCTACCCCTACCACCGGCCGTTCGACGTGATGGAGCTGAGCCGCAACGCCGACGTACTGGTCCGGATGTGGAGCCGGCAGATGCCCCGGCACTGGCAGGGCTACGCCGAATACCGCACCCGGGTCTTCACCAAGCTGCTCTTCCAGGACAACCAGGCCTTCCGGAACGGCAGCAGCGTCAACCGCAGCGCCCAGCTGCACCCGATGGCGGCGAAGGAGCCGCCCAACAAGGCGCTGCGGTCCGCCCTGCGCAACTACGTGACCGGCTTCGTACGCGACCTGCCGATGCTCTTCCAGGGCTGGTTCTGGCTGGCCGTCGCCCTGGTGCTCGTGCTGCGCCGCCGCTGGCCAGGACCCTACAGCCGCGAGCTCCGCCTCCTGGGCGCCAGCTCCCTGGTCTACGTACTCGCCTACCTGCCCACGGCGCCCGAGTCCAACTACCGCTACGTGTACTGGCCCGCGCTCTCCGGAACCGTCGCCCTCGTCCTCATCGCGTCCGCCTACGCGGCACGCCGCCGCACCGCGGCCAAGACCACCGTCCCCGCCCCCGGCCGTGCCACGGCCCCCGAGCCCGCCCCGGCCGGCGTCCCCGCCTGACCGGCCCCGCTCACACCTCGCTCCGCTCCCAGGCCGCCAGCAGCCGCAGCGCGGTCTGGGACGGCGATCCCTCCTCCACCGTGTGCGCGACCAGGGCCTGGTCCGGGTCGTCGGGGAGCCGCAGCGTCTCGAAGCCGAGATCGAGTTCGCCGACCACCGGGTGGCGGTAGACGTAGCGGCCGTGGGTCTTGTCCTTGATCCGGTGCTCGTCCCACAGCGCCTTGAACTCCGGGCTGGATGCGGTGAGTTCGCCGATCAGCTCCGCCGTCCGCGGGTCGTCGGGGTGGCGGCCCGCGTCGAGGCGGAGATAGGCGGCCACGTCGCTCGCCTTGGCGGGCCAGTCCGCGTACAGGCTGCGCATGCCCTCGTCCAGGAAGACCAGCCTGGCCAGGTTCCGCTGCCGGGGCGCCAGCGCGCCGAAGTCCGTGATCAGGGCGGCGGCGAGCTGGTTCCAGGCCAGCACGTCGGTGTTGCGGCCGACGACGTACGCGGGGACGTCCGCGGCGGAGTCGAGCAGCCGGCGCAGTCCTGGCCTGACCTGCTGCGCGTCCTCGGGACCATCGGTGCCGGGCCACGGGCGGGCGAGCCGGTAGAGGTGGTCGCGCTCCACCGGGTCCAGGCGCAGGGCGCGGGCGACCGCGTCCAGTACGGCTTCGGAGAAGTGCAGGGTGCGCCCCTGTTCCAGGCGTACGTAATGATCCACGCTGACCCCCGCCAGGAGCGCCAGCTCCTCGCGGCGCAGCCCGGGTACGCGGCGCTGCCCCCCGTACGCCGGAAGCCCCAGCTCCTCGGGCCGGAGCCGGGCCCGGCGGGATCGGAGGAACTCACCCAGTTCTGCGCGTCGGTCCAGTGCCATGCGGCGAGTATCCCCGCCGCGCACCGTCCGGCGGCGGCCGGTGCCTGGTCATGCCGTGCCCAGGCACGGGCTGCCACTGGGTGGGCCGCCGCCCGGCGACCAGAGTGTGGTGCACCGGAACGAGCCCGCTCCGGTCAACAGCCCGCATCCAGGGAGCACTTCACCCATGAGCACCACCGACACAACGAGCACCGTCAGCACAACGAGCGCCACCACCCCGCTGCCCACCCTCCCCCTCGGCACCACCGGCATGGACATCACCCGCGTCGGCTTCGGCTCCTGGGCCGTCGCCGGTTCCGGCTGGAGCTTCGGCTGGGGAGCCACCGACGACGCGGAGTCGATCGCGGCGATCCGGCACGCGGTCGAGTCGGGCGTCAACTGGATCGACACGGCCGCCGTGTACGGCCTCGGCCACTCCGAAGAGCTGGTCGGCAAAGCCGTCGCCCAACTGCCCGAGTCCGACCGCCCGTACCTCTTCACCAAGGCGGGCCTGGTGACGGACCCCGCGCATCCGCAGGCCGCACCCCGCCGCATCATGAAGCCGGCCAGCGTACGCCGCGAACTCGACGACTCGCTGCGCCGCCTCGGCGTGGAGCGCATCGACCTCTACCAGGTGCACTACCCCGACACCGGCGAATCCCTGGAGTACGCGGGCGGCGGCTTCGGCACTGTCTCCCCCGACGCCACCCCGCTGGATGAGTACTGGCAGGTCATGGCCGACCTGAAGGCCGAGGGGAAGGTGCGCGCGATCGGCCTGTCCAACCACTCCGCCGAGCAGCTGGCGGCCGCCGAGAAGATCGCCCATGTCGACGCCGTCCAGCCACCGTTCTCCGCGATCAACCGCTCCGCCGCATCCGAGATCGCCTGGGCGCACGCCAACAACAGCGGAGTGATCGGCTACTCACCGCTCCAGTCCGGCCTGCTCACGGGCGCCTTCTCGGCCGGCCGTGCCGCCAACCTGCCGGCCGACGACTGGCGCGGCGCGCACGCCGACTTCACCACCGGCCTCACCGCCAACCTCGCCCTGGCCGACGCCCTGCGCCCCGTCGCCGCCCGGCACGGCGCCACCGTCGCGGAGACCGCCATCGCCTGGGCCCTCGCCTGGCCGGGCATCACCGGCGCCATCGTCGGCGCCCGTACGGCTGCCCAGGTCGACGGCTGGATCGGCGCGGCATCGCTGCGGCTGACCCCGGCCGACCTGGCCGAGATCAGCACCGCGATCACCGCAACGGGCGCGGGCACCGGCCCGGCCCGCCCGTGACCGCCCGCACGTGACCGCCCACAGAGCGAAGGAGACCCCCATGTCCCACGACACCACGCCCCTCACCGTCGTCGCCGAGTTCCTCGCCGCACCCGGCCAGGAGGGCCGGCTCCGCACGGCCCTGGAAGGAATGATCGAGCCCTCCCTGGAGGAACCCGGCTGCCTCGCCTACCGCCCGTACACCGATCCCAACAACCCGGCCCGGATGGCGATCGTGGAGGAGTGGACAGGCCCGCAGGCCCTCGACGCCCACTTCGCGACGGCGCACTTCCACCATGTGAGGCAGGTCCTCGACCTGGTGCTCGACGAGCCGATGACCATCAGAAAGCTGGTGGCCGCTGCCCCGGCTTCCTGACGTGCAGGACGTGGCCGTCCAGGGGCAGCGGCGTCCGGTCCACCAGCGTGAGACCGGCGTCGGCGAACAGCCGGGCGGAGTGGGCGGCCGTTCCTCATCGCCGTCTCCACCGTCGAGACCGGCGACGTACTCGCGGACGCGGTCGGCGACAAGGAACTGGGCGGCTCGATGCTGCTCCTCGGCACGTCCGGTGTGCTCTCGGGGGTCGTCGTCAACATCCCTTACGTCGCCACCATGGCCCCCATCACCAGCGACCTCGTCCACTCCATGAGCGGCAACGCCGATCACGTCATGTGGTGGGCACCTGCCCTGGGCGCCGATCTGGGCGGCAACGCGACGGCCATCGGAGCCAGCGCCAACGTCGTCGTACTCGGCATCGCAAAGCGCAACCGACAGCCCATCTCCTTCTGG
The DNA here is from genome assembly GCF_040654175.1 of Streptomyces sp. NPDC050738. NCBI lineage: Bacteria > Bacillati > Actinomycetota > Actinomycetes > Kitasatosporales > Streptomycetaceae > Streptomyces > Streptomyces sp. NPDC050738. The sequence continues at coordinate 850,774 of NZ_JBFAHN010000001.1, read as the reverse complement.
CAGTTCACCACATACGGCCTCGTCGTCACGGCCGTCACCCTCGCCATCTCGGCGGTCTCCATCTGGCTCCGCTACTTCGCCCTGGCCTGATCACGGGGCAGGCGCAGGGCCGGCGGCAGGATGACGGGGATCGCCCGCCCGCACGATGGCGGTCTCCACGGCGGCAATGCGGTCCGCGAGCAGGCCGAGCGCGGACACCGCCCGGGTCACGGGGTCGCCCGCAGGACCGCCGAGCGCCTCGCTGCGTACGTAGGAGGCTCGGATCTCCGCCCAGCGGGCGGCCTGTTCGGCCGTCAGCGTGGAGCGCAGCTCGGCCAGTTTGAGGAGGTTGGACTCGGCGCCGGTGGTCAGGGTCTGGGCTTCGCCGGTGTAGTGGTCGTCGATGACGGCGGCGAGTTCGGCGTCGTTCATGACGGGGTCGATCCGTGCGGCGATCTTGTTCATGTTCCGGTACGAACCCTGGAGCAGGAACGGCGGCTCGGTGCGTGTGCCGGACGCCTGGGCGGCAGAGGCCATGTAGGCGGCATTGACCGCGAGGACGGTCGTGCGGGCGCTGAGCAGATGACGCAACACCGCCTGGATCCGGCCGAGTTCGGCGGCACCGTACGGATGCACGAGACGGTCGGCGCGCGCCGTGGGGTCGCCCTCCGCGAGCCGTACGAGCAGGTCGAGGTCGGACCGGTCGCCTCCGGCGAGCGGGGCGAGGACCGGGTTGGAAGTGAGCGCGTTCTCGACGAAGCTCAGCGCGAACACATGGTCCTTGCCCGTCGTCACGTCGCCGAGGTTCCAGACGTCGGCGCGGTTGGCCAGCATGTCGGGAATCCGGAAGCGCTGCCCCGACTCGGTGTAGGGGTTGCCCGCCATGCAGACGGCGAAGCGCTTGCCGCGCAAGTCGTACGTGCGGGCCCGGCCGTCCCAGACGCCTTCCATACGGCGCGTGGAGTCGCACAGCGAGATGAACTTCTGCAGCAGCTCCGGTGAGGTGTGCTGGATGTCGTCCAGATAGAGGAGGGTGTTGCTGCCCATCTCCAGAGCGAAGTTGATCTTCTCGATCTCCTGTCGGGCCGTGGCGTCGGGAGCCTCGGCCGGGTCCAGCGAGGTGACCGCATGTCCGAGCGCCGGGCCGTTGACCTTGACCAGGACCAGGCCCAGCCGGTCGGCGACGTACTCCATGAGGGTCGTCTTGCCGTATCCGGGCGGCGAGATGAGCAGCAGCAGGCCGTTGTTGTCGGTCCGCCCGCTCTCGCCGGTCGTGCCGATCTGCCGGGCGAGATTGTCACCGATGAGGGGCAGGTACACCTCGTCGAGGAGGCGGTTACGGACGAACGAGGACATGACCTTGGGCAGGTGGTCGTCCAGGCGCAGCCGGCCGCGCTCGGCGGCGACCAGGGCCGTGCGCTGCCGCTGGTAGTCGCGGAATCCGGCGGCGGACCGGTCGGTGAAGCGCCCGACCCTGGTGAGGAGTTCATCGATACGGAAGGTGAGGGTGCGCCCCCGTGCGATACGGGGGTGGGTGCCGAGGAGTCCCTCGACCGTCGCGGAAAGGGGCGCGTCGGAGTCGTACCGGACGAGGTCAGGGCAGAGCTCGACGGCCACTGCCTCCGCAAGGTCCCCCGCGTCGAGGGACTCGCCCGCCGCCGTGGCGTACGAGGACAGCCAGGCCTCGGCGAGCTGGCGCCGGTCGGCCGGGGAGTCCAGCGCGGCAAGGTCGTCGTCGTACGCCGAAGTCCCCTCCGCTCGGCGGAACTTGTCCAGGAAGTCGCGGGTGACGGCGCGGGTGACGAACCCGTCGGGCCCGCACGCCAGCTCCTCGAAGAGGTACTCGGCGGCCTGCACGGAGCCTTCCATGGCGCGGGCCAGCTCGGCCTGCAGGTCGGCGATGGCCGGGGCGAGGCCGAAGGCGGCGCGGGCGCGGGCCAGTGAGGCGGCGCGGCGGGTCCATGTGGCGCGGTCCGCCGCGGTGGTCCGGTGGGCCCAGAAGAGCTGGGCCTCGGCGCGTGCCGCGGGCGGGTGGCGCAGCAGGCCCGCGCCTTCGTGCAGGCGCAGCAGGGCGGTCAGGACGGCGGTGGCATCGTGGTCGTGGACGCCGCGTTCATAGCCCTCGTCGTACGCGGCCTCGGCGGACCGGCGTATGAGCACGGGCAGGTCGGCGCCTGCCAGGGCGGCCGGCCCCTGCTCGGTGAGCAGCCGCACGGCGAGGTACTCGGCGCGGTAGACGTCGGCGTTCTCGGAGGGCAGCGACTGGTCCCAGTAGGGGCGGGTGGCGGCGAAGCCGGGGTCGGTGACGGCGCAGCGGTAGTCGGTGCCGGTGAGCGCGAAGGCCAGTCCTTCGCCGTACGGAACCAGGCTCAGCTCCAGCGGCTGGGCGTTGACCGCGAACCCGTGCCGGCCGAGCCGCACGGTCCGGCCCCCGTCGGTGTACAGCTCCCTGCGGTCCCGCAGGATCCGCCCGGCCTCCTGGCGGGCGGCCTTGATCCGGCCCTCCAGCTCCTCGGCCCTTACCTGCTCGCCGAGTTCGCGCAGTTCGCCGGCGGTGCGGCGGACCTTGGCGACCATCGGGTCGGAGGCGAAGTAGGTGTTGACCGCGTCGGTGTCGGCGAGGGTCGCGAGCCGGCGGACGACTGTCTCCAGGACCCGCAGGGCGGAGTCGGCCAGCCGCTCGGCACGGCGGGCGCGAGCGTCCTGCAGGGTCTGCTTGCGGGCCGAGAACGCGTCGTACACCTCGGTGCGCCTGGCGCCCAGCTCGGCGAGCCAGGTGTCCGAGTCCGCGAACCTGGACTCCAGGTCCTCCAGGCGCAGCAGAAGCCCGGCGAGCTGTGCGTCGCAGACCGCCGGGGTGTCGGCGGCGGCGAGTGCCCCGGTGACCGACTGCCCCAACAGGCCCATTTCGGCGCTGAATTCGGCCTGGCTCTCCTGGGTGAGGAGGTCGCGGCGGCGGGCGTCGAGGGTGGCACGGGCCCGGTTGACGGACCCCAGGACGTCCGCGATCCGCTCCAGGATGGACGTCCGTACGGTGGCGTCGCCGACGTCGAGACCCGCCACCACCTCGATGACGGTACGCAGCCCCTCGGTCTGCTCGTCGAGGCGCGCGGCGACCGGGGCGGCCTCGGCGACCGTGGCGGTCCCTTCCGCCTGCGCGGCCAGCCCCTCGATCTCCTGGTGGTACGCGGCGAACGCGTCCTCGCGCGCGAGGAAGGCGACGGCCCGCTGGGCGAAGGCGGCGATGTCGGCCGTGACCTCCGCGGCCAGCTCGTCGATGCGTACGGTGTCCGCGTACCGCATCTCCTTGAGCGTGATCAAGTGCCCCTGCGCCTGCCGCAGTTCGCTGAGCCGCTCCACCCAGCCGGGGGCGCTGCGGGGCGCCTCCCCGCGGATGCGGCGTACGAGCGAGGCGATCCGCGCGGCGGCCTCGCCCAGCGCCCCGTGGGCCTGCCGGGTCAGGGTCTGTACGGTCTCGAACTCGGCCAGCACCTGCTCCGCGGTGGCGCGGACCTCGCCCAACGGGCCCAGCAGGTCGCCCACTTGGGGATCGCTCAGCCAGTGGTAGCGGTCCGCGGCCCGGACGCAGGCCGCGAGGAGCGTCTCGTACACCCCGGCCGTCGGCTCAGGGGTCTCGGTGACCGTACGCGCGAGGGACAGGCAGTCGGAGATGCCGCGTACCAGGTCGGCGTTGCCGATGCGGAACAGGACGCCGGTGCCTGCGGGCCGGGCGGCGGCGTAGACGTCGGACACATAGGGGGAGAGCCAGCGCTGGATCGGGTGGACGCGGGCCGGCTCGTCGGAATCGGCGCGCAGCACAAGGAGCGTGCCGTCGTCGAAGAGCGCGTACCCGTGGCAGGAGAGCGGGGTGGCGACCTCCTTGCGGATGACGTTGTACGGGAGCAGGAGGCTGCGGCCCTCGGCGCGGGCGTGGAACGCGTACAGCACGTCCTCACCGTTGGGCGAGCGCAGCACGCGCTCGAACTCCAGGTCCTCGGTGGAGAGGTCGAAGGTCTTCGCGGCACCGGAGGTGAGGTGGTAGCCACCGGGGAAGACGACGCCCTGGTCCTCGGGCAGGCGGAGGCACGCCTGCCCGAGGCCGTCGAGGCGTACGACGGACTTGGTGGCGCGGTTGAAGACGAGGTGGCGTCGCGTCTCTTCCTTGTACGGGCGTACGCGCAGCAGGATCAGCAACCCCACCCGTGCGTACTCGATCTCCGCGTCGGCGAGCGACTGCAGCGGCTCGTCGACCGGCTCGGAGTAGATCCCCTCGCCCGTCTCGGTGTTGTCCTCGATCTTGACGGTGAGGGTGCCGCCGACCGTCTCGACGAACAACTCGCCGCCGATGGAGACATGCGGGTGGCGGCCCAGGATGTGGTCCTCGCGGGTGGCGGCGGTCCACTCGACGTCGTGGGAGGGCGGGAAGACGTGGTCGCGCTCGCCCCGGGCGTCCAGGAAGGTCGCGTTGCCGTCCGTGTCCAGGGCCCAGCGCAGCACGCGGATGTCTTCGCTGGTCTCGCCGGTCCGGAAGACGGCGAGCAGCTTTCCGTCGACATGGCGGAGCTGGAGGAGGCGGGCCTGGCGATAGTAGCGGTGCAGTTCGGCGAATTCGCGGACGAAGGCAGGGTCGTCGAGCAGGCCGGGCACGGCGTCCTGGGGAAGACGCTCCAGGTCGCGGTCGTGCAGGGCGAAGACATCGCCCACCGACGTCTCGGGCTTGAGACCGAGGAAGACGTTGTGGCCGAACAGCAGCTTGTCGCCGACCGCCACGATGTCCCGGGGCACACAGCTGTGCTCGGTGCGGACGCGCTCGGTGCCGGCGAGGGACAGCTCGGTGGAGCCGAACTCCTCGGTGCGGCGGGTGTTGAGCGCCTCGGCTCGGCGGCCGAGCTCGGCGGCCTGGGCCGTCAGGCGGTCCCGCAGCACCTCGTAGGTGCCCGCGTCCATGGCGGACGAGGTGGACGTGCTGGTCATGGCGGGGCTCCCTGCGGATGCGTACGGGATGCGTGGCCCGCCGTATTACGAGCGGTGGGCCACGCATCGGAGGATCAGACCTTGGCCGAACCGTTGACGGAACCGCCTGCGGAGCCGGTCAGCGCCGAGATCTGCACGTCACCGAGTCCCAACTGATCTGCCTTTTCGAGCAGTTCACCCAGCGGTCCGGTCCGATCCGGGCCCCCGGACTGCATCAGCTTCATGAGCAGCGCCGACACCGTCAGGTTCTGTACGTCGCCGGTCGACACCGAGCCGAGCATCCGGGTCAGGTCCTCCGGGAAGCTGGCGCTCCCGTCCAGCCAGGGCTTCGCGAGCGCCTGGGCGGTCTCGGAGTGCTGCATGAAGCCGTCGACTCCCTTGCCCAGAGCGATGGAGGAGACGAGCCGGTCGAAGAAGACGGTGTCCCCGCCGACGATGTTGATGTCGGCGTGCTCCAGGCCCGTGGCGAGCACCGTGGCCTGCGCCTCGGCGACCTGCCGCTGCACGTCGAGACCCGCCAGCCGGATCTCCTTCTCCGCCGCGAGACGCAGCCGGTACTCCTCGTGCCCACGCGAGGCGTTGTCGAGCGCGGCCATCGCTGCGGCCTTCTCGGTCAGGCCCGCCGCTTCCGCCTTCAGCTTCTCCCCGATCATCGCCGCGTCGGCGGTGGCCTGGGCGGCCGTCCCCTCGGCGACCGCGAGCGCCTTCAGCCTGGCCCCCTCGGCCTCCGCCTTCAGCCGGGCCCCTGCGGCCTCGGCCTCGGCACGGCCGGCCTTCTCGATGACGTCGGCCTCCTTGTCGCGTACCTGCACCTCGGCAAGTCCGGGCGCGGCGGCCTCGGCCTGGATGCCTTCGGCAAGACGCAGCTTCGCGCGTGCGTCGAGGTCGGCGGTCTTCAACCGGGCGTCCGCCAGCGTGAGTTGCTCGGCGGCGCGGTGGGTGGCCGCGGCCTCGGCGGCCTCGGCCGCCTTGATGTCCTTGACCAGCTTCTCCTGCGCCTCCGCCTCGGCCGCGATGATCACGGCCTGCCGCGTACGTTCGGCCTCCTCGACCATGCGGAGCTTCTTGATGGACTCCTCCTGCTCGGCGACCGTACGGTCCACCGCGATGCGCTCCCTGATCACCTCGGCGACCTCGCGGCGCTCGGCCTCGACCTCCTTGTCCTTGGAGATCGACGACAGGGCGGTCTCCCGCTCCCGCCCGATGACTTCGAGCATGCGGTCCTTCTCGATCCGCTCGTTCTCGACGGCGATGACGCGCTCGCGGTTCTTCTGCGCGACGGCGATCTCGCGGCCCTGGTTCTCGCGCTGGACGCCGAGCAGTTCCTCGGTGTGCAGGAACGCGCTCTGGGCGCCGAGGCGTTCCTCCTCCTGCACCTTGGACGTCGCGGCCTCCTCGCGCGCCCGCAGCGTCTCGACCTCCCGGCGCTGCTTGATCTCCGCCTCGGCCTGCCGGCGCTCCAGCTCCAGGATGGTCTCCCGGGCATCCACGTTCTGCCGGGTGATCTCCTTCTGCTCCGTCCGCTGGAACTCGTTGGTCTTGACGTGCTCGACAGCGGTCAGCTCGGTGATCTTCCGGATGCCCTGGGCGTCCAGGATGTTCGCGGCGTCCAGCTGCGTCATCGGGGTCTGTTCCAGGAAGTCGATGGCCGCGTCGTCGAGGTGGTAGCCGTTCAGATCCGTGCCGATGACGCGGATGATCTGGTCCCGGAACTCCTCGCGCTTGGTGTAGAGGTCGACGAAGTCGAGCTGCTTGCCGACGGTCTTGAGCGCCTCGGAGAACTTCGCGGCGAAGAAGTCCTGAATGGCGACCCGGTCGCTGGCCCGCTGGGTGCCGATCGCCTGGGCGACCTTGACGACGTCCTCGACGGTCTTGTTGACCCGTACGAAGAAGCTGATGTGGATGTCGGCGCGGATGTTGTCCTGGCAGATCAGGCCCTCGCGGCCGGTGCGCCGGATCTCGATCGTCTTGACCGAGATATCCATGTACTCGGCCTTGTGCAGTATGGGCAGGACGACCGCACCGGTGAAGGTGACATCGACCTTCTTCGTCTTGGAGATGATCAGCGCCCGGCCCTGCTCCACCTTTCGGAACAGCTTGCTGACGACCAGGATCAACGTGATGGCGATGAGCAGGACAACGGCGACGAATACGCCGATGCCCAGGGAAATGGCATCCATGGTGAAGTCCTAGAGGTGAAGGTGCGTCGATGGCCGACGGGTCGAGAGGGAAGGACGCCGAGGCTCAGGCGGAGGTCGTCCGAGGGTCGAGCGCCGAGTCGAAGGGCCCGACCCAGAAGAACTCGCCGTCCTCGTCATAGGCGTAGAGCAGAGCCGTGCTCCCGGAACGGAACACATCCCGCCCGTGCTGCCGGACCTGGACCAGTGCGGTCGAACCGTCCGTCGCGGCGACTTCGGCCTGACCGAAGTCGGCGGAGACCGAGCCCGTACGGATCGTGCAGGTCAGTCCGATGAAGTCGAGCCGGGACGGCGGCGGCAGATCGGGGAAGAGGCCCCGCAGCCGACGTACGAGAATCCGGGTGAAGGACCAGGCGAGCAGCAGCGCGGCGACCAGCACTCCCAGGTCCAGAGCGGCGCGGCCGGCGCCGGCCGCCCCGGAGCGGCGCACCAGAACCGAACCGGTGAAGCTCACGAACCACGCGGTACCGGCCAACAGCGAGACGGGAACGGTCACGGGCACCCCACCCGCCCCCAGAGCGCCGCTGTGCGCATGCCCGCCGAAGCTGTCGTGCTCGGCGACTCCGCACAGGACCAGCAGCCAGAAGGCCACGACCACGACCAGCGCGGCGCTGAAGAGAGCCGCGGGAAATCCGAGGGCCGCAGCGAGGAACTCACTCACCGGCTCACCCCCCTTCGTCGTGGGGTCCCGGTGCCAGGAACGTTTCCGCCTCCTGGCACCGGGACCGTCCCCCGTGTCCCCCTGGCACATCCTGGCAAGGACGGATACCCGTTCGCATTGCCGGAATCCGGCAGTCTTTATGCGTTCTTGATGCCGGATACTCTCGGACGACGACCGTCCGACCCTTCAGGAGAACCAGTGGCCGCAGACGGGGACATACCCGAGGAGTACCTCGACGGTTACGACCGCATCCTCACCGACGTCTGCGCGACCGGACGCCGGCTCACCCGCGGCGAACTGGAGTCGCGCCGGGCACTCGGCGAGCGGGCCGCCGAAGCCGGCTACGGACTGCGTGCCCTGGTCCGCCAGCACCTGACCATGACCAGGACCGCCTGCGCCGATCTGCCGCGCACCTCCTTCGGTCAACTCCTCGCAGCGGTCGACCAGGTGGTCGACGCCCTGGCCGAGGGCCACGAGCGGGCACAGTTTCTCGCCGTGCGCCAAGAGGAGGCTGCCCGACGGGAGTTCATCGACGATCTTCTCTACGGCCGCAGAGACCCCGGCAACCTCGCCGAGCGCGCCGAACGTTTCGGTCTGCTGCTCTCCCACACGCACGCCGTCGCCGTGGCCGAGGGCACGGAGGCGTACGACGACGCGCACGCCGTGACGCAGGGCGTGGAGCGGGCACTCTTCGGCCGCTTCGGCAACCGCCGGATCCTGTACGCCACCAAGGACGGCAGGCTCGTCTGCATCGCCCCGGCCGACCAGGACGACGTGCTCCTGCACTTCGCCAAGCAGGCGTACGAGCTGACCGGCAGCCGGATCGCCATCGGCCGCCCCCAGCCCGGCGCGGGCGGTGTCGCCCACTCGTACGAAGAGGCACTCAACGCCCTCGACCTGGCCGAGCGCGTGAACCTCGAAGGGCCGGTCCTGCGCGCCGCCGACCTGCTGGTCTTCCCCGTGCTCACCCGCGACCGCCAGGCCATGGCCGACCTCGTCCTCAGCGCCCTCGGCCCGCTGCGACAGGCCAGAGGCGGCCCCCAGCCACTCCTCGACACCATGACCGCCTACTTCGACTCCGGCTGCATCGCCGCCGAGGCGGCCCGCCGTCTGAACCTGAGCGTGCGCGCCTTCACCTACCGCCTGGAACGCATCCGCCAGCTCACCGGCGCCAACCCCGCCGACCCGGTACACCGCTACACCCTGCAGACCGCGGTCATCGGAGCCCGGCTGCTGGACTGGCCCGCCACAGAACTCTGAACCCCGGTTCCGTGCCCGAAAACGAGTCAGCGCCCGAGCCGACCGAAGTCGACCCAGGCGCTGCGTAGCAGGTCAGAGTGGGTGTAACCCGCCCACTTCCCGTAGACCGTGTGGGACTCGAACCCACAACCAATGGATTAAAAGTCCACTGCTCTGCCAATTGAGCTAACGGTCCGCGACTGTGCTCCCCCGAGCATAGCCGGACCGGAGCGCAGGGCCGATCAGGTATCAGGGGTCCAGGGGCTCCGGGGCTCCCTGATGGGACGCGACGCGCGCCTTTGTCCGTACATGATCAGGATTCAGGAACCAGCGGCGGGCCGACGCGAACCACCACGCCGCGGCGAAGCCGAGCACCGCGAGGACCGCCACCGGGGCGTAATTGAAGGTCTTCCAGGTCACCGGCGAGACCTGCGGCAGCATGAACAGCACCGTGATCACCGCGACCCAGACCACCGCGACGATCCCGACCGGCCGGGACCAGCGCCCCAGGTGCCAGGGCCCGCGCTGGAAGTCGTCGCCGCGCAGGAGGCGGAGCAGGGTCGGGATGACGTAGGCGATGTAGAGGCCGATGACGGCGATCGAGGTCACGGCGGCGTACGCGGTGACGTTGATCAGATACGGCAGCCCCAGCACCAGCGCGCCCAGCGCCGCCAGCCAGACGGCCGCGACGGGGGTACGCGTACGGGGGCTCACCGTGTGCCAGATGTGCGAGTACGGCAGGGCGCCGTCGCGCGAAAAGGCGTAGATCATACGGGAGTTGGCGGTGACGGAGGCCATCCCGCAGAACAGCTGGGCGCCGATCACCACCAGCAGGAGCAGCTTGCCGCCGGTGGCGCCGACCGCGTCCAGGAGGATCTGGGCGGGCGGGGCGCCGGTCGGGGATCCGAGCTCCTTGTCGTAGGACTGGATGGCGTACGTGAAGCCGAGGAGCAGGACGAAGCCCGCGATCCAGGACGTCCAGATCGACTGGACGATGCCGCGCGGCCCGGCCGTGGAGGCGTCGTGGGTCTCCTCGGTCATATGGGCGGAGGCGTCGTAGCCGGTGAAGGTGTACTGCGCCATGAGGAGCCCGATGAGGACGACGTAGAAGCCGCTGCCGAAGCCGGTGTTGTTCACGAAGTGCGTGAAGACGAACGACGTCGACTGGTGGTGGTCGGGGGTGAAGGTGAGCGCGGCGACGATCACGACGACACCGACGACGTGCCACCAGACGCTGACGCTGTTGAGGACCGCGACGATGCGCACCCCGAAGGTGTTGAGCAGCCCGTGCAGGATCAGGATCGCGGCGAAGAGCAGGATCGTGCGGCCCGGGGTGACCTTGAAGTCGAACTGGAGATTCAGATACGCGCCGAGGAAGGACGCCGCCCCGAAGTCGATGCCCGCGGTCACGGCGACCTGCCCGAGGACGTTGAACCACCCAGTGAACCAGGCCCAGGCGGCGGCGCTCCGCGGCGGGGCGAGGCGGTGGGCCCAGAAGTAGAGGCCGGCGGAGGTCGGGTAGGCGGAACAGATCTCGGCCATGGCGAGCCCGACGAAGAGCGTCATGAGGCCGACTCCGACCCAGCCCCAGGTGATGAGGGCGGGCCCGCCGGTGTTCATGCCGAACAGGTACATCGTCAGGCAGCCGGAGAGCACCGAGATGATGGTGAAGGAGACCGCGTAGTTGGAGAAGGCGGACATGCGGCGGGCGAGGACCTGGGTGTAGCCGAGTTCGGCGAGTCTTGCCTCGTCCGAGGGGCCCACGCGGGGATCGGGTGTTGTCATGCCCCCAGCGATTCCCTCGCTGGGGGCATGACATGCGCCAACTGGTGGCCTAAAACAGGGACTTGTAGCCCTTGTAGGCGCTGGAGATCAGGGTGCGTCCGCCGAAGGATCCCTTGCCGTTGCCGTCGTTGCGGAAGAGGTTCCCCGCGGTGTCGCGCTCGACGAGATCCGCCTTGCCGTCACCGGTCACGTCACCGACGCCGACGATGGCGTTGTAGGAGGTGCCCCAACTGGAGAAGACCTTCACCCGCGCGGCGAACTTCCCGTTGCCCAGGCCGTTGTAGCGCCACAGGCCGCCGGCCTTGTCGTGGCCGATCAGGTCCACCTTGCCGTCACCGGTGATGTCACCGACGCCCGCGATCTGCCCGTACACCTTCCAGTTGGTGAAGATCCGCACCCTTGCCGCGAACTTCCCGTCGGAACGACCGGCGTAGAAGTAGATGTCCCCGGTCGACGTCTGCCGAGCGATCAGATCCGCAAGCCCGTCACCATTCGCGTCCCCGGGCGACGTCAGCACGTCGTACTGCTGCCAGCCCGAAGCCCCGACCTTCACATACGGCGTCGAAGGCGTCACCGCCTTTCCGCAACCGGGCTTGTACGAACGCAACTCCCCCGAGGTGAATCGCACCAGCACGTCATTGCACCGGTCGCCGTTGAAGTCCCCGAAGGGCACCGCATACGCCGACGTCGGCCACCCGGTACCGGAGAGACCACCGGACAACTTCCCCGCACCATTGAACAGTTGATACGTCAGCCCGCCCGAACCATTCATGGTCAGCAGATCACCGACACCGTCCCCATTGGCATCCCGCCGCACCGCCGCGCCACCCCGCAGCGCCAACGACCCCGACTTCACCAGGGAGGCGCCCTGACCGTCGGCCGGCCTCGCCGTCAACGTCCAGGTGTACGTGCCGTTGGGCACGGGGTGGCCGGCCGAGGGAATGCCGTCCCACGAGGCCGTGATCAGCCCGCGTGCCTCGCCTCCGGTGAGCGTGGACACCGTAGTCCCCGTTGCCTTGTTGGCCAGTGTCAGCGTCCAGGAGTCCGCGGGCTTCGAAATCCACCAGCGCGGCGACCAGCCGGGGTAATTGTCCACGTTCAGCGTGGTCGGTACCGTCGCGTCGATCTGCGCGAGCGGAGCGGCCGCGACCCCGGTCGGCACGACACTCAGGCTCTGGTCCTCGCCCTCGTACGCGACCAGTGCACTGTACGGATCGGCCGCCCAGCCGACCCCCGGAACCGACGAGGCGGCCGTACCGCCCAGCAGACGCTCGACGGGTCCCGCAGCACCGGTCAGATCCGTGATGGACACCTTGCGGTCGCCGTCCAGGCGGGCCACGAACCCGTCGCCGATCCGTCCGGGGGTGTAGCCCGCACCGATGGCTGCGGCCTTGCCCGTGCTCAGGTCCACGGTCCCGGCCGAGTCCGGCTTCGTACCGCATTCCCAATAGAGGTGGCGGGCCGAAGCCTGGAGTGTGGAGACGGTGCAGGAGGAACCTGTGGCCAGGGTGCGGGTCACGGCGCCCGTGACCAGACTGGTCGCCGTCAGTCCGCCCCCGGTACCCGCCTGCCAGAGCGTGTTGCCCCAGAGCGCGGTGGCGCCCGCCGGGCCGGTGCGCACGACGTCGAGCGTGTCGAGGTCCCGCACTTCGGTGCGGGATGCGGTCGCGGTCCCGGTCGCGTAGGTGACGTAGTGGCTGGACACCGAGTCGATGGTCAGCCAGGTGGTGCCGAGGTCGCGCTGGAGGCCCGGCGCCTTGTGCGCGGTGTCGACGACGTGGAGCCGGGGACCGGAGCTTTCGAGGGTCGCATAGACCACTCGTCCGTCGACGGTGGAGTGGATCTCGGGGCAGCCCTGCGACGTCCGGCAGGCGGCTTGGTAGGTGACATCCAGGCCGAGGGAGCCGGCCGTCTCGACGGTGGGCGGACCGGACAGAGCCAACTTCCGGTCGTAGAAGGCGATCTGCGTGCCGTGCGGATCGGCTTCGTAGCTGTCGATCCTGCCTGCTGTGAGCGAGAACCGTTCGCTGTGCGAAGGCAACCAGGGGATGGGGTAGGGCTCGGTCCGTACGGGAGCACCATCCGCACCCGCGGTGAAGCGGTGCACGGCGTAGTCGCCGGAGGGCCCCGTACCCACGGCGATCAGGCTGCCGTCCGGTCCTGCCATCGCACGGTCCGCCGGTACGGCGTGCAGGGCGACGCTCGTCGCGCCGCTCGGCTCGATCGCGGCCAGTACTCCGCCTCCCACGTTCATCATGAGAACCCGGTCACCGACCAGGAACGACCGGGTGCCATAGGCCGTGGTGTTGGGCAGAGTGCGCGGAGCGGCCTGCAGATCCGCTCGGGGGAGGATGTTGACGGCACGCGCGACGACGTCGTACCAGGAGATGTAGTCCTTGGTGACCTGGAGGTTCTGCGCCCCCTGGGGGAGCGGCAGTTCGGTGAGCGCGGCAGTGTCGAGGTCGATGAGTCCGAAGTGCCAGACCGACGCGACCTGGTATCTCACGGCCACGCTCGTGCTGTCGCCGGTGCCGGCCGCCGCCGCGTCGACGGAGGTACAGGGCGCATCGCTGGGCACCCCGGTCACCTTGCGGTCGGTGAGGGCCGTCCCATCGAGCCGGAAAAGGTGGCACTCGCTCTTCCCTTCGGCCGAAAGGCCGGTGGCCAGCGCAGTGTCCCCGCGCATCACCCGGAGAGTGAACCCCTTCGGTAGCCGCATGGTCCGCTCGCCGCCGCTCACCGCGTCGACCAGCTGGATCTCCCCCGTATCGCCGCCCGGGTAAGCGATCACATCCGACGAGGTGTTGATGACGGACGAGTAGCCGACAGGCACAGCCCGCTCAGTCGTCACGCCGGTCGCGTAGTCGGTCCACACATGGCCTTGGCCGTTGACCTCCCAGTGCAGAAAACCGGTCTTCCCCGCAATCTCCGGATAGCCGATACTCACCGTACGCGTGGCCGGCTTGAGCACTGTCGGGGATGGCGTCGTGGACATGGGCGCATCCGCCGCAGCCGGACTGTCCAACGGGCCTGTCACCCCTGCGACCACTACCGCAAGAGCGACAGCAACGACACCACATCTGAGCTTGTGACGACGCATCAGAACCCCCACCAGGCCTCCCCAGACCCTTATGCCGCACCCCTGTGCGAGCAGCTCGCAGATTAGCAGCGGCGCACAGCGGAAGAGCCCCGCCCGATGCGGTGCATCGGGCGAGGCTCTTCCGGTCAATCAGTCAGCTGCGCTCAGCCGTTGCGCTTCCAGCGCGGCTTGTCGTCACGACGACCGAACGTGCCGGTGTTCGTGCCGGTCGTACGGCCCGCGGGACGGTCGCCGCTGCCGCCGGAGCGGAAGCCGCCACCCGTGGCCGGACGGTCGTCACGACGGTCGCGGTTGAACGGACGGTCGCTGCCTCGGTGACCCGCGGGACGGTCGCCGCCACGGTCGTCGCGGTTGAAGCCGCCGGAGGGACGGTCGTCGCGACGGCCGTATCCACCACTGGCACCACCCGAGGACGGACGGTCGTTGTCGCGGCGGAAGCCACCACCGGACGACGGACGGTCGTCACGACGCTGGAAACCACCCGAGGGGCGGTCGTTGTCGCGGCGGAAGCCGCCACCGGAGGACGGGCGGTCGTTGTCGCGGCGGAAGCCACCACCCGACGGACGCTCATCGCGACGGTCACGGTTGAAGCCACCGGAGGACGGGCGGTCGTTGTCGCGACGGAAGCCGCCACCCGACGACGGACGGTCGTTGTCACGACGGAAGCCGCCACCCGACGGACGGTCGTCACGACGCTGGAAACCACCACGGTCACCACCGCGGTCGTTGCCACCGCGGTAGCCCCCACGGTCGTTGTCGCGGCGGTCGCCACCACGGTCGTCGCGACGGCCGTAGTTGCCCCGCTCGTCACGGCGCTCTTCGCGTACGGGAGCAGCCTGCTCCGGTACGGCGACCGCTGCGGCGACCTCGGCCACTGCAGCCTCCGTCACCTCGGCGACTGCCGCCTCCGGGTCCTCGCCACGCTCGCGCGCGGCACGGGCGACCAGGCGGTCGGCCTCCGAGCGCAGCTCGGTGGCGCGGCGGGTGGCGCGCTCCAGGTCCTTGGTGAGCTGGGCGACCTCGCGCTCGGCCTGCTTGGCCGAGTTGTCGGACGCGTCGGCCTGGACCTCGGTGAGCGAACGGGCGCCGGTGATCTCGGCGACCTCCGGCTCGAACGCGCCGGCGCTCTGGATGATGTGGCGCGAGGCGTCGACGCCCGCGTCCTCCATCAGCCGGAAGATCTGGCGGCGCTGGTGCGGCAGCGACAGGGAGACGACGACACCGGACTTGCCGGCACGGGCGGTACGGCCCGAGCGGTGCAGGTAGTCCTTGTGGTCACCGGCCGGGTCCACGTTCAGGACCAGGTCGATGCCGTCGACGTGGATACCGCGGGCGGCGACGTCGGTGGCGACGAGCGTGTTGACGAAGCCCTTCTTGAAGTCCTCGAGGACACGCGTACGAGCACCCTGCGTCATGCCGCCGTGCAGCGCGTCGGCCTTCACACCGGAGTCGATGAGCTGCTCGGCGATACGGTCGGCGCCCAGCTGCGTACGGACGAAGATGATCGTGCGGCCCTTGCGGGCGGCGATCGCGGCCGTGACCGGCGCCTTGTCCTTCGGCTTCACGACGAGGACGTGGTGCGTCATGGTCGAGACGTTGCCCTGCGCGCTGTCGACCTCGTGCGTGACGGGGTTGGACAGGTAACGCTTGACCAGCGTGGAGATCTCGTTCTCCATGGTGGCGGAGAAGAGCATGCGCTGGCCGCCGCCGGGGATCTGGTCGAGCAGCTCGGTGACCTCGGGCAGGAAGCCCAGGTCCGACATCTGGTCGGCCTCGTCGAGTACGGCGATCTGAACGTTGGCCAGCGACGCGGCACCCCGGTTGAGGAGGTCACGCAGACGGCCCGGCGTGGCGACGAGGACGTCGACACCGCGCTCCAGGGCGTAGATCTGGTTGCTCATGGACGTACCGCCGCAGACGACCTTCATCTTCAGGCCGAGCACGTCGCCGTACGGCTGAAGCGCGTCCGCGACCTGCATCGCGAGCTCACGCGTCGGCGTGAGGATGATCGCGCGGGGCTTCTTCTTCTCGGTGGTGCCGCCGGCCAGCGAGGCCAGGGTCGGCAGACCGAAGGAGAGGGTCTTGCCGGAGCCGGTACGGCCACGGCCCAGGATGTCCTTGCCGGCCAGGGCGTCCGGGATGGTCGCGGCCTGGATCGGGAAGGGCGCGGTGACACCGTTCTGGGCGAGCTTGCGGACGATGCCCTCGGGCAGACCGAGGTCTCCGAAGGTGATGCCGGGCTCGTCGGCCTCGGCGGGCTCGGAAGCCTCGTCCTCGGCGACGATCTCGTCGGCGACGGTCTCGTCGGCCACGATCTCTTCGGCGACGACAGTCTCGACGGCCACGATCTCCTCGACGGCGTCGACGATCTCTGCGGCCTCTACGACGGCCTGCGCCTCGGCGACGACAATCTCGTCGTTCTCGGGCATGACGGTGTGGTCAGAACTGGAATTGGACATGCGAAATGCGAAACCTCTCGGAGTCTCGGCACGCGCCCATAACTCCGTGAATCGCAATTTCGACCGCCTCAATGCGGTCCAGCCACGGCAAGGGAGAGTACGCGCCACACGACGCTCTTCTTTTTCGGCGCCGGGCAATGGGATCAAACGATCTATAACCATACGCACCCTCCCCCCCTCATGGCAAACCGGACCCGCCTAACCGGCTCCCACCTGCGGCGATACCGGCGAGGCTGACGGTCCGGGAGGCGGACTGCTCGGCTCCGGGGTCGGGCTCGCGCTCGGTTCCTCGGTGGGCGGCTGCGAGGGCTCCGAAGGGGTCTCCGACGGAGCTCCGGACGGCGTCCGGGAGGGCGTCGGGTTCTTCGGATGGTGCGGCGAGGGCCCGGTGGACGCCGGCGCACTCCCCTGCGGGGACGCCAAGGGCGAAGGCGACCCGCTCGCGCCGTCCTGGCCCTTCTTCCCCGGTACGCGCCCATGACCGCCCGGCACCGAACCCCCGTCCGGCTCGGCGGCACCTCCCTGCGGCGAGGCGGAAGCCGACGAGGCGGGTTTGCCCGGATGGTCGCTCACGCTCATACAGCCGGCCGAGGCCAGCGCCGCCAGCGAGGCGACCACCAGTCGGGCAGGGACAGGCAACTGGCGCACAGGGCACCACCTCCGGGGACACGGGGGAGCGGATTCACCCTCCCAACTCCCTTTCCCCCGCCGGGGACACGCCCTGCGGCGTCCTACGACGCGACCAGCGAAGCCGCGAGCTCGGCCCCGAGGAACACCGACCCGAGCCCGACCAGCAGGGATGCCCCCACATTGGCCACCGCCAGGAACGTCCAGCCGCGCTCGGCCAGCCGCAGCGTCTCGTAGCTGAACGTCGAGTACGTGGTGAGCGCCCCGCAGAGCCCCGTCCCGAGCAGCGCGTAAGGCCCCGAGGAGACCGCGGCCCCGGCGAGCGCCCCGAGCACGAAGCTCCCGGCGGCGTTCACCGTGAACGTCCCCCAAGGAAAAACGGAGTCCTGCCGCGTCTGCACCGCCCGGTCCGTCAGATACCGCAGCGGCGCCCCGACCATCGCGCCGAAGACCACCAGCACCCAGTTCACCGCGCCACCCCCCGCACCCCGGCCACCCGCCGGGTCACCGAGGCGGCCAGCCAGACCGCACCCACGGCACCGGCGAGCGTCCCGGCCGCGTACGCCATCGCCGTCCCCGCCTCCTGCCGCGCGAGCAGCCGTGACACCTCCAGGGCGTACGTGGAGAACGTCGTGAACCCCCCGAGCACCCCCACCCCCAGAAACGGCCGCACCAGCGGATGCGTCGCGCGCCCGCTCTCGCTCACCAGCACCATCAGCACCCCGATGAGCGCGCACCCGACGACATTGACCCCCAGCGTCGTCCAGGGGAACGCCCCTGCGGCGACCGGCCACGCCAGCGACAGCCCGTACCGCGCACAGGCCCCGATCGCACCGCCCACCGAAATCGCCGCGAGCACCGCCCACTTGGCGCCGCCCGCGGTCTCCGCGCGCTGAGCGGCGACATGGAGATCGACGTCCGGATCGACAGCCTCGGCCTCCGCCTCGCTCACCCGTACCCCAGTGCGTGCAGCCGCTCGTCGTCGATCCCGAAGTGATGGGCGATCTCGTGCACGACAGTGATCTCGGTCTCCGCGACGACGTCCTCCCGGTTCTCGCACATCCGCAGCGTCGGCCCCCGGTAGATGGTGATGCGGTCGGGCAGCACACCCGCGTACCACTCCCCGCGATCCGTCAGCGGAGTCCCCTCGTAGAGGCCGAGCAGCTCCGGATCGTCGCTGGCCGGCTCGTCCTCCACGAAGACCGCGACGTTGTCCATCAACCGCGTCAGCTCAGCGGGAATGCGGTCGAGCGCCTCGCCGACCAGTTCCTCGAACTCCTCACGCGTCATCTCCAGCACGCGCCCATTGTCGGCCACGACCCCGCATGACCGCCTCACCGGCTGGGCATACGGGCCCAATGCGTGCCGCCGACGTACTCCGGCAAGTGACCGCCCGCCTCCACCACGCCAGGCCCGAACCCACCTCGGCCCTCACCCACCCCCCACACCCCTGGTCACGGGCGTTCGGCATGGTCGCAGTCGTGGTCCTCGGCGCCTGGATCGGTCTCCTGGTGGTCGGCAACGTCCGCACCCCGGTCGGCCCCATGGACACCACCATGACCCTGCGCCCCTCCCTCACCGGCGGCACCAAAATCAACGTCTCCCCCCTGGGCGCCCTGGAGCTCGACTCCCACACGGCCCCCATCCGCCTCGACGTGGACGTCGACCGCCTCGACCCGGTCCGCTCCGAGGTCCTGGTGCAGCACCCCGAACTCTTCTCCGGCCTCCAGTCCGAGATCGCCTCCGACGTCGAGCACGGCACCCTCGACCTCGCGCTGCGCTCCTGCGCCGCCGTGGTCATCGGCGCCACCACCCTCGGCCTCGCGGTCTACCGCCGCCCCCGCCCCGCCCTGGCCGCCGGCGCCCTGGCCCTCGCGCTCCTGACGGCCTCGGGCGTCTCCGCGTACGCGACCTGGAACCCCAAGTCGGTCCTGGAGCCGAAGTTCTCCGGGCTTCTCGCCTCGGCCCCCCAGGTGATCGGCAACGCCCGCTCGATCGTCACCGAGTTCGACGTCTACCAGCAGGAACTGG
The DNA here is from genome assembly GCF_040654175.1 of Streptomyces sp. NPDC050738. NCBI lineage: Bacteria > Bacillati > Actinomycetota > Actinomycetes > Kitasatosporales > Streptomycetaceae > Streptomyces > Streptomyces sp. NPDC050738. Next base: position 831,721 of record NZ_JBFAHN010000001.1, on the reverse strand, counting down.
CCCGCCTGGTCACCAACGTCACGCGCCTGTACGACGCCACGTCCACCCTCCCCGCCTACCGGCCCGACCCCGCCACGATCCGGGTCCTGCACGTCTCGGACATCCACCTCAACCCGGCCGCGTGGCAGATCATCGCCTCCCTCGTCGACCAGTACGACATCGACGTGATCATCGATTCCGGCGACACGATGGACCACGGCAGCGCGGCCGAGAACCGCTTCCTGGACCCGATCCCGACCCTGGGCGCCCCCTACGTCTGGGTTCGCGGCAACCACGACTCCGCCGAGACCCAGCGCTACCTCTCCCGCCTCAAGAACACCCACGTCCTGGACAACGGCAAGGCGGTCACCATCGACGGGCTGCGCATCGCGGGCACCGGCGACCCCCAGTTCACCCCGGACCGCTCGACCGTCCCCGGCGGCGCGACCGCCGAACAGCTGGCCGGCCTCAACCTGGCCGCCGACCTGCGCGCCCAGCGGCTGGCCGGCACCCCTGTCGACATCGCGGTCGCACACGAGCCCGCCGCGGCCCGCGAAACGGACGGCACGGTCCCCCTCGTCCTCGCCGGCCACGTCCACCACCGCGAGACCGACGTGCTCAAGCTCGGCACCCGCCTCAAGGTGGAAGGCTCCACGGGCGGCGGCGGCCTGCGCGCCGTACAGAACAAGCACCCCGAGAAGATCCTCGCCTCGGTCCTCTACCTGGACCGCACGACCAAGCGCCTGCAGGCCTGGGACGAGATCACCCTGGGCGGCCTGGGCCTGACAACAGCCGAGGTCAGCCGCCACCTCCCGGACGACAACCAGCCGTGAGCTCCCGGCATCTATTCGGTTTGGACCTGCCCCGGCGCCCGTGTAAAGTCTTGCCGTGCCCCAGGGCGCAGGTCAGAGCCTGACCATCCCGTAAACCCTCACAGGTCGCGGGAGAAGCAGAACCTTTCGAGGGGAAGCGCGCTCGGAAGCAAGGCACTAGTGGCCAGTTAGCCCCCATCGTCTAGTGGCCCAGGACGCCGCCCTTTCAAGGCGGTAGCACGGGTTCGAATCCCGTTGGGGGTACGCAAAACCGTGTGAGACACTAGTCGCGCACAACAGCATGGTCCTGTGGAGCAGTTTGGAGTGCTCGCCACCCTGTCAAGGTGGAGGCCGCGGGTTCAAATCCCGTCAGGACCGCTGCGGATCGCAAGACCCGCGTGGCTGGGTAGCTCAGTTGGTACGAGCGATCGCCTGAAAAGCGATAGGTCGCCGGTTCGATCCCGGCCCCAGCCACAGAGACAGAAGGCCCCGACCACCGGTCGGGGCCTTCTGCGTGTTCCGTACGTACGACATGCGGGCCCCTCTCACGCCGCCGGCTCTCCTGCCGCCGCCGCGTGCGCCGCCGCCGACTGGCGTTCCCGTCCGCCCGGGTGGCGGTGGCGCCAGGTCCAGAAGACCGCACAGGAGACCAGCGCCCAGCCCGCCAGCACCAGGAACGGGAAGAAGTGCTGGTGGCCGCCGAAGTAGACGGCCGTGTGCTGGGCGTTGACCGAAGCGCCCGGCGGGAGCCACTGGCCGATACGGCCCAGTGCCGAGGGCAGGAGCGGCCAGGAGACCGCGCCGCCCGACGACGGGTTGCCGAGGAGCACCATCAGGCCCCAGGTCGGGATCATCGCCCAGCGGCCCAGCAGGGTGTTGAACATCGTGAAGACCATGCCCGACGTGAACATGGTGAGCGACAGGATCATCCAGGACTCCACGAACGGCAGATCCACCGCGCCCAGCAGCCAGTCCACGACAGCCGCGACGACGAACCCGCCGAGCAGGGCGTACGCGATCGTGAAGGCGATGCGTTCCGCCGGATTGAGGCCACGGGCGTGGACGGAGAGCTGGATCGCGCCGACGAAGCCGATGATCACCGCGGCGAGCGAGATGTAGAAGATCGCGAGGCCCCGCGGGTCGCCCTTCTGCAGCGGCCGTACGTCCTTGACCTGAATGGGGGTCCCGGTCGCCTTGGCCACCTGCGCCGCCGACTGGGTCAGCACCTGCGCGACGCTCTGACCGGAGGCGCTGGAGACATCGAGCCGGACGCGGTCCGCGCCCACGTCGACGACCGCGAAGACCTTCTGCTGTGCCACGCCTTCCCTGGCCTGCGCGGCCGTCCCGTACACCTTGAGCTTGAGCGAGGCGTCGAGGGCCTTCTCCATCCCGCCGATGAACTCCTTGCCGCGCGGGGAGTCGTACGCACCGACGACGGCGGTCGGGATCCGGTGCGGGGTCGGATTCGCCATGAAGTACGTGTACGAACCGGCGAAGAGCCCCGCCGCCGCGGCCAGGATGAACACCAGCACGGTCGCGGGCAGGAACGGGGACTTCTTGAAGGCGTCCCAGTGCTCACCGCTGGTCGGCTTCCTGGCATGCGCGCCGTGGTGCGGTTCCGAAGGGGGCTGGGACTCGGGCGGCGGCTCGGGCGTCTCGTCGGGCATGAAAACACGCTAAATCAGTCTCAGCGGACATACACATGCAAAACGAACCGCCAAATCCGTTCGCCACGCGTCATCGCCGGGTGAGATCCTGGATCAGGTATGTCTACTTCCTTCGCTGATCTCCAGGCCACGCTCGACGAGGCGTCGCTGCGCGATGCGCACCGGCTCGGCCGACGCCTCGAGGGCGCCCGCCGTATCCACAAACCCGAGGCGCGCCAGGCCGTCCTGGACGAAATCGCCGCCGAGGCGGAGAAGTCCGCCGTACGGATGCGGGCGCGGCGGACCCGCATGCCCGCGATCACGTATCCCGAGCAGCTCCCGGTGAGCCAGAAGAAGGACGAGATCGCCGACGCGATACGGGACCACCAGGTCGTGATCGTCGCGGGCGAGACCGGCTCCGGCAAAACGACGCAGATCCCGAAGATCTGTCTGGAGCTGGGGCGCGGGGTCCGCGGGATGATCGGGCACACCCAGCCCCGCCGGATCGCCGCCCGTACGGTCGCCGAGCGCATCGCGGACGAGATGAAGACGCCGCTCGGCGAGGCGGTCGGCTGGAAGGTCCGGTTCACCGACCAGGTCAACCAGGACTCCACCTTCGTCAAGCTGATGACGGACGGCATCCTGCTCGCCGAGATCCAGACGGACCGCGAGCTGCGCGCGTACGACACGATCATCATCGACGAGGCCCACGAGCGGTCCCTGAACATCGACTTCCTGCTCGGCTATCTGGCTCAACTGCTCCCCAAGCGCCCGGACTTGAAGGTCGTCATCACCTCGGCGACCATTGACCCGCAGCGCTTCTCGCGGCACTTCGGGGACGCCCCGATCGTCGAGGTCAGCGGGCGTACGTATCCGGTGGAAGTCCGCTACCGCCCCCTCCTCGAAGAGGACGCGGACGACAGCGACCGCGACCAGATCACCGCGATCTGCGACGCCGTCGTCGAGCTCCAGCACGAGGGCCCCGGCGACATCCTGGTCTTCCTCTCCGGCGAGCGCGAGATCCGCGACACCGCGGACGCGCTGGAGAAGAAGAAGCTGCGGATGACCGAGGTCCTCCCCCTCTACGCCCGTCTCTCGCACGCCGAGCAGCACCGCGTCTTCCAGCAGCACACGGGCCGACGCGTGGTCCTGGCGACGAACGTCGCCGAGACCTCCCTCACCGTCCCGGGCATCAAGTACGTCATCGACCCGGGCACCGCCCGTATCTCCCGCTACAGCCACCGCACCAAGGTCCAGCGCCTGCCCATCGAGGCGGTCTCGCAGGCGAGCGCCAACCAGCGCAAGGGCCGCTGCGGCCGTACGTCCGACGGCATCTGCATCCGCCTGTACTCCGAGGACGACTTCCTCACCCGCCCGGAGTTCACGGACGCCGAGATCCTCCGTACCAACCTGGCCTCCGTCATCCTCCAGATGACCGCTGCAGGCCTCGGCGAGATCGAGAAGTTCCCCTTCATCGACCCGCCGGACCACCGCAACATCCGCGATGGCGTCCAACTGCTGCAAGAACTGGGCGCGCTGGACCCGAACGAAAAAGACCCCAAGAACCGCCTCACCCAGCAGGGCCGCAAGCTCGCCCAGCTCCCCGTCGACCCGCGCCTGGCCCGCATGGTCCTGGAGGCGGACCGCAACGGCTGCGTACGCGAGGTCATGGTCATCGCCGCCGCGCTCTCCATCCAGGACCCGCGCGAGCGCCCCTCGGAGAAGCAGCAGCAGGCCGACCAGAACCACGCCCGCTTCAAGGACGAGACGTCCGACTTCCTCGCCTTCCTCAACCTCTGGCGCTACGTCCGCGAGCAGCAGAAGGAGCGCGGCTCCTCCAGCTTCCGCCGGATGTGCAAGCAGGAGTACCTCAACTTCCTGCGCATCCGCGAGTGGCAGGACATCTACGCGCAGCTCCGCTCGGTCGCCAGGACCATGGGCATCCACATCAACGAGGACGATGCACCCGAGCAGTCGGTCCACACCTCGCTCCTCGCCGGTCTGCTCTCGCACATCGGCCTGAAGGACGCCGAGAAGAACGACTACCTGGGCGCCCGGAACGCCAAGTTCGCGATCTTCCCCGGCTCGGCGCTCTTCAAGAAGCAGCCGAAGCTCGTGATGTCGGCGGAGCTGGTGGAGACCTCCCGGCTCTGGGCGCGCGTCAACGCGAAGATCGAGCCCGAGTGGGTCGAGCCGCTCGCCCAGCATCTGGTGAAGCGCACGTACAGCGAGCCGCACTGGGAGAAGGACCAGGCGGCCGTGATGGCGTACGAGAAGGTGACGCTGTACGGCGTCCCGATCGTCGCCCAGCGCAAAATCAACTACGGCCGGATCGACCAAGAGGTCTCGCGCGAACTTTTCATTCGCAACGCCCTGGTCGAGGGCGACTGGCGTACGCACCACAAGTTCTTCTCCGACAACCGCAAACTCCTCACCGAGGTCGAGGAGTTGGAGCACCGCGCACGGCGCCGCGACATCCTCGTCGACGACGAGACGCTCTTCGACTTCTACGACCAGCGGATCCCCGAGCACGTCGTCTCGGGGGCGCACTTCGACTCGTGGTGGAAGAAGAAGCAGCGTGACGAGCCGGAAGCCCTCGACTTCGAGCGCTCGATGCTCATCAACGAGAAGGCCGGCGCGGTCACCAAGGACGACTACCCGGACTCCTGGCGCCAGGGAAAGCTGAAGTTCCGCGTCACGTACCAGTTCGAGCCGGGCGCGGACGCCGACGGCGTCACCGTCCACATCCCGCTGCAGGTCCTCAACCAGGTCACCTCCGAGGGCTTCGACTGGCAGATCCCCGGCCTGCGCGAGGAAGTGGTCGTCGAGCTGATCCGCTCCCTCCCCAAGCCGATCCGCCGTCACTACGTCCCGGCCCCGAACTACGCGACCGCCTTCCTGGACCGGGCCGTGCCCCTCCAGGAGCCGCTGCCGCTCACGCTCGCCCGCGAGCTCCAGCGGATGGTCGGAGTCCCGGTCACGGACGAGGACTTCGACCTCACCCGGATCCCCGACCACCTCAAGATCACCTTCCGGATCACCGACGAACGCCGCCGCAAGCTCGCCGAGGACAAGGACCTGGAGGCGCTCAAGGTCCAACTGCGCCCCAAGGCCCGCCAGGCGCTCTCCCAGGCGGCCGCGGCCACCGCGGAGGCCGGCGGCGGCGAGTCCATCGAGCGCACGGGCCTCACGGCCTGGACGCTCGGCACGCTCCCGCGCCTCTTCGAGACGCGCAGGGCGGGCCAGCCGGTCAAGGCGTACCCGGCGCTGGTGGACGCGGGCGAGACCGTCTCCGTACGGCTCTACGACACCGAGGCCGAGCAGCAGCAGGCGATGTGGCGCGGCACCCGCAAGCTGATCATGCTCAACATCCCGGTGAACCCGGCCAAGTTCGCCTCGGACCGCCTCACGAACCAGGCCAAGCTCGCCCTCTCCCGCAACCCCCACGGCTCCGTACAGGCCCTCTTCGAGGACTGCGCGACCGCTGCCGCGGACAAGCTGATCGCCGACCACCGCGGCCCGGCCTGGGACGAGGAGTCCTTCCGCAAGCTGTATGACAAGGTCCGTACGGATCTGGTCGAGCTGACCATCCGCACGGTCGACCAGGTCCAGCAGATCCTGGCCGCCTGGCAGGCCTGTGAGCGCCGCCTGAAGTCGACGAACAGCCTGACGCTGGTCGCCAATGTCCAGGACGTACGCACCCAGTTGGCGGCCCTCGTGAAGCCGGGCTTCATCACCGCCACCGGCCTGCGCCGCCTCCCCGACCTGATGCGCTACCTGGTGGCCGCCGACCGGCGCATGCAGCAGATGCCGACGGCCGTGCAGCGGGACACCACGCGTATGGAGAAGGTCCACGAGATGCAGGACGAGTACGCCTGGCTCCTGGAGCAGATGCCGCAGGGCAGGCCGGTCCCGCGGGAGGTCCTGGACATCCGCTGGATGCTCGAGGAACTGCGGGTCAGCTACTTCGCGCATGCGCTCGGAACGGCCTATCCGGTCTCCGACAAGCGCATCGTGAAGGCCATCGACCAGGCGGTGGCGGGGGCCCGCTGACCCCTTCCGTATCGAGTTCGACCGGGGCCCCTGACCTGCTGTACAGTCTGTCTCGCAGCCAAGCGAACATACGGCGGCAAGCAAGGTCCTGTGGAGCAGTTTGGAGTGCTCGCCACCCTGTCAAGGTGGAGGCCGCGGGTTCAAATCCCGTCAGGACCGCAAGATCGGAAGGGCCCGCATCTCATCGGATGCGGGCCCTTCTGCTGTCCAAAGGCCCGGATCCCCTGGATCCGGGCTTTCTTGCGTCTTGACCCCGCCCGGTGCCCGGCGGTACCCCGGACATCAGGGATGCAGCGGGAGGGGGACCTATGACGGCGTCCGCACACCGGCACGAGACACGCGCGCTCCTCCGTGCCCATCTGGCGGCCTCCGTGGGGCGTCGACACCTCACCAGGCACTGCCCGGTCTGCCATCGCCTCCTGCGCCTCGCCATGGAGCCGCCCGCAGCCGGCGCCGCACCCAGGGCCGCGCGGGACCAAAGTCCCCCGGCGAAGTGACCAACGCCTGCCCACAGCCCGGTTTTTGGGTGGCAGGCTCGGTTTTGGCAAGAGTCGTGCCGTGTGACGGGTGTCACGGGATGAGTTTTGGGAACCGGTGAACTTACCCCCTCCCTACAACAGGCCAATTTAATATGTGCAATTGCACTCCCGTGTGGAGCTGACCGCAGAGTCAGGAGCGGCCGTACCGAGGCCCGGCACCCAGGGACCCCACAGCAGTCCCAAAGAGTCCCCACAGCGGTCCCCAACAGGGCACAAAAAAGATCGCGCTGGACCCGGCGGAGTCCAGCGCGATCAATGACGTTCTACGACGCGGCCCGTTGGGGCAGGCGAGCGTCAGGTGGAGCTATAGATGGACGATCCGGGCTGGGGGACCCGAATATGTCCGTTTTCAGTCCCTGTTAAGGGATGTTCAGGCCTCGCTGCGCTGCTGCGGAATACCCGCGAGCAGGGCGCGTACCTCTGCTTCGCGGTACCGGCGGTGTCCACCCAGCGTGCGGATGGACGTGAGCTTGCCCGCCTTGGCCCAGCGGGTGACCGTCTTCGGGTCCACGCGGAACATCGTGGCAACCTCAGCCGGGGTCAGCAGCGGCTCGGCATCAGGGGTGCGAGCGGTCATGAGCGGCCTCCTCGGGAAAACCGAACCTTCTCGGTTCATTCCTCTAAATTCTGCACCTTGACCCGCGTTGCCCGAAATGGCAGACACGGGCCGAGTCGGTTATAGGACGAACGGCTTGTCCTCGGCACTACAACTACACCATCCGTCCAGCCGCGTCGGCCAAACCGATGGAATTGCCCTCTGAGGTGTTCAACAGCGGCGGAACGCCGATGGACCATGCCATAGCGGACAGTCACGCCACAGTGACGATCAGTCACACGGTGATCAGGAGTCATCAGAACCCCCAAAGAGTGCAATGCCGAGCTTTCCCCCCAAAGTCGGGCGGAAGGAGCCCTCCCCGGGCTCCTTGTCCTATTTTGGCACGAGGGTGGGGGATGGGCGCAAGGCCCTGGTTAGTGCGGTCCGTCACGCTTGAGGCAAAGGCCCGGTTCAGGACCTAGGTCCCCCGTGTACCGGGTTCGACCGAAGTCGGTACGGCCTCAGTTGGAAAGTTGACGCTCCCGGACCGCCCGCCACCGGTCCCCCAGCCGTGCGTACGCCGCATCCGCACCCTCACTGTCCCCCTCGCGCAGCGCGGCGACCGCCGCCGCGACATCCGCGGCCGACCGGTCCTCGGCGAGCTCCGCCTCGGGCAGGACATGCACCAGGCCGCCGTAGTCCAGCTCGACCAGGGACCGGGGGTGGAATTCCTCCAGCCACCGCCCGACGTCCACCAGGCCCTCGGTGAGCGGCCCTTCCTCAAAGTGTTCTCTCAGCGTCTTCAGGGCGCGGGCGAGACGCCGCCGCGCCTGCACCATCGGCGTCCGGTAGCGCAGCACAGGGGCGGCCTCCCCCTCCGACTTGGCGTACTCCCGCTCCTCGTCCTCGAAGAGCGCGAACCACCGCACCGGCACGTGCCAGACCGTCGTACGGATCCAGGGCCGCGCGTCCGGGTTCCGCTCCAGCCACCGCTCGTAGTCCGCGGCCGCCTGCCGGCGCACCACCGGCGGCAGTACGACATCGAGCACGGGCTGCGGATACTGCCCGTCCAGCTCCCCCAGAGCCAGCCAGCTCCGCAGCCGGGTCCGCCACGGGCAGACGCACACCACCCCGTCGACCAGTGCCACGAAAGCGTCCGCGCTCTCGTGCACGGGGACGGCGACCGGCGGCGTGGGCAGCAAGTCGGCCAGGGCGGACCGCAGTTCGTCCTGGGCGGTCGGCAGGTCGGCCCGCCGGGCGTAGCGCGCCCAGTGGGCGCGTTCGGGCTCGGGGAAGGCCGAGAGCGGCTCGTACACCCGCAGATAGGACGTGTAGGGAACGATCACCGAGGACACCACCGCCATGGACCGAATCGTCCCACGCTGCCGCGACCCGAGGGAGTGATCCTCGGCACCTCCTCGGATCTACGCGTGCGTAGGCCCTAATCTGCTCCCAACTGGGCCTGCCCCACCCATAGGTGGGTCCTCCACCGCCGCTTCGTACTTGGGAGTCACCACAGTGACCGATGTTTCCGACGGCGTCCTGCACACCCTCTTCCACTCGGATCAGGGAGGGCACGAGCAGGTCGTGCTCTGCCAGGACCGCGCCTCCGGCCTCAAGGCCGTCATCGCCATCCACTCCACCGCCCTGGGCCCGGCCCTCGGCGGCACGCGCTTCTACCCGTACGCGTCCGAGGAAGAGGCCGTCGCCGACGCCCTGAACCTCGCGCGCGGCATGTCGTACAAGAACGCCATGGCCGGTCTCGACCACGGCGGCGGCAAGGCCGTGATCATCGGCGACCCCGAGCTGATCAAGAGCGAAGAACTGCTGCTCGCCTACGGCCGGTTCGTCGCCTCCCTCGGCGGCCGCTACGTGACGGCCTGCGATGTCGGTACGTACGTCGCCGACATGGACGTCGTCGCCCGCGAATGCCGCTGGACCACCGGCCGCTCCCCCGAGAACGGCGGCGCGGGCGACTCCTCGGTCCTCACCGCCTTCGGCGTCTTCCAGGGCATGCGCGCCTCCGCCCAGCACCTCTGGGGCGACCCGACCCTGCGCGGCCGGAAGGTCGGCGTCGCGGGTGTCGGCAAGGTCGGGCACCACCTGGTGGAGCACCTGCTGCAGGACGGTGCCGAGGTCGTGATCACGGACGTACGGGAAGAGTCGGTACGCCGCATCACCGACCTGCACCCCGAGGTCGCCGTGGCCGTCGACACGGAGGCGCTGATCCGCCCCGGGGCCTGGGGCGATCTCGACATCTACGCCCCCTGCGCGCTCGGCGGCGCCCTGAACGACGAGACGGTCCCCGTCCTCACCGCGAAGGTGGTGTGCGGCGCGGCCAACAACCAGCTCGCCCATCCCGGCGTGGAGAAGGACCTCGCCGACCGGGCGATCCTCTACGCACCCGACTACGTGGTGAACGCGGGCGGCGTGATCCAGGTCGCCGACGAACTCCACGGTTTCGACTTCGACCGGTGCAAGGCCAAGGCCGCGAAGATCTTCGACACCACGCTGGCAATATTCGCTCGCGCAAAGGAGGACGGCATTCCGCCGGCCGCCGCAGCCGACCGGATCGCCGAGCAGCGCATGGCGGAGGCGCGCCGGAGCTGACCGTGGTCAGACAGTGACCCGCCGCAGGGGAGGCGCAGGGAGACATGACTCACCCCCCTCGGCGGGTCGGTCGCCCAGAAGAGGTTAAAATCGCAGCTGACCAGCGAGGACAGGGCTTCTCGCGGGTTCTGCGAAGTGGTGCTTCCTGCGGGCGGCGTACCGTATGGCCGCGGAAGCAGGTACCGTTAAAGCCCTACGGACCGGTCTCTCTACGGAGAGCCCGTTCCGAATCATGAACGGGTGTCAAGACTCTGGGGCCATCGAGCCCCGTCACCGAGGGGGTCGAGCCATGGGGCGCGGCCGGGCAAAGGCCAAGCAGACGAAGGTCGCCCGCCAGCTGAAGTACAGCAGCGGCGGAACTGACCTGTCGCGTCTGGCCAATGAGCTGGGCGCATCTCCTACGAGTCAACCACCGAACGCAGAGCCGTTCGAGGACGACGAAGAGGAAGATGACCCGTACGCACAGTACGCGGATCGCTACAACGACGACGATGAGGACGAGGACGACCAGTCCGCTTCTTCTTCATCGCAGCAACAGCAGCGCCGCGGCGCTTGACGTACGTACACCTCAATATCAGGCACACTCACTTGACCCGGCCGGGGCCTCGCGCCCCGGGCCGGGTCTAGTGCTGCCTACTTGTCGTAGTCTCCGGTGAGGGTCGCGCCCGTGGCGTTGTCCCCGCGGTCCTCGATCTCGCCCGCGACCCAGGCCTCGACGCCCCGGTCGGCGAGGGTGGCCAGCGCCACGTCGACCGACTCCTCAGGGACGACGGCCATCATGCCGACGCCCATGTTGAGGGTCTTCTCCAGCTCCAGGCGCTCGACCTTGCCGGCCTTGCCGACGAGCTCGAACACCGCGCCCGGCGTCCAGGTGGAGCGGTCGACCGTGGCGTGCAGGTGGTCGGGGATGACCCGGGCCAGGTTGTTGGCCAGACCGCCGCCGGTGATGTGGCTGAAGCCGTGGATCTCGGCGGTGCGGGTCATCGCCAGGCAGTCCAGCGAGTAGATCTTCGTGGGCTCCAGGAGCTCCTCGCCGAGCGTGCGGCCGAACTCCTCGATCTCCCGGTCCAGCGCCCAGCCGGCCCGGTCGAAGACGACGTGGCGGACCAGCGAGTACCCGTTGGAGTGAAGACCGGAGGACGCCATGGCGATCACCGCGTCACCCTTACGGATACGGTCCGGGCCGAGCAGCTGGTCGAACTCGACCACGCCGGTTCCGGCGCCGGCGACGTCGAAGTCGTCCTCGCCCAGCAGACCCGGGTGCTCGGCGGTCTCGCCGCCGACCAGCGCGCAGCCGGCCAGTACACAGCCCTCGGCGATGCCCTTCACGATCGCGGCGACGCGGTCGGGGAAGACCTTGCCGACGCAGATGTAGTCGGTCATGAAGAGGGGCTCGGCGCCGCAGACGACGAGGTCGTCGACGACCATGCCGACGAGGTCGTGGCCGATCGTGTCGTACACGCCCATCTTGCGGGCGAGGTCGACCTTCGTGCCGACGCCGTCGGTCGCGGAGGCGAGGAGCGGGCGCTCGTAGCGCTTGAGGGCGCTCGCGTCGAAGAGGCCGGCGAATCCGCCGAGGCCGCCGAGGACCTCGGGGCGCTGCGTCTTCTTCACCCACTCCTTCATGAGTTCTACGGCGCGGTCGCCGGCTTCGATGTCGACGCCCGCGGCTGCGTAGCTGGCACCAGTGGTCTCAGACATGGGGGTGAGAACTTTCGTGTCGTACTACAGGGCTTACGGGCGACGGAGTGCGTCGGCGGCTGCGGTGGACGCGGGGCCGGCCGCCAGCTCGGTCTCCAGGAGCTGCTTGCCGAGCAGTTCCGGGTCCGGCAGGTCCATCGGGTACTCGCCGTCGAAGCAGGCGCGGCAGAGGTTGTCCTTGGGGATCGTGGTCGACTCGATCATCGCGTCCGTCGTGATGTACGAGAGCGAGTCGGCGCCCAGGGACTTGCCGATCTCCTCGACCGTCATGCCATTGGCGATCAGCTCGGCGCGGGTGGCGAAGTCGATGCCGAAGAAGCACGGCCACTTCACCGGCGGGGACGAGATCCGGATGTGGATCTCGGCGGCGCCGGCCTCGCGGAGCATCCGGACCAGGGCGCGCTGGGTGTTGCCGCGGACGATCGAGTCGTCGACGACCACCAGGCGCTTGCCGCGGATGACTTCCTTGAGCGGGTTGAGCTTCAGACGGATACCGAGCTGGCGGATCGTCTGGGAGGGCTGGATGAAGGTCCGGCCGACGTAGGCGTTCTTGACCAGGCCCGAGCCGTACGGAATTCCGCTGGCTTCGGCGTACCCGATCGCGGCAGGGGTGCCGGACTCGGGAGTAGCTATCACCAGGTCGGCCTCGACAGGGGCCTCGGCGGCGAGCTTGCGGCCCATCTCCACACGCGAGAGATAGACATTCCGGCCCGCGATGTCGGTGTCGGGGCGCGCCAGATAGACGTACTCGAAGACGCATCCCTTGGGCTTCGCTTCCGCGAATCGGGAGGTGCGCAGACCGTTCTCGTCGATGGCGACCATCTCGCCCGGCTCGATCTCGCGGACGAAGCTGGCGCCGCAGATGTCGAGGGCGGCGGACTCCGAGGCGACGACCCAGCCGCGCTCCAGGCGGCCGAGGACCAGCGGGCGGATGCCCTGCAGGTCGCGGGCCGCGTAGAGCGTGTGCTCGTCCATGAAGACGAGGGAGAAGGCGCCCTGGACGAGCGGGAGGACCTTGGCCGCGGCTTCTTCCACGGTCAGGGGCTTGCCGTCGTCATCGGTCTGGCCGGCCAGCAGGGCCGTGACCAGGTCGGTGTCGTTGGTGGCCGCCACCTGGGTGGCGCGGCCGTTCTCCTTCGGCAGCTTTCCGACCATCTCGGCGAGCTGGGCCGTATTGACCAGGTTGCCGTTGTGGCCGAGCGCGATCGAGCCGTGCGCGGTGGCACGGAACGTGGGCTGCGCGTTCTCCCACACCGAGGCACCGGTGGTGGAGTAGCGGGCATGACCGACCGCGATATGGCCCTGGAGGGAGCCGAGGGAGGTTTCGTCGAAGACCTGGGAGACCAGTCCCATGTCCTTGAAGACGAGAATCTGGGACCCATTGCTCACTGCGATGCCCGCGGACTCCTGTCCACGGTGCTGCAGTGCATACAGTCCGAAATAGGTGAGCTTGGCGACCTCTTCGCCCGGAGCCCAGACACCGAAGACGCCGCAAGCGTCCTGGGGGCCTTTCTCTCCGGGGAGCAGGTCGTGGTTGAGTCGTCCATCACCACGAGGCACGGCACCGAGTGTAGGCGAGATCGACCACTGGTCCGAATTGGGGATACGGACCAGCGACCGAGGTGCCCGGTATATGGCGTTCTGGCGGGCGTGATGCGGCGATGACTCTGTGTTACTTCACGCCGAGCAGCCCGCCCAGAATCGCCACGAGGTCGAGCTGCGTGTTGGCGTTGACATTGACGCCCGCACCCGCCTTCAGGCCCAGGGCCACGGTGACGTCGGCGTCGTTGGCGAGCGAGATGTCGCTCTTCACGTCGAGGAGCGGACCCCCGCCGACGAAGAGGTGGACGCCGAGATCGGCATTGAGCGAGGCCGCCACCGATGCGTCGAGCGTCACAGCGGCATCGAGCGTGACCGAGTTCGATGCGGCATCGACGGTCTTCGCGTTGACGGCCGGGCGCACGAACGCGCCGAGCGCGACATCGGTGGAACCCTTGGCGTTCTGGACCGTGCCTGCGATGACGCCCGTGGTCAGGTCGGCCGAGAGGTTCTTGAGGAGGACGGCGGCCTTCGTCTTCACGTTGACCAGACCCAGGCAGCTGTCGGAGAGCTGCAGCTTGCCCGCGAGCTTGGCGTCCAGGGCGGTGACGTCGCCGGACGTCACGCCCAGGCTGAGCGAGGTGACGTTGCTGACGACGTCCTCGCCCTGGCGTCCTTGGGGACGGAGCAGTCGGCGGCCAGCTGGGTGAGGACGACGCCCTTGGCCTTGAGCTCGGCCAGGAGCTGGGCCGAGAGGTTCAGCTTGATGAAGCCGCCGTCGACGGGGACCGGGACGGGCTTGCCCGCCGGCGGCGGGGCCGCCGGCTGGGCGTGGGCCAGGGTGGGGACGGCGGCGGCACCGAGTGCCAGGGCGCCGGTGAGCAGGACTGCGGGTATGCGGGTGCGGGGCATGCGGTGCGCTCGGTGAGGGCCGGGGGTGGGGGGATGCCCGTAGGCACGTCCAGCCAAAGCCACGGAATGTGATGGCGCGACTTCACCGCGTGCGTACGGGTTACGCGCCGGACGGGGTCGCCTTCAGGCCGCGGCCGTCGGGGCCGGTCAAGGTCAGGCCCGCGCTGTCGACGGCGTAATTCACCTGCCCTCGGAGGACTTTCATGAGCTGTCGCTCCAACTCCATGGCCGGAGTCCGGCACATCATGCGGGTCGTGGACATCCGGCCGAAGGTGAGGGTGGCGGCTGCCTTCCTTGCCGTACCTGACAGGCGGTTGCAGCCGAGGGCGCCGCGTACGGAGCCGTCGTCCGCGACGGTGAAGTACGCCTTGCCCTCGGTGCCCCTGGGGAGGCTGCTCGCGGTGTCACCGCTGGTCAGAGTGGTGACCGTCCACTTGGTACCGGTGAGCGGGGCGGGCGGTTCGACGGGTTTCGAGGTGAGGGTGACGGTGTCGCCCCCGGCGGTGGTCAGGGTGAGTTCGCCGTCCTTGCGGTGGACGGTGAGCTTGCCGTCGAAGGTCTTCGCGAGGGCGGTCTCGAAGGCCGTGACGTCCGGCGCACAGCCCATGGCGGTCGCCTCGCCGTTCCCGAGGGTGAGCGTGTCCCCCTTGAGCGTGGCATCTGCGCGGAAGTGATTGCAGCCGTAAGTGCCGGTCGCGTGGCCCTTGTTGTCGAGCTGTACGTACGTACCGGCCGGGGCGCGCAGCGTCTGACCGTCTGTGGTCAGCGTGTCCACATTCCAGTGCACGCCTGTGATGCCGCCGTCGCCCGACCCGGCGCCCGCACCCTTCTCCGTGCTCTTCTGCGTGTTCTCCGTGCCGCAGGCGGCCAGGGTGAGGACGGCCAGGGCGGCGACGGTCGTACGGTGCTTCAGCATGGCGCTTGGACGGGGCGGGCGGGGCTTCCGGTTCCACCGGGTCAGCTCATGACGGGCAACAGGGCGGCGAGATCGGCCCGTTCACCGCTGGCCGAGACCTTGGCCTCGTCGAGCGCCGCGGACCAGGCGGTGCGTCCCGTGGCGAGCCTGATCCAGGTGAGCGGGTCGGTCTCGACGACGTTGGGCGGGGTTCCGCGGGTGTGGCGGGGGCCCTCGATGCACTGGACGACGGCGTAGGGCGGGATGCGCACCTCGGTCGCGCCGCCGGGGTGCCTGGCGGCGAGCGCGTCCGCGAGGAGGCGGGTGCAGGCGGCGAGCGCCTGGCGGTCGTACGGGATGCCGAGTCCGGGCAGCGCGTCGTTCAAGTCGTCGGTGTGGACGATGAGTTCGATCGTGCGGGTGGCGAGGTAGTCGGTGAGCTTCATGGCCCCGGTGCGGGTGGCGATGACGCGGTCGCCGGGGTGGTCGGCGAGCGCCTGCCCGATGCGGGCCGCGGCGTCCGCGTACAGCTCGGCGAGGTCGTTCTCCGCGGCGAGCCGCGTGACGTTCTCGTCGACGGCCTGCGCATAGGGGGCTGTGCTCAACGGCCAGTCCTGCGGGGTCAGTTCGGCCTTCGCCGGCTCAGGCGCGTCGAGGCCGCGCGCGACCGCCGTCACCGCCATGGTGAGGTGCGCGGCGAGCTCGCGCACCGTCCAGTCGCCGAGGCGGGTGGGCGCGGCGAGCTGCTCGGGGGTGAGGGAGGCGACCGCTGTGCGTACGGCGGCGAACTGGGCCAGGACGGCGGCGCGGGTCTTCGCCGGGTCGTAGCTGCGGGGACGCTTCTTGGCCGTGGGCATGGGAGCCAGCCTAAGAGGCCGCGGCCTCCTTCTCCCCCTTCGCCTCCTTCGCCTCCTTCTCTCCCTTCGCCTCCTTGACGGCATAGCCCGCGAGGCCGTGTTCGACCAGGGCGAAGGCGCGGCCGGCGACTTGGACGGCGTTGGCGGCCACCTCGTCCAGGGGGCGGCCTTCCAGGAGGAGCCTGCGGTTCTCCTCGGAGATCGCATCCCCCACCGCCCCCAGCTGGGCTGCCACGAGCCTGGCGGTGACCGGATCGCCGGTCTCCTCGGCGAGGGCCGCGGCAAGCAGGGCCGTACTGCGACGGCGGAAGACGAGTGCGCGCGAGAGCAGGACCGGGGTCTCCTCGATCAGGCTCCGCAGCTTCAGCACGATCGGTTCGTCGCTCATGCCCACCGAGGCGTCGAGAGCGGCGACCCGCTCCAGGAAGTCGCGGTGCAGGGCGGCCAACGGCGTCTCGCCCGGGGCCCGTTCGCACACGGCTTTCGCCGCGTCTCCGATGTGCTCCTCCATCGGGGACAGGAGGATGTCGTCCTTGGTGCCGAAGTAGTTGAAGACGGTCATCTTCGAGACATCGGCGGCCGCCGCGATCTCGGCGACCGACACCTGGTCGTACCCCCGCTCCAGGAACAGCTCGACCGCCACACGGATCAGCTTCCGCCTGGTGAGGATCTTCTTCCGCTCACGAAGCGGCAGCTTCGCGAGCGTTTCCTCGAACTCTTCCCTGGTCCCGGACTGCCTCATGGATTCACTGTACCAGGATCAATTTTTATCCCGGATGAAAATTTGACCCGGTATATTTTCTTCTGCCATGGTGGGAGCACGCCATCGGGGAATCATCGACAGCCAGGGGGAACCACCCATGTCCGCAGCCCAGTTGAAGATCGCGATGGGGCTATGTCTCGCCACGATCCTGCTCGCGGTCCTCGACATGAACATCGTCTCGGCTGCCACCGTGCCCATCTCCCAGGACCTCGATCCGGCCCATGGCATCGAGAAGATCCCCTGGCTGATCAGCGCCTTCGCTCTCGCCTCGGCCGCCGCGCTCCCGCTCTACGGAAAGCTCTGCGACACCCTCGGCGCCAAGAAGGTCTTCATCGGCGCGATCGCCACCTTCCTGTTCGGCTCGGCGCTCTGCGGGGCCGCCCAGTCCATGGACCAGCTGATCGCCGCGCGCGCCCTCCAGGGCATCGGAGGCGGTGGACTGATGAGCATCACGATGGTCGTGATCGCCCAGCTCAAGGGCCCCGGCGAGAAGAGCGGCCCCAAGAGCGGAGGGGGTATCGGCGGCATCGTCGCGGGCGCCGGAATGGCAATCGGCCCGTCGATCGGCGGCTTCCTCTCCGAACACGCCAACTGGCGCTGGATCTTCTACGTCAACCTGCCGATCGGCATCGCGGTCCTGATAGCCGCCGTCCTCGTGCTCAAGCTCCCGGCCGGCCCGGTGCGCCACCGCATCGACTTCGCCGGCGCGGGCCTGGCCGCCGCCTTCGCGGTCTGTCTGCTGCTGGTCACCGAGTGGGGCGGCAAGACGTACGCCTGGTCGTCCCCGCAGATCCTTGCCCTCACCGTGGGATGCTTCGGCACGCTCGCGCTCTTCCTGCGCCGACAGGCCACGGCAGCCGAGCCGATCCTGCCGCTGACCTTGTTCAAGGTGCCCGAACTCCGTTACGGCTTCGCCATCCAGGGGCTGGTCGGCGCCTCGATGATGGGCGCGATCGTCTACGTCATGATCTATCTGCAGACCGTGCGCTCCGTCGCCTCGACCTCCGCCGGCCTGTATCTGATCCCGCTCGCGATCGGCATGAGCCTGGTCGGCATCCTCGCCGGACGGCTCTCCGACCGGGGCGTCACGACACGGTCCACCGTCATCTGCGGCACCCTCATCGCCACCGCCACCTTCGCTCTGCTCGCCACCACAGGGACGGACACCTCGCTCTGGGCGATCCGCGGCGAGCTCTTCCTCATGGGAGCGGGCTTCGGTCTGCTGATCGGCCAGCTGATCCAGTACGTCCAAGGGGCGGCACCGGCACACCAGTTGGGTGTGGCCACGACGGCGATCCGGTTCTTCCAGACGCTGGGGAACGCGATCGGCGCCGCCGTATTCGGCACGGTGCTCGCCCGGCTGTACGAGGCGCACGGCCCCGGCTCCTCGGCCGGCGCCATCGCGACGCTGACCGGCGCGGCACACACCCGGGCGCTGGGAGCGCTGACCGACTCGATAGGCGTCGTCTTCTGGTGCGCGTCAGGCCTGATGGCCGTAGCGGCGGTGCTGGCGCTGCGGCTGCCTCGTACCGCCGCAGAACAAGCGGGGGCCGACGGCGCCGGGCTCCCCGCTCAGCCGGCCACATCCCGCGTGGCCGCCTGAGCGGGTGGGAGCGGTCAGGCCTGGCGCGGGCGCTCGAAGGTGAGCAGAAGGCCCTCGACCGCGCCGGGACCTATACGGCCCTTGACGTCGGCGGCCGTGATCGCCTTGAGCGCCCACCCGTCCCCGGCCTGCTTGTTGAGCGTCTTCTCCAGCTTGTCGCCGTCGAGCGCGTCGCCGATCAGCGATTCGCGGAAAGAGACAACTTTGTACTCGAACATGCCCGAGCCCCTCACGTGTGCGTACGGATGTCGAATGCGCGCACCAGCCAACCACAGGGGGATGTGAGAAGGACCGGTGGCCGGGGAGCAATCCCCGGCCACCGGCCCTTCATCGTTGTCGCGTCGGGCTGTTCAGCCGAGCAGCGCCGGGATCGTCGCCTCGTGAGCTTCCTTGAGCTCGCTCAGCGGGATGCTGAACTCGCCCTGGATCTCGATCTCTTCACCGTCGACGACACCGATGCGGGTGACCGGGAGGCCCCGGGCGCCGCACATGTCGTTGAAGCGGAGCTCCTCGGAGCGCGGGATCGATACGATCGCGCGGCCCGCGGACTCGGAGAAGAGGAAGGTGAAGGCGTCCAGACCGTCGGGGACGACCACACGCGCCCCGTGACCGCCGCGCAGGCACGACTCCGTGAGGGCCTGGATCAGGCCGCCGTCGGAGAGGTCGTGCGCCGCGTCCACCATGCCGTCGCGCGAGGCGGAGATCAGGATGTCGCCGAGCAGCTTCTCGCGCCCCAGGTCCACCTTGGGCGGCATACCGCCGAGGTGGCCGTGGACGACCTCGGACCAGGCCGAGCCGCCGAGCTCCTCGCGGGTGTCGCCGAGGAGGTAGAGCAGCTGCCCCTCTTCCTTGAACGCCATCGGGGTGCGGCGGTTGACGTCGTCGATCACGCCGAGCACCGCGACCACGGGGGTCGGGTGGATGGCGACGTCGCCCGTCTGGTTGTAGAGCGAGACATTGCCGCCGGTGACCGGGGTGCCCAGCTCCAGGCAGCCGTCCGCGAGACCACGGGTGGCCTCGGCGAACTGCCACATGACGTCCGGGTCCTCGGGGGAACCGAAGTTGAGGCAGTCGGAGATCGCGAGGGGCTTGGCGCCGGTGGTGGCGACATTGCGGTACGCCTCCGCCAGGGCCAGCTGCGCACCCGTGTACGGGTCGAGCTTGGCGTAGCGGCCGTTGCCGTCGGTGGCCATCGTCACGCCGAGGTTGGAGTCCTCGTCGATCCGGACCATGCCGGCGTCCTCGGGCATCGCGAGCACCGTGTTGCCCTGCACGAAACGGTCGTACTGGTCGGTGATCCACGCCTTGGAGGCCTGGTTCGGGGACGAGACCAGCGCCAGGACCTGGGCTCGCAGCTCGGCCGAATTCGCCGGGCGCGCAAGCTTGTTGGCGTCGTCCGCCTGGAGTGCGTCCTGCCAGGACGGACGGGCGTAGGGCCTGTTGTACGTCGGGCCCTCGTGGGCCACGGACCGCGGCGGTACGTCCACGATCTGTTCGCCGTGCCAGAAGATCTCCAGCTGCGAGCCCTCGGTGACCTCACCGATGACCGTCGCGATGACGTCCCACTTCTCGCAGATCTCCAGGAAGCGGTCGACGTGCTGCGGCTCGACGATCGCGCACATGCGTTCCTGCGACTCGCTCATGAGGATTTCCTCGGGCGAGAGCGTCGCGTCGCGCAGGTGCACGGTGTCGAGCTCCACGCGCATTCCGCCGGAGCCGGCGCTCGCCAGCTCGGAGGTGGCGCAGGAGAGACCGGCGCCGCCGAGGTCCTGGATGCCCGCGACGAGCTTCTCGCCGAAGATCTCCAGGGTGCACTCGATGAGGAGCTTCTCCTGGAAGGGGTCGCCGACCTGCACCGCGGGGCGCTTGGTGGGCTTGCTGTCGTCGAAGGTCTCGGACGCGAGGACCGAGACGCCGCCGATGCCGTCGCCGCCGGTCCTGGCCCCGTACAGGATGACCTTGTTGCCGGTGCCTGACGCCTTCGCGAGGTGGATGTCCTCGTGCTTCATCACGCCGATGCAGCCGGCGTTGACGAGCGGGTTGCCCTGGTAGCAGGCGTCGAAGACGACCTCGCCGCCGATGTTCGGCAGACCGAGGCAGTTTCCGTACCCGCCGATGCCCGAGACGATGCCGGGCAACACGCGCTTGGTGTCGGGGTGGTCGGCCGCACCGAAGCGCAGCGGGTCGACGACCGCGATCGGGCGGGCGCCCATGGCGAGGATGTCGCGGACGATGCCGCCGACGCCGGTGGCCGCGCCCTGGTAGGGCTCGATGTACGAGGGGTGGTTGTGCGACTCGACCTTGAAGGTGACCGCATACCCCTGGCCGACGTCGACGACGCCGGCGTTCTCGCCGATGCCCACCAGCATGGCGTCGTTCTCGGGGACCTTCTCGCCGAACTGCTTCAGGTGGACCTTGCTGCTCTTGTACGAGCAGTGCTCGGACCACATGACCGAGTACATGGCGAGCTCGGCGCCGGTCGGGCGGCGGCCGAGGATCTCCCGGATGCGCGCGTACTCGTCCTCCTTGAGGCCGAGTTCCTTCCAGGGCTGCTCGACGTCGGGGGTCTGCTCTGCGTGCTTGACGGTGTCGAGAGTCATCAGGCGTTGACCAGCTTCTTCAGGATCGAGGTGAAGAATCCGAGGCCGTCGGTACGGCCCGTACCGATCAGCGGCTCCACGGCGTGCTCGGGGTGCGGCATCAGGCCGACGACGTTCCCGGCGGCGTTGGTGATGCCGGCGATGTCACGGAGCGAACCGTTCGGATTGCCGTCCAGGTAGCGGAAGGCGACGCGGCCCTCGGCCTCCAGCTCGTCGAGCGTGTGCTCGTCGGCGACGTACCGGCCGTCCATGTTCTTCAGCGGTACGGAGATCTCCTGGCCCGCGGTGTAATCCGCCGTCCAGGCCGTCTCCGCGTTCTCCACCTTGAGCTTCTGGTCGCGGCAGATGAAGTGCAGGTGGTTGTTGCGCAGCATCGCACCGGGCAGCAGGTGCGCCTCGGTCAGGATCTGGAAACCGTTGCAGATACCGAGGACGGGCATGCCCGCCTTCGCCTGCTCGATGATCGTCTCCATGACCGGGGAGAAGCGGGAGATGGCCCCGGCGCGCAGATAGTCGCCGTACGAGAACCCGCCGGCGAGGACCACCGCGTCGACCTGGTGCAGGTCCTTGTCGCGGTGCCAGAGGGAGACCGGCTCGGCCCCGGCGATCCGGACCGCGCGCAGGCTGTCCTGATCGTCGAGGGTGCCGGGAAAGGTGACGACTCCGATGCGAGCGGTCACTTCACGGCCTCCTGGGGCTCCACCTTCACGGTGAAGTCCTCGATGACGGTGTTGGCGAGGAACGTCTCGGCCAGCTCGTTGATACGAGCGAGGGCGGCGTCGTCGACGGGCCCTTCGACCTCGAGCTCGAAACGCTTTCCCTGACGTACGTCGGCGATCCCCTTGAAGCCGAGACGGGGCAGTGCGCGCTGCACCGCCTGTCCCTGCGGGTCGAGGATTTCCGGCTTGAGCATGACGTCGACTACGACGCGTGCCACGGGCACTCCCGGTGTGATGTGGTGCGAAGGCGGTCCCTTCACACTACCCGCCAAAAAAATCTACGCGGGTAGATATAGATGACGTACGATCACGCTGAGATATCGGCGACGACAACTCCGGGGAAAAATTCTCGAAAAAAACGGCCGCTGCGATTGCGCAAAGACACGCGCATGTAATTGGCTGGGCTTCACAATGCGGCGCCTTCCGCTGTACAAAGGAAATGGCGCAGCTCAAAATCAGCCGTGAGGCCGCCATCCCCGCACGTCAGCGCGGTGAAGGCGTAGGAAAGGACCGATATCCGTGGCGCAGCGAGTAGTAGTCACTCTCTCCGACGACATCAACGGCGGAACGGCGACGGAAACGGTCATCTTCGGCCTCGACGGGAAGCTGTACGAGATCGACCTGAATACGGCCAATGCAAAGAAACTGCGCAAGATCCTTACGCCGTACGTCGAAGCGGGCCGGAAGCAGTCCAAGTCGGGGAAGACCTACAAGCACACCCAGGTGACACCCGACCCGGCAGCCGTCCGCGCCTGGGCCCGGTCCAACAAGATGGATGTGCCGGCCCGGGGCCGCATCCCGAAGAAGGTCTACGAGGCCTTCAACGAGGCGAGCTGAGCACCTGCCGGGGACCGGCCGATCTCCCGCTCGGGGGAACCGACTTGCACCGACCCCCTGGGCGTCGGCTAGAGTCTGGAGCACGCCGAAGGGCAAGGCCGCAGGGCCTCGCCTCACGCAGCGTGCGGGTGTAGTTCAGTAGTAGAACATCCCCCTTCCAGGGGGAAGGCGCAGTGTGCAATTCCTGTCACCCGCTCTGCATCAGGTACAGTGGTCTCCGCACCGCAGGTCTGGTGCGATGCGAACGTAGCTCAGCTGGTAGAGCGCAACCTTGCCAAGGTTGAGGTCGCGAGTTCGAACCTCGTCGTTCGCTCCATGAAGAAGAAGCCCCGGTCCCTCGGACCGGGGCTTTTTCGTGTGCGCGCAGGTTGATGACATTTGTCATCGGGTACGGCCTCGGTCCGGCGGGAGTCTGGATCCATGACAGACACAGCTGTGATCGAGGTCGAGGAGCTGCGGCGCGCTTACGCCGGAGGATTCGAGGCCGTCGCGGGGATCTCCTTCTCCGTGGCGCCCGGCGAGCTCTTCGCCCTGCTGGGGACCAATGGGGCGGGCAAGACGTCCACCGTGGAGGTGCTCGAAGGACTGGAGCAGCCGAGCGCGGGGAAGGTGCGGGTGCTCGGGCACGATCCGTACCGCGAGCGGGACGTGGTGCGGCCCCGGATCGGCGTCATGCTCCAAGAGGGCGGATTCAACGCGGAGTTGACCGTCGCGGAGACCGTACGCATGTGGGCCGGATGCACGACCGGGGCACGTCCGGTGGGCGAGGCACTGGAGATGGTGGGGCTCGGGCGGCGCAGCGGCGTACGGGTGAAGCAGCTGTCGGGGGGCGAGAAGCGGCGGCTGGACCTGGCGATGGCGCTCATCGGGCGGCCCGAGGTGCTTTTCCTGGACGAGCCGACGACCGGTCTCGACGCCGAAGGGCGGCGGGAGACCTGGGAGTTGGTGCGGGGGCTGCGGGACGCGGGGACGACCGTACTGCTGACCACGCACTATCTGGAGGAGGCCGAGGAGCTCGCGGACCGGCTGGCCATCCTCCACGAGGGGCGGATCGCGGCCGAGGGGAAGGTCGCCGATGTGGTGTCCGTACAGCCCTCGCACATCTCCTTCGAGCTGCCGGCGGGCTATCTCGTCGGGGATCTGCCGCCGCTCGCGGCGCTCGGGATCAGCAGTCACGAGACGGTCGGGCGCAGCGTGCGGCTGCGGACGCAGGAGCTTCAACGGGCGGCTACGGGGCTGCTGTTGTGGGCGCGGGACAGCGGGGTCGAGCTGCGGGGGCTCGATGTCAGGTCGGCATCGCTGGAAGAGGCATTCATGCAGATCGCGCGGGAACAGAACCGGGAGCAGGTGGCGGCACGATGACGACTGCGACACTTCGGCTGGGGGCCCTCGCACGGGCCGAGTTGACCCTGATGGGGCGGAACAAGGCCACGCTCAGCACGGCGCTGCTGCTGCCCACGGTGATGACTTTCTCCATGTACTCGGTGGTGAAGGACATGGACCTCTCGGACACCGGGCTGACCGTGGGGTCGGTGCTTATTCCGGGGGCTCTGGGGTACGTGCTGCTGTTCGCGGTGTACTCGACGCTGGTCGGGGTCTTCGTCGTACGGCGTGAGCAGTTGGTGCTGAAGCGGCTGCGCACGGGTGAGCTGCGGGACCAGGAGATTCTGGCCGGGGCGTCCTTTCCGACGGTGGCCGTGGGCGTCGTGCAGTGCGCGATCATCGCTGTGGCCGGGTCGGTGGCGATGGGTGTCGAGGCGCCCGGGGCCTGGTGGCTGGCGCTGGTGGGGCTGGTGATCGGGCTGGTGCTGATGTGCGCCCTGGCCGCGGCCACCGCCGCCCTCACCAAGTCCGCGGAAGGGGCCCAGCTCACCATCGCACCGGTGCTGCTGCTGTCCATGGCCGGCTCCGGTCTGGTCGTACCGCTCGATGTGATGCCGGACCGGCTCGCGTCCCTGTGCGAACTGCTGCCGCTGACGCCGGTGGTCGGGATGATCAGGTCCGGCTGGACGGGCGGGGTGGACGGGTACGAGACGCTGGGGCAGGTGGCGACCGCGCTGGCCTGGATCGTGCTCGCCGTGTTTGCTGTGCGGAAGTGGTTCCGGTGGGAGCCGCGGCGCTGAGAGGGGCGGGTTTACGTGAGCGGGTGGATACGGCGGTGGCGCGGGCGCGGTGACTTCGCGAAGGTCGACTTCTACACGCGCGGGACGTTCTACGTCCTGCTCTGGTTGACGGTCGCCTCCCAGGTGGCGCTCTCGGTGACCCGGCCGGTCCGGCACTCCGACGCACCCGCCGCGCTGATCGCCGCCTCGTGTCTGCTCGCGGTGGCGCAGGGCGTTGCCGCCACGGGGCTGATCAGGCGGGGGATCGACGCCTATCTGGGCAAGACGCCGCTCGGGCGGCGGCCTGCCGCCCTGGGGGCCGGCCTGATGGCGGCGGACGTCGTGGTCTCCGTGGCGCTCTGGTCGACGGTGGGACTGCGGGAAGAGCCGATGGGGACGTCGGCGCTGGCCGCGGCCGCGTGCCCGTTCCTGATGGCGCACTGTCTGTCCGTACGCAAGCGGACGTCCGTGGCGGTCCAGACGGGCGCGCTCGCCCTGGTGTGCGGAGCGGTCGCGCTGACAGGTGCGGGCGTGGGGACGGTGCTGGGGTGCGCGATCTCGGTGATCGGCGTCTGCGGATGGTTCGCGGTGACGGTGCGCTGCTCGGCCTGGCACCTGGGGACCATGTGGAAGATCGAGCAGGCCAGGGACGTGACGGCACGGCTCGCGGTCGCCGAGGAGCGGCTGCGGTTCGGACGCGATCTGCACGATGTGATGGGGCGGAACCTGGCGGTGATCGCGCTGAAGAGCGAGCTGGCCGTACAACTGGCGCGGCGGGGGCGGCCGGAGGCCGTGGAGCAGATGGTGGAGGTGCAGCGGCTCGCGCAGGAGTCGCAGCGGGAGGTGCGGGACGTGGTGCGGGGGTACCGGGAGGCCGACCTGGGCGTCGAACTGGCCGGTGCGCAGGGGGTTTTGGAGGCCGCGGGGATCGTGTGCGTCGTCCAGGGGCGGGATGTGGCGGAGCTGCCGGTCGCGGTGCAGTCGGTGCTGGGGTGGGTCGTACGGGAGGCGGCGACCAATGTGCTGCGGCACGGGGACGCCGGGCGCTGCGCGGTCGGGGTGGGCGTGGTGGGGGACGAGGTCACGCTGACCGTCGAGAACGATGGCGTGACCGCGTCCGGGGGCGGTGCGGGCTCCGGGCTTGCGGGGCTGCGGGAGCGGTTGGGCGCGCTGGACGGGACGTTGGTCGCGGGGCCGGCGGAGGGTGGGCGGTTCGTGCTGACCGCTCGGGTGCCGTTGCTACGGGACTCCGCCACGGACCCCGGTCCTCTTGGTGTCCCTGCGGCAAGGAACGCGTCATGAGCGGGGCCGAGCCCGTACGCGTACTCCTCGCCGACGACGAACATCTGATCCGGGGCGCTCTCGCCGCGTTGCTCGGGCTTGAGGACGATCTCGTCGTCGTCGCCGAGGCCGCCTCCGGGCCCGAGGCCCTCGCCATGGCACGTGCCCACCGGCCCGATGTGGCCGTGCTCGATCTGCAGATGCCGGGCGCCGACGGTGTGAGCGTGGCCACATCGCTGCGGGCCGAACTGCCCGCGTGCCGGACCATGATCGTGACCAGTCACGGCCGCCCCGGGCACCTCAAGCGCGCCCTCGCGGCGGGGGTGCGCGGCTTCGTACCGAAGACCGTGAGTGCGCAGCGGCTGGCCGAGATCATCCGGACCGTGCAGGGCGGCGGGCGTTATGTGGACCCGGAGTTGGCGGCCGACGCGATCTCCGCGGGGGACTCCCCGCTGACCGCGCGGGAGGCGGAAGTGCTGGAGCTGGCGGCGGACGGGGCGCCGGTGGCGGAGATCGCGGAGCGGGCCTCGCTGTCGCAGGGGACCGTACGGAACTATCTGTCGTCGGCCGCCTCGAAGCTGGGGGCGGAGAACCGTCACGCTGCGGTGCGTCTCGCACGGTCCCGGGGTTGGGTATAGTTGGCGTCGCGCTTCGGCGCAGTGCGAACGTAGCTCAGCTGGTAGAGCGCAACCTTGCCAAGGTTGAGGTCGCGAGTTCGAACCTCGTCGTTCGCTCCATATGAAGAAGCCCCGGTCCTCCTCGGACCGGGGCTTCTTTCGTCGTACGGGCGGGGCTACGACCAGGCGTTTCCGGTCAGCAGCTCGTACGCCTCCAGGTACTTGGCCCGGGTCTGCTCGACGACCTCGGCGGGCAGCGCGGGCGGCGGCTGCTCGCTCTTGCGGTCCCAGCCGGAGGCGGGGGAGGTCAGCCAGTCGCGGACGTACTGCTTGTCGTACGACGGCTGGGCGCGGCCCGGCTCCCACGTGGCGGCCGGCCAGAAGCGCGAGGAGTCGGGGGTCAACACCTCGTCGGCGATGACCAGTTGGTCGCCGTCGAAACCGAACTCGAACTTGGTGTCGGCGAGGATGATGCCCCGGTCGCGGGCGATGTCGCGGGCCCGGCCGTAGACGGCGAGGGTCGCCTGGCGGAGCTGGGCGGCGGTCTCGGCGCCGACCTGGCGGGCGACTTCCTCGTAACTCACGTTCTCGTCGTGCTCGCCGACCGCGGCCTTCGTCGCGGGCGTGAAGATCGGCGCGGGGAGCTCGGAGCCGTCGGTCAGGCCCTCGGGGAGCGCGAGTCCGCAGACGGTGCGGGACGCGTTGTACTCCAGCAGGCCCGAGCCCGTGAGGTAGCCGCGGGCGACGCACTCGACCGGGGACATCTTGAGGGACTTGCAGATCAGCGTGCGGCCTTCCCAGTCGGCGGGGGCGCCGGCGGGGAGGTCGGTGGAGATGACGTGGTGCGGGACGAGGTCCTCGAGGCGGTCGAACCACCAGAGGGAGAGCTGCGTGAGCACCCGTCCCTTGTCGGGGATCTCGGTGGGCAGCACCCAGTCGTACGCCGACATACGGTCGCTGGCGACCATCACGAGGTCGCCTGCCTCGTTCTGGTACAGCTCGCGCACCTTGCCGGTGTGGAGGTGGACCAGGCCCGGCACCTGAAGCGGCTCGGGCTTTTCTACGAATCCGGACATGGTTCCTCCCGGTGGTTCTGTCCAATCGCTGTCGATTCTCCCGTATCGGGAGCTCACCTTTGGCCACGGGTCCCGGGGCTGCTCAGTCGCGCTTGCAGATTCGGTCGAGGAGATTGGCCGTCGCCCGCTGGATCCGGGGGTCGACATGGCCGGGGCGGTCCAGCGCCGGTGACCAGGCGAAGGAGCCGGATGCGAAGACGAGGGCGCCGGAGGGAGCGCGGTAGAGGGAGGTCTCCTGGTGGCGTCGTGCGCCTTCGCTGTCGCGGTAGGGGGAGTGGGCGAGGAGGATCCGGCCGTCGTTCTGCGGGAGCGCGGTGCGCGGGAAGTAGCGGTCGGCCTCGCCCGCGACCAGATTCTCGATCTCGTCGCCCTCGGCGGCGCCGGTCGCGTCCCACAGCCAGTGGTCGGCGTTGCGGACGACCAGGGGGTGCGGCTCGGGGACCCGGCCCGCGTACTGGATGCCGAGGAGCTGCTGCTCGGGGCGGTCGATGTCACGCCAGAGCGAGGACTTCCCCGGACCGCGGCGCTTGCGGCAGGTCAGGAGGCGGTCGGCGACGCCGGAGGGGGACGGGGCGAGGTCGACCTGCCAGTACATGGTGTTGGCGGAGAGGAAGACCAGCGAGGTGCCGTGTTCGCGGGCGAGTTCGGTGGTGCGCCGCATGGGGGCGGACCAGTACTCGTCGTGGCCGGGGAAGACCAGGCCGCGGTAGCGCGTGGGGTCGACGCGGCCCGCGTGGAGGTCGCGGGCGTCGGCGTACGCGAGGTCGTAGCCGTATCGCTCGGCCCAGCGGATGAAGTCGTAGGCGTGGCCGACGTGCAGGGGCAGGCCCGCGCCGGCGTACGGACGGTCGAAGGAGACCGTCGTCGCCGCGTCCTCCTCGCCGAGGAGCCGGCCCTTCTCGTCCCAGGCGTGATAGAGGCTGGCGCCGGTGCGGCCGTCCTCGGGGTAGAGGTTGTACGCCTGCCAGGTCACGTCGGGGAGCAGCAGGAGCAGGTCCGCGGGGTGGCTGTCACGGACCGTGAAGGGGATGTGGGAGCGGTAGCCGTCGGCGGTGGTGAGCACCGCGACGTACGCGCCGATCGACCAGTACGAGGGGATCTGCAGCCGCCAGGAGAGCCACCAGTGGTGGCAGGAGACCGTGCGGTCGGCGGTGAGCGGGGCCGGCTGGACGATGCCGGAGAGCCGCGGACTGGTGGTGATCTTGGCCGCGCCGTCGCCGCCGTAGTGGCCGATGCGGTAGATGTCGACCGAGAACTGCTGGGGCGGATCGACGGTGACATGGAAGTCGATGGACTCGCCGGGGGCGGCGGCGCCGGTCGATGCGAAGCCCTTGATCTGCTGTTTCACGTCGTCGGCGGTACGGGGGCCGCCGGCCCGGCCCTTGCTGGCGGCGTCCGGGTCCAGATACCAGGGGACGACCTGCCCCGTGTCGTCGAAGTAGTGCTCGCTGCCGCGCAGCCAGGGCAGCGGCCCTTGGCCGAAGGGGTCCGAAACAGCATGCGCGAGGGCCCCCGATTCCCAGCGCCGGATCTGTTCCGCCCCCATGCGGCTCCCCTCCCTCGTGCCCCCGAGACAACAGTGGTGCGACGACTGTCAGCTACTGGTCCCAGCACATCACATAACGCGCGCACTCCGTCACCGTTCGTCGCGAATTGACGTGACCGGAACGAAAGCGTCCGTTCATTCGAGACTCAGACGAGACGGACAGGCTTCTCCGCGCGTACCCCCACCGAGGCGAGCCATCCCCGAAGCGGCTCCGCGTCTCCGTCCTCGACCAGACTCAGGACCCGGCTGCCCAGGTCCCCCCGGCGCTCTCCGTCGACGAGCAGGGAGGGGCCGTCGAGCCAGTCCAGGCCGGGGGCCGCACCCGCGGTGTCGACGGCGGCGCAGCAGACCATCGCCGTGACGTGGTCGGCGAGGAGGTCTCGGCCGGTGCGCGGCGGCTGGAGCGGGAAGAGCGGGACGCTTCCGACGTCCCACAGTTCGTCGCCGCCGTCCGGGGGCTGGGAGTTCTGCGGCGAGGAAGGCGCCGCGGCCTCCTCGCGGGCCACCTCCGCCGTGATGCCCGCGGCCAGCGTCTCGCTGTCGTCCGCGGCCAGGTGATCCATGACGCGGGCCAGCGTCGGGCCTTCGGGCTCGGTGGGGCGCCGTACCCCGAGGGTGTCCAGGACGCGGTGGAGGCGGGCGGCCTCGGTGCGCCACTTACGGTCCACGACCTCTTCGGGATAGCTCTGCCAGTCCACCGGCGACCAGTCGGGGCCTGTCTCGGCCGGGCCGCCGTGGAAAAGCCTGGCAGCGAGCAGGGAGGTGGCCTCGTCGATCGTGCCGGGCTCTTCGAGCAGGTCACAGGCGGGGCGCTCGCCCAGACGGGAAGTGAAGCCCTCCGCGAGGCGGTCGCGGCGGGAGAGCTCGGTGAGGGCGGAGACGACGCCCGCGTCCAGGCGCGAGGGCCAGCGGCCCATCCGCCAGGCGGGCAGTGCGACCCGCGTCAGCAGCCGGTCCCAGCCCGCGTAGGCGAGGCCGACCTGCTCCTGGGCGACGATCCGCAGTCCGTAGTCCACAGCCTGTGCACGGTCCGACGCGGCGGCGGCGACGCCGCGCTCCATCTCGGCCGCATGGATCCGGCAGGTGCGCAGCAGCAGCCTCGCCACCGCTCCCACCAGGCCGTACGCGAACCGGCGCAGCGGTCCGAGATCCGGGCGGGCGGCCACCGCCACGGCCGCGTCGAGGCCCCGTACGAAACGGCGGGCCGCGGCTATGTCCGGGTGCGCGGAGGGCCCCGTCCCCGCGACGACCGGTGCGAGCACCGCGCGCAGCTCGGCCACCCGCATCCACCACAGGAAGGGCGAGCCGATGACCAGCACCGGTGCGGCTTCCGAACGCCGTCCTGCCTTCGATATACCGGGGTGGCTGCGGTCCTCCAGCCAGCTGTCGCAGTCCGGGGTGAGCGCGATCGCGGAGGGCGCGGGCACATCGAGGCGGTCGGCCAGCTCCCTGACCATGCGGTGCAGATCGGGCGCTGCCGACTCGGTCAGTTCGACGGTGGGGCTCAGGGCGGGCCTGGCCCGCACGATCACGGCTCCGACGACGGCCGCGGCGAGCAGCACGACGACCGCGAAGGACGACACCACCCAGCGCGCGACGTCCCAACTCCCGCCGCCCATGTGCCCGGTGACCCCGCCCGCGATCAGCACGACCGCGACAGCTGCCGGCAGCAGTGCCACCGCCAGAGCCCTGCTGCGGACGCGCAGCACGGCCAGGGCCCGGGCGCGCGCTCCTGGCGCACCCCGCTCTTCACTCGTACCGATACCGGACACGGCCGGACCTCACCCCCTCTGCCCTCGCGGCGGCGTTGCTCACTCCCCCACTGTGGCACCCGCCACTGACATCGCAATGCCGGTGGGCCAAGTGCCGGAACGCTTGCGCCGCACACTAGTTGGGCCTGCGGCGAGCGTCATCCGGATGGGTCAGCCGTCACTCGATGGAATGGCTTTGGGCAAAGGTGCTGACGTTCAGGCGGAGTCTTCCGCCGCCTTACCGGCGATGTCCGTACGGTGCTGCGAGCCGTCGAGCCGGACCCTGGCCACAGCCGCGTAGGCCCGCTCGCGTGCCTGGGACAGGTCCGTGCCGGTCGCCGTCACCGAGAGGACCCGGCCCCCGGCGCTGACCACGGCGTCGCCGTCCGTCCTCGTCCCGGCGTGCAGGACGTACGCATGGGGTGCATCCTGTGCCGCGACCTCGTCGAGGCCGGTGATCGGGTCGCCGGTGCGCGGCGTCTCCGGGTAGTTGTGCGAGGCGATGACGACCGTGACGGCCGCGTCGTCGCGCCAGACCAGCGGCGCCTGGACGTCCAGGGTGCCGTTGGCCGCGTTCAGCAGGACGCCGGCGAGCGGGGTCTGCAGGCGCGCCAGGACCACCTGGGTCTCGGGGTCGCCGAAGCGGGCGTTGAACTCGATGACCCGTACCCCGCGCGAGGTGATCGCGAGCCCCGCGTACAGCAGCCCCGCGAAGGGGGTGCCGCGGCGGCGCAGCTCGTCCACGGTCGGCTGCAGCACGCTCTGCATCACCTCGTCGACCAGCTTCGGGTCGGCCCACGGGAGCGGCGAGTAGGCGCCCATGCCGCCGGTGTTGGGGCCCTCGTCGCCGTCGAGCGCGCGCTTGAAGTCCTGCGCGGGCTGCAGCGGGAGGACGGTCACGCCGTCGGTGATCGCGAAGAGGGAGACCTCGGGGCCGTCGAGGAACTCCTCGATGACGACCCGGTCGCAGGCCAGCGCGTGCGCGCGGGCGGCGGCGAGGTCATCGGTGACGACGACGCCCTTGCCGGCCGCGAGTCCGTCGTCCTTGACGACGTACGGAGCACCGAAGGCGTCCAGCGCCTCGTCGATCTCCTCGGCGTTCGTGCAGACGTAGGAGCGCGCGGTGGGGACGCCCGCCCCCGCCATGACGTCCTTGGCAAAGGCCTTGGACCCCTCCAGCTGGGCGGCTTCGCCGGTCGGTCCGAAGCAGGCGATGCCCGCTTCCCGTACCGCGTCGGCCACACCGGCGACCAGGGGCGCCTCGGGGCCGACGATGACGAGCTCCGCCCGCAGTTCGGTGGCGAGCCGCGCGACGGCTGCGCCGTCCATCGCATCCACCGGATGCAGCTCGGCGACCTCCGCGATGCCCGCGTTCCCGGGGGCGCAGTACAGGGAGGTGACGTCGGGGTCGAGCGAGAGAGAGCGGCACAGGGCGTGTTCGCGGGCGCCGCCGCCGATGACAAGGACCTTCACGCCATCAGCCTAGCCCGCGCGGCCCGCGCCTCTTGTACGGGCTGCCGATCCCCGGCCCTCTACTCGTTCGTATATTCCTCCACCACCGTGGCCCCGAGCTCGCGCACGATCAGGTCGTGGCCGGAGAGCGCGGAGTCGACGAGGTCGGGATCGTCCTCCTCCGGGGTGTCGTCCTCGGGGGCGACGGGCGGGGGTGCCATCTCGGCCGGCGGCTCCGGAGCGCGGTAGGGCTCGGGAGCGGGAGCCTGCTGAGCGGGCGCCTGCGGCTGCTGCTGTACGGGTGCGGGCGCGGCCGGGGGCGGAGCCTGCTGGGGCGCCGGGCGCACCGGCGGGGCGGCCGGTCCCGGGTGGTTGCTGCCGCCCGGGGGCTGGGTGCCCCCGGAGGGATCGAGGATCGCCTCGACCTTCCACTGCACCTGGAACTGCTCGGCCAGCACCTGCTTCAGCACGTCCTCGCTGCCGCTGGACGCGAAATTGTCCCGGGCTCCGGCATTGGGGAAGCCGAGCTGCAGGGTGGTGCCGTCGAAGCCGGCCACCTGGGCGTTCTGACTGAGCAGGATCCAGGTGAAGCGCCGCTTGTTCTTCACTGCGTCCAGGATCCCCGGCCACATGTTCCGCACCTGGGCGGCGCCCTGCGCCATACCGGGCGCGGGCGCTGCGGCCTGCGGCTCGGCTGCGGAGGGGACGGGCGCGGGCGGCGCTGCGGGCTGCCCCTGCCCCGGGGCGGTGGCCGACGGCCACCCGCCGGGCTGCCGTACGGGAGCGGAAGCAGGAGCAGGAGCAGCGGCCGAACCGGCAGCCGCAGCCCCCGGCCAGGCACCGGGCGCCCGCTGCCCCTCGGCGGCCGGCGCAGGGGCGGGGGCGGGGGCCGCCTGCACAGGAGCAGGGGCGGGCGCGGGAGCGACCGGAGCGGGAGCCTGTGCGGCCGGCGGAGCCGCAGCCGGCGCGGGCGCACTCTGCTGCTGCGCCGCGGCCTGAGCGGCCTGCGCAGCGGCGGGCCCACCGCCGGGAATCCCCGCCGGGGCAGGCGCGTGCGCCTCGGGCCCCGGTACGTAACCCATCGCGGGCCCGGGCCCGCCACCGGCCATGAACGCGCCGCCGCCCCGCTCGAGCCGGTCGAGCCTGGCCTGCAGAGAACGCTCGTCGTCAAAAGCGGCGGGCAGCAGCACCCGCGCGCAGATCAGCTCCAGCTGAAGCCGCGGCGAGGTGGCCCCGCGCATCTCGGTGAGCCCGGAATTGACCAGATCGGCGGCACGGCTGAGCTCGGCCGCCCCGAAAACAGAGGCCTGCGCCTGCATCCGCTCGACGACATCGGCCGGGGCATCGATCAGCCCCTTCTCCCCGGCGTCCGGCACGGCGGCCAGAATCACCAGGTCCCGCAGCCGCTCCAGCAGGTCGGCGACGAACCGCCGCGGATCGTTCCCGCCCTCGATGACCCGGTCGACCACCTCAAAGGCGGCGGCCCCGTCCCCCGAGGCAAAGGCATCGATCACGGAGTCGAGCAGCGACCCGTCGGTGTACCCGAGGAGCGAGGTGGCCATGGCATACGTCACACCGTCGTCCGCGGCCCCCGCGAGGAGCTGGTCCATGACGGACATGGAGTCACGCACGGACCCGGCTCCCGCCCGTACGACCAGCGGAAGCACCCCGTCCGCCACCGTGGCGCCCTCGCGCCCGCAGACCTCGCCCAGATAGTCACGGAGCGTCCCCGGGGGCACCAGGCGGAACGGGTAGTGGTGCGTACGCGACCGGATCGTCCCGATGACCTTCTCGGGCTCGGTGGTCGCAAAAATAAATTTCAGATGCTCCGGCGGCTCCTCGACCACCTTCAGCAGGGCGTTGAAGCCCGCCGAGGTGACCATGTGCGCCTCATCGATGATGTAGATCTTGTAACGACTGCCGGCCGGCCCGAAGAAGGCCTTCTCCCTCAAGTCACGCGCATCGTCCACGCCACCGTGCGAAGCGGCGTCGATCTCGATCACATCGATGGACCCGCGGCCGTTCCTCGCCAGGTCCTGACAGGACTGGCACTCCCCGCAGGGCGTCGGTGTGGGCCCCTGCTCGCAGTTGAGACAACGGGCCAGGATCCGCGCACTGGTCGTCTTGCCGCAGCCGCGCGGCCCACTGAACAGGTACGCGTGATTGACCCGGTTGTTCCGCAGGGCCTGCATCAACGGGGCAGTGACATGCTCCTGCCCGATGACCTCGGCGAAGGACTCGGGGCGGTAGCGGCGGTACAGCGCAAGGGACGACACATATACGAGGCTATCGGGCCCCACTGACAACCAGGACCGCCGAACGCAAAGGGCCCCCCACGCACCCGCCAGAGCCAACCTACCCTTGCTGCCTTCCGGCCCTGGGGGAGTTCAGTCAGATAGCGCCACGTGAGGGGCTGACCCCCACCCTAGCGGATCCGCCGCCCGGGATACGAGCCGGGAGCGACCAGGGACCGAGCAGCGCGAACGAGTTCGCGAGCACCCCTTCCGGTCTTGTATTGTTCGTCGCGGAGGATTCGCCTAGTGGCCTAGGGCGCACGCTTGGAAAGCGTGTTGGGGGCAACCCCTCACGAGTTCGAATCTCGTATCCTCCGCAGCTGGAAGGCCCGGACCGTTCACTCGGTTCGGGCCTTCTGCTTTGTCCGGCACGCGCACGCCGAAGTGTCACCTGCGCCAGAAGAGGTGATGCACCACACCGCTCGGGCTGGGCACGAGCTCCAGGTGGAAACGGTCCAGCAGTTCGTCCGGCGAGTCCCACAGCCGCAATCCGGATCCGAGCTTCACCGGTGAGACGGCCACATGGAGGGTGTCCACGAGGTCGGCGTCCAGGAACTCGCGGATGGTGGTCACCCCGCCACCCAGCCGGACGTCCTTGCCCCGTGCGGCTTCCCGAGCCTGCGCGAGAACGGTGGCGGGGTCGCCGTCCACGAAATGGAACGTGGTGTCGGAGAGCGTGAACGACGGACGTTCGTGGTGGGTCAGGACGAACACCGGCGTGTGGAAGGGCGGCTCGTCACCCCACCAACCGCGCCACTCGTCGTCGCGCCACGGACCGCGCTGGGGTCCGAACTTGTTGCGGCCCATGATCTCGGCGCCGATGTTGTGGCTGAAATCCCGGGTGAAGTAGTCGTCCAGGCCGCGGCTGCCCCCGGGGTCGGTCCGGTTGGGCCAGCTCGCCGTGGCGCCGGCCCAGGCGAAGAGCCTTCCCGGGTCGACGCCGTGGCCGAAAGGCCGCTCCAGGCTCTGGCCCTCGCCTGCGGCGACACCGTCGCCGGAGACGGAGAAGTTCTGCACGCGCAGCAGCTGATCCATGTGCTCCCTCATCCTCATCGGTTCTGTCGTCCTACATCAGGACGTCGAACGAGGCGTGGCCGAATCGACGGCGGGACACAAGATCTTCCGTGATCGATTCGGGACCGGCCTGCCCGTGCCGAATAATGGGCGCAGCGGACGTGAGGGGCAGCGCAGTGACAGACGCAGTGACAGACGCAGACACGGGCAGCGAATCCATCGGGCCGGACACCGTCGCGGCCACCGACCGGCCCGAGGCCGGGCGGAGCACGGGAAACCGGCGGTCCATGCGCCGACGGCTGGCCGTGGTCTTTCTCGTTCTGCTGGTTCTGTTCCTCCCGCCCTGGTGGACGCTGTTCGCCTCAGGCACCGACTGGCCGCTCCCGGTCTTCCTGACCGGGACGGCACTCTTCGCCGTCTGGATGGTGTCCTTCCCCTTCCTGATGGTCGCGGGGCACGGGCCACGGCACAGCGACCGGGCTGCTCGCATCGCGGACACCACCCTCGGGATGGTGTGGGTGCTGTTCACCTGGTCGGTGCTGGGCGGCCTGGTCCATCTCCTGCTGATCGGGCTCGGCGTCGGCGGCTCCGGCCGGGCCAGGGCCGTCGCCGTGGCGGTCGCCGTCGTCTCGGCCGGGCTGCTGGCCTGGGGGCACTACGAGGCCATGCGCGTGCCCCGGGTGCGGCGGCTGGACGTCCGCCTTCCGCGGCTCGGTGGCGGTCTGGACGGGACCCGTGTCGTCGTCCTGGCCGACACCCACTACGGGCCGATCGACCGCGCGCGCTGGTCCGCCCGCGTCACCGAGGCGGTCAACGCGCTCGACGCGGACGTCGTGGTCCACGCCGGTGACATCGCCGACGGCACCCCCGTACAGCGCCGGACGCAGTCCGCACCCCTCGGAGCGGTCCGGTCGCGGCTGGCCAAGGTCTACGTCACCGGCAACCACGAGTACGGCAGCGAGGCCCAGGGCTGGCTGGACCGCATGGCGGAGCTGGGCTGGGAGCCGCTGCACAACCGCCATGTCGCCGTGGAGCGCGGCGGGGACACCCTCGTACTGGCCGGCGTGGACGATGTGACCGCGGAGTCCTCCGGCCTGGCCGGACACCGGGCGGACCTGGTTGGTGCGCTGGCGGGGGCGGACCCGGATCATCCGGTCCTGCTCGTCGCCCACCAGCCCAAGTACGTACCGAAGGCCGCTGCTGCCGGCATCGACCTGCAGATCTCCGGACACACCCACGGCGGCCAGATCTGGCCGTTCCACTACCTCGTACGGACCGACCAGCCCGTGGTGCGCGGCCTGAGCCGGCACGGGGAGCGGACGCAGCTCTACACCAGCGGGGGCACCGGCTTCTGGGGGCCGCCCTTCCGGGTCTTCGCACCGAGCGAGATCACGCTGCTGACGCTGCGGTCCGGCGAGGCGCCGACCACCGCATAGCGCGGTCTGCGGGGGCGTAGACGGGAAAAGTGAACGCGGCTAGCGTTTCGCGCATGGACCCGGAGCGTGCCGCTCGGCTCGCCAACATCCGTACGCCGCGCGGCCGTTACGCGAAAGGCGTCCGTCGCCGCAAAGAGATTCTCGCGGTGGCGCTGGACGTCTTTGCGATGCTCGGCGAGAAGGGTGCGCTGATCAAGGAGATCGCCGACCGTATGGGCATGTCCCAGGCCGGCGTCCTGCGCTACTTCGGCTCGCGCGAGGGGTTGTTGATCTGGGCTCTGGCCGAGCGCGACCGGCTCGCCAAGGAGCGCATCGCCCAGGAGTCCTACGCGGACCCGATCTCGCCGATGGCCGTGACGCTGCGCCGCAGCGGTGATGTGGCCGGTCTGGTGCGGCTGTACGTGAGCATGGCGGCCGCGTCCGGCTTCCCCGACCACCCGGCGCGCGACTTCTTCGAGGTCCGCAACGGGGACATCCTCATCGCGCTGCGCGAGGGCCTCGCCGAACTGCGGGCGCAGGGCCGTATGCGCCCCGACGTCTCCCCCGACGCGATCGCACGGCTGGCTCTCGCCGCCGCGGACGGCATCCAGCACCAATGGCTTCTCGACCCCACCGTGGACATGGGCGGTGTCATCGACACCATCGTCGCCCTGGTCGTGGACCCGGCGCCGCCGCCCGGCAGCCGCGTACGCAAAGGAGATCGTCCTTGATGCACGGACACAGCCACCTCGCGTTACGCCGGGCCGCCTCCTGCGCGCTCGTCGCGTTGCTGGCGCTCGCCGGCTGCTCCCGGGACGGCGGCGAGCGCGTCCCGGAGGGACGGGCGGCGCCCACTGCGGTGCCCAAGGGCGACGCGTTCTACGACCCGCCCCGTCCGCTGCCCCCGGGCAAGCCCGGCACGGTGATCCGCCAACGCCCTTACGCGCCACCCGAGTTGAAGCTCACCCTGCCGACGCACACCTTCCTGGTGATGTATCTGAGCACCGGGACCGACGGCAAGCCGGTGCCCGCCAGTGGGCTGGTGACCGTTCCGGACGGGCCCGCACCCACCGGGGGACGGCCCGTCGCCGCCGTGGACCACGGCACGATGGGCATCGGCTCGAAGTGCGCCCCGTCCCGTATGCCGGCCTTCGCCGGGCTCGAGGACACCAGCGCGGTCGCGAAACTCCTCGCGCGCGGATACGTCGTCGCGCAGCCCGACTACATCGGCCTGGGGGTGACCGGGATCAGGCACCCGTACCTCAATGGCAGGTCCGCCGCGTACGCCACTCTCGATCTCCTTCGCGCCGCTCGCACGATCGCCAGGGAGACGAGTGCGACCTCGCTCGTCTACGGCGGATCGCAGGGCGGGCACGCGGCGCTCTGGACCGCGCATTACGCCCCCGCGTACGCCCCCGAAGTCGACCTCAAGGGCGTGGTCGCCAACGCGCCGGCGGTCGGATTCGAGTGGATGCCCGCCCTGTTCGCCCAGCAGAGCCCGGTGGCCACCCCGTACGCCGGAATGCTGCTGACCCTCATCGACGGGGCCGCGGCCGCCGACCCGAAGGTCAGACCCGCCGAGCTCCTCACCCCTCACGCGCTGACCGCCGCGAACCGCATGTGGACAGAACCCTGCATGTCCGGCGAGACCAAGATCCCGCCCACCACGGACATCCTGCGGCCCGGCGCCGATCTGGAGCCGCTCGATGCCGCACTCAAGGCCAGCGCGAGCAATGAAGTCACCACCACGGTCCCGGTGTTGCTGCCGCAGGGCGGACACGACGTGCTGAGCAACCTCAACCGGACGCTCGCCGGGGAGCTGTGCGACAAGGGCGTGCACCTGGAGTTCAAGTACTACGCCGACCAGGGACACACCATCGACGACGCCCCGCTCGACGCCTCCATCGCCTGGCTGGACGCCCGGCGCGCCGGTACGCCCGTCACCGGGAGCTGCACCTTCTGAGCGCGCGCCCTAGCGGTGCAGGTGGGCGAGGACGAGGTTCGGGTCCTTGGCGGTGACGTACGCCGCGCTGGGGACGTAGACGGTGTTGCCGCGCAGGGCGACGGAAGTGGGGTTCTGGAGGCCGTCGGCGGCGGTCAGGACGGTGGAGTGGCTGCCGTCGGGCTGGACGAGTGCGACCTCGCCGGGACCGTTGAGGGCGGCCAGGAGCTGGTCGCCTCGGCCGGTGAAGGCGAAGTCGTCGATGCCGGGCAGGCCGGTGGCCCGCGTCTGGACGGTGCCTGCGCGCCCGCTGCGGAGGATGGGGATGCGCAGGACGGTGCCGTGGTCGAGGTTGGTGGCCCAGACCGCACCGTTGTGGATCTTCAGGCCGTTGGCGCCGAGGAATCCGTCTGGGGCCAGCTCGGGGGCAGTTGACCAGGCGGTGGGGGTGCCGCCGGTGGCGGGCACGCTCCAGATGGTGCCGAGCACGGAGTCGGTGATGTAGAGGGTGCGGGTGTACGGGTCCAGCGCCAGGCCGTTGGGCAGGCCGGTGGCGGGCAGCGCGGCGATGCGCCGGGGTTCGCCGCCGGGGCGCAGGCGCCACAGGCCGGTGAGGTCGGGGGTGCCGGTGGCGTAGAGGACGTACAGGGTGCCGTCATCGGCGCGAACGATGCCCGTGGTCAGGGCGCGGCCCATGGCCGGGGTGTGGACGCCGCCGTCGGCCGGTGCGGGCAGGGTGGCCAGGATCCGGGTCGCTCCGGTCCGGGTGAGCTCGGCGACCTGGCGGGCGAAGGCGAAGGTGACGTACGCGCTGCCGTCCGGGGCCAGTGCGATGTTCTCCGGCAACTGGCCCCGGTCCAGGTCGAAATGGGCCGCGATCCGTACGCGGTCCAGCGGGGCGGAGGTGGCGGACGCCGGCGCGGGACTGATCGCCGCGACGGCCGCGACCGCTGCAACTGCCATGACGACGGCGGTCGTTGCGGTCCTGGAGAGCTTCTTGAACATGGTTCCCTCACTGTTTTCGGGCATGCGGCAGCGGTACGCCGGCGCACAGGGGATGGAATGGATGGCTCGCGCCCGGGCCGTCGTCGTCGTACGCCCAGGGCTGGTCGGGGTGGAGCGGCCGGTCAGCCGGTGCTGACCTGGGATCCCGGACGTACCGGGGTGGCCGGGGCAATGGCCTGACCGAGAAGGGTCAGCGCGGTCCGCGAGGGCGAGCCGGCCGCCGCGGTGGCGACCACGGTGGTGGGGCCGGGACCGTGGCTCAGGGTCTGCTGGGTGACGGTCAGCGTGCCGATGAGCGGGTGGCGCATCTCGTACTCGGCGACGGTGCACGCCGTGACGCGGTGGTCGGCCCACATCGAGGCGAACTCCGCGTTCTTCGCGGTCAGTTCACCCACCAACGCATGAAGAGCGGCGTCGTCCGGGTGCTCGCCGGCCGTCAGCCGCAGACTCCCCACCACGGCCCTGGCCTTGCTCGGCCAGTCCGCGTACAGCTCCCGGGTGTGGGCGTCGAGGAAGACCAGCCTGGCCATGTTGGGGCGGTCCGCCGACCGGTCGACGGCCCCGGGATCCAGATGTCCGGCGAACAGGGCATGGCCCAGCCGGTTCCATGCCAGTACGTCGCTGCGGCGGCCGACCACGACCGCGGGGACGTCCGCCAGCGCGTCGAGGAGCTGGCGGGCCGCTTCGGTCACCCGCTCCGGGGCGGGCCGCCGGCTGCCCCGGCTGCGGTGCTCGTCCGACCGGGCCAGGGCGTGCAGGTGGAGACGCTCGGACTCGTCCAGGCGCAGGGCCCTGGCTATCGCGTCCAGGACCTCCGTCGAGGCGTTCAGGGACTGCCCCTGTTCGAGCCGGGTGTAGTACGAAGCGCTCACGCCGGCCAGGAGCGCCAGCTCCTCGCGCCGCAGACCTGGCACGCGGCGGCGCTCCCCGTAGGT
Organism: Streptomyces sp. NPDC050738; assembly: GCF_040654175.1. Classification (NCBI taxonomy): domain Bacteria; kingdom Bacillati; phylum Actinomycetota; class Actinomycetes; order Kitasatosporales; family Streptomycetaceae; genus Streptomyces; species Streptomyces sp. NPDC050738. Next base: position 790,691 of record NZ_JBFAHN010000001.1, on the reverse strand, counting down.
CGGCAACCCCACGTCCGCGGGCTGCAGTTGGGAGCGCCGCGTCTGCAGGAAGTCGCGGAGCCGCACGTTTGCGTTCATGGATCCGAGTATGGGCCGGACCGTACGAGGCAGCCTGCCCCTGCCGCGACTGGTCACCGGCCCCTCGCCGCCTGCGGTCGGTGCGCCGCGCGGCTGCGCCGACCGTCAGTTGTCCCCTGCGGGGGACGGGGACGCAGGAAGCTCCCGTACGACGAAGGTGCCGCGCGCGGGGACGGTCACGACGAGGCCGCGGTCGCGGAGGATGGACAGGGCTCGGCGGACCGTCTGGGTCCCCGCCCCGTACTCCTCCGACAGCGCCATGACGGCGGGCAGCCGCAGTCCAGGGGGGAACTCCCCCGCTCGAATCCGACGTTCAAGGATGTCCGCGAGCTGCGTGTAGTGGTACTCGGCGGCCAACGGGTCGATCTCTTCAGACATGACCGTGAACATATCGAGCCGACACCGCCCATGCATCATCAGATTCGGTCAGTATCGGTCGACCGAGGTTCACCGAGGTTGACCGTGGTTAACGTCTTTCATGAAGGGGCTCAGCGCCGACACATCAGCAACTCCCCCACAGGAGCGCCCACATGATCGAGGCCATCCGCCGCGCAGCCGCCTGGCTGCTGCTGCTCATACTCCCCGGGGCCGGTCGGCACCGGTCCGGAAACCCGCTCCGGCCCCACGTCCTGCACCGCAGGCGGCTCGCGCTCGTACTGGCCGCCGACTACGGCATCGATCTCGATCAGCGTCTGCGAGGAGTCGCCGTATGACCACCGCACAGGACAACCCCCGCCGCCCCGTCCGCATGTGCGTCGACTGCCAGATGCTGACCGACGACCCCGTCCTGGTGGCGGAGGTCCACCAGGCCACGGGTCCCGGGTTCGGCGTGTACGCCTGCCGCGCCTGCGCCCCTCAGCCGATCATGACGACGCGGGCCCAGGACGGCGGGGTGTCCGGGACGTAGTCGGGATTGTTCTCGTCCGCCCCATACGCCGGGCGCGGGAAGAGGCCCACCACCGTGCGGCACGGGGGCTGTGCGGATGGCCAGGGGGTCTGCCCGTCCGTCAGGGCCACGATCACGTCCGGGCGCGGCCGCGCCCGGAGCGCCCTCTCGAAGCCGGAGCGCAGATCCGTTCCCCCGCCGCCGACCAGCGCGATGTTCTCGCCGCGGCAGAGCGGGACGGCGATCCGGGCCGCCGTGTCGCAGGAGATCACCGAGACCAGGTCGCGCCGCCCGCCCACCGCCTGGGCGATCGCCGCCACCTCCAGCAGCGCGCTGCCCAGTTCGGCGTCGCTCACCGACCCCGAGGTGTCGATCACCACGGTCACCTTGGGCGGCGTACGGCGCAGACTCGGCAGCAGTACGCCGGGGAGCGCGGCCGACCGGCGCGAGGGGCGCCGGTAGCTGTGGTCGTCGCCGCCTCCTGACGCGGCCGCCGCGGAGCGCACCGCCGCCCCCAGCAACTGCCGCCACGGCTGCGGCGGATGGAACGCCTCGTCCGCCCACCGCCGCCACCCCTCCGGAGCCCTGCCGGGCCGGCCCTTGATCCCCTCGGCGACCCGGAAGCGGACCGCGTCCTGCTGCTGCCTGCTCAGCCCGTCCGCCCCGTCGGGCCCCAGCTCCCACGGCCGGGGCTGCCCGTCGGCCCCGCTGCCGCAGTCCAGCCAGGCGAGGTCAGCGGTGAGTCCGGACATCGAGCCCGTACGCAGGTACTCCTCCATCAGCAGCCCGTTGGCCATCCCCAGCAGCGAGGGAAGCACCACCCCTGACGGCCGGGGCAGACCGTCGCCGTAGATGTCGTCGTTGATCTCGAAGTCGGCGGCGATGTTGCGCCGCAGGCGCTCGCCCGCGCCGTACTCCTCGTGCTCGCGCGCATAGCGTTCGCCCCGCCCATGGTGGTCGCGGAGCAGGTGGGAGACCTCGTGCACCCAGACGCCCGCCAGCTCCTCCACCGGCATGCGCGCCACGAATCCCGGGGAGACGTAGCAGCGCCAGTGCGCGTCCACCGCCATCGTCGGCACGGTCCGGTCCTCCACCACGTGCAGGGCGAAGAGCGCGCCGGCCAGATACGGACGGACCTTCACCGCGTGCAGCCGGGCGGTCAGCAACTTCTCCATGTCCAACGGGAGTTGGGGCTGGTCGTACGCGGTGCCCGGGCCGGCCGGCGCCGTCGGCACGGTGACCCGCACCGGGCGCGGCGGCGCGGGGCGGGCCATCGGGTGCGGACGGGGGCGCGGCCCCGGACGCTTCACGGTGTCCGTCATCGGCGCACCCCTGCCACCGCGCGCCTGGAGTCCGCCGCCGCGACCCGCCCCACCGACGCGTCAGCGCCCCGGGTCAGGCCGATCACCGCGGCCAGCCGCTCCACCGCCCGCGGCACCTCCCAGTCGTCGCGCCGCAGCGCGGCCAGCGCCGTCGCCGGGGCGACCAGCAGGTCGGGGGCGCCGGTCTCCAGCGCCCGTACGAGCACGGCCCAACCAGCCTCCCACCTCTCCCGCTGCGGGCGCGCCCCCACGGCGGCCACCACCGCCTCCAGTGCGGCCTGCCGCAGATCGCCCCGCTCCGGCAGTTCGGCGGTGGGCGGGTCGGCGAGCAGCGCCTCGGGGTCGGGGAGTTCCATCCGGTCCAGATGGGCGAGGAGTTCGAGCCCCGGGCCGTCCCCCACCGCCCCGCGTACCAGCAGCGCGAGAACCTCCCGCGACACGGACGCCGCCGTGCCGAAGGCCAGCAGGGTCAGCGCCGCCTCCCAGCTCCGGGGCGAGGGCCAGGCACCACCGCGCCGGGTCTCGCTGGTCGGCAGCCGGTGGATCAGCGTCGGCCGGGCTTCGAGGAATCCACAGACCGCACGTCGTGCGTACGCCGCCGCCTCCGGCAGCAACTCCGGTACGAGACGGGGCAGTTCGGCCCGGGGCCAGACCCCGCCGAGGCCGCGCACGACCACGTCCCGGTCGTGCACCCAGTACAGATGCACGAAGCGATTCGCCAGCGGCGGGCTCAGCTCCCAGCCGTCCGCCGCCGATGCGCGCGGATTGGCCGCGGCCACGATCCTTACGCCCGGGGGCAGTTGGAGCGCGCCGACCTTCCGCTCCAGTACGACGCGGAGCAGCGCGGCCTGGACGGCCGGGGTGGCGGTGGAGAGTTCGTCGAGGAAGAGCAGGCCGCGTCCGGCCCGGACCAGCTCGACGGCCCACTGCGGGGGCGCCATCGGCACGCCCTGCACCGCCGGGTCGTCGCCGACGATGGGCAGCCCGGAGAAGTCGGTCGGCTCGTGGACGCTGGCGATGACGGTGGTCAGCGGCAGGTCGAGGGAGGCGGCGAGCTGGGTGAGGGCAGCGGTCTTGCCGATGCCGGGCTCGCCCCAGAGCAGTACGGGAAGGTCGGCGGCGACGGCGAGGGTGAGCGCTTCGAGCTGTTCGTCGGGGCGCGGCTCGGTGGTTGTGGTCCGCAGCAGGGCCAACAGGTCGTCGGCGACAAGGAGTTGGGTGTCGGTCGCGGGCAGGAGGGTGCTGGGCATCATGGGCATCACCTGGGGAGGAGTAGGGGTGGTGGAGGCGTACGACGCGTGGGCGGCGTCAGGTCACGCCATGCCGGTACGGGGCCGGCTGCGGGCACTGCGCTTGCGGCGGATCGCGAAGGGCGTACGGCGCTCGATCCGGGGGCGGCGCATGACCCCACCGGCAGCGGGATGCTCGTCGCCAAGACCCGAACGGAAGAGACCGTGGTCGATGCGGCGTTCCGCAGCCGACTCCAGCTCCTCCCGCAGTGGCCCGTCGCGCAGGACCGCACGGGAACCGAGCAGCCCCTCGACCACGTGCAGCGCCCCGGCGACGTCACCGTGGCCGAGCCGCTCCCGTACGGCGGGCAGCGCCTCGGGGTCACGGTGCACGGCGTCGATCGCGCGCAGACAGGGCAACGGGGGCCCGCCGAGGGCGACCAGCAGTTCCTCCCGGCCGAGTTGGGCCGGGTCGTGGTCGACCGCCGTCAGCACCCCGTCGCGCAGGGCGATCCGGTGGATCTCGCCGCGGCACTCCACGCGGTGCGGGTCGCCGGCCGCACCGGCAGGCGTCGCCACCGCGGCGTCGACCCCCGCCAGGGCGGTGGCGACGAGCGGGTGCAGCCGGTCGGGCGCGATCAGCCCGGCCCGCAGCAGCTCCAGATCCGGCAGAACCCTGGCCGCCACCTCGGGCAGCACCGGGAGCGCGCCGGCCTCCTGCGCCGGCAGCGCTTCGAGGAGCGGCCGGAACGTCGGGGCGTGGCTGTCGTCGGGCGCGGTGAGTTCGAGTACGGCGCGGGTCCGCGCATCGAGCCGTACAGCGAAGGCCCCGCGCGGGCGGCCCTCGGCGGCCAGCAGCAGCTCGGCCTCGTCGGCCCAACGCGCCGATGCCCATGGGGAGTCCGACGGTGCGGAGGCGCCGCACCGGCGCCCCAGTTCGCCGCTCAGCCCCGGGTCCCAGAGATGCCGGTGCAGGTCGAGCCGGAAGCGCCGGTCGGGGTGCGGGTGCGGATGGTGCTCCGGGGCGTCGGACCCTGACTCGTCCCAGAGAGTCAGCGACATGCGCTGCCCTGCGTCCGCCCAGGCCGGTGGCGTACGCACCACCAGCTGCACGGGCACATCACCCCAACTGCCGTACCGACAGAGGGAGATGGTCAGTCCGGGCCGCAGCCGCCCGTCGGGGGCGATCCGGGGCATGTGCCAGCGGAGCAGATCCGGTGCCAGGCGGCGCAGGTCTGCCCGGAGGCGGTGGGCGAATGCGGTGCCGTGGCGGTCGCGCACGGCGCGCAGATCGAGATCGGTGTCGACGCGGGCGGCGGCACAGGCCCCCGCCCAGTCACCGGCCGCACGCCGTGCGGTCGCGGTCTCGATCATGGACGGTGGCACGGCGTACTCGCGTACGCGCTGCCACATCAACAGGTGGGACGGAATCGTGGACGCGAAGTGAAGTGCCATCAGCACTCACCTTGCGTGGACGATTCCCCCGATCCGTACGAGGAGTTGTTGTTCATCCCCACGATCATAAGCACCCCGTCGAGAATCTGTCAGCCCGCTTTCCGCGCCAGGATGCGGAAGACCCCTCGCACTGGTCTCCAAGTGCACTCCGGTGGCTCCGCACCCGGTTTTACTTGCCGCTGTCCTCGGCGAGAGTGTGGGCGACCAGGGCATTGGCGTGTCCGTGTCCGATGCCGTGCTCGGTCTTGAGCCAGCCGACGAGCTCCATGTGCTTGGTAAGGGGCGAGGAGCGGATGAGCCCCTTCCACTCCTCGATCGGGCGGCCGTACTTCTTCTCGATGGAGGGGAAGTAGCTGGCGGGGCCCTTCACGGGTTCAGTCATGGCCGGTGATCCGTTCGTCTGCGTCGTGGTGGTCGTGTTGTCCGTATGACCTGGGCGAAGGGGCGGAGTCATCGCTACAGAGATCGTGACACGCGTCACACCCCGGCTGCCACGCGTGCCGGCGTACGGCGGCCTGCCGCCGAGTTGCCGGGCGCCCCCGGCTGGGGTGCTCTGGTGTGACGACCCGAGCACCCGAGAGGCCCGCCATGACAGCCGAGCCGGACCCGCAAGCCCTGGAAACGTACGCCTTCACCTGCGGAGACTGCGGGAAATCCTGGGAGGAGAGCTACGAGCACGAGGGCGCCAGGTACCTCGTCAACGGCACCCCGGTCCGCTCACCGCTGGCCTACGCCGAGTGCCCCGGCTGCGAGAGCCGCACCGTCCACGTCATGACGCCCGAGCTGCTGCGCCGGGCCCAGGCCGCGGAGCACACCAAGCCCGAACGCCACCAGCACTTCCCCCGCCTCCACCGCCACTAATCGGCGCAGTACCGCGCCACCGTGTCGGCAAAAGCCCTGGCCAGCGGCGACAGCGCCGTCCACCGCCGCACCGCCCAGCCGACCGAGAGCGGCGGCAGCGCGGGTACGGGCACGAGCCGCAGCCCGGGGTGGACGGGCCCCGGCAGCGCGGGCACCACCGCGCTGCCCAGTCCCAGCTCGGCCAGGTGCATGGCGGTGTCCCAGTCGGCGACCCCGGTGCCGCCGTCCTGCCGTACCCCGAACTCCCGGAAGCTCGCGTCGAGATGGGCCCGTGACGTGGAGTTCCCGGGGAGCCTGATCAGCTGCAGTCCGGCCAGCTCGGCGGGCTCGATCCGCTCCCGCGACGCCAGCGGATCCGAGGCCCCGACCGCGAGCACCCACGGCAGCTCGACGACGGGCCGCTGCTCGATGCCGCGCACCGGGGCGCCCACCGTGATCCACGCCAGGTCCACATCGTGCTCGGCGAGCGCGTCGAAGCAGCTCTTGCTGGAGCTCTCGGTACGGAACTCCAGGCCGACCCCCGGGGAGCGCCGCCGGAAGTCGACGATCGCCTCGGACATGAAGTGCCGTACGGTCGTGCCCCCCGTGGTGATACGGACCGAACCGCCGTCCCCGCGCGCCAGTTCGGCCAGTTGCCGCAACGCGAGATCGAGCCCGCCGATCCCCTCCTCCGCGGCGGCCCGCAGGATGCGCCCCGCCGCCGTGGGCACGACCCCGCGCGGGTGGCGCTCCACCAGCCCCACGCCGACCTCCCGCTCCAGACGCTTCACGTGCTGGCTCACGGCCGACTGCGTACAGGAGAGGTCGCGGGCCACGGCGCTGAGACTGCCCGCACGGCAGACGGCGACGAAGACACGGAGGTCGTCAAGGGTCATGGGGGCGAAGCTATCCCTAAGACCGATGCAAGAAAACCCTAGGATTGACTTGGGTCACGCGCCTCCCGGATGATCCTCTGAGGGCCCCAGGGCGGCAACCCGTCCAGACATGTCGCGACATGCCGGACGGGTGTCGACCCGCCTCAACGCACGGCAACGAAAGGCGAGTTGTGGACCCCCTGGAAGCGGTGGCGATCGGTGGAGCCGGAATCGCCGCAGGAGCCATCAACGCGGTGGTCGGCTCCGGCACCCTCATCACCTTCCCCACCCTCCTCGCCTTCGGCTACCCGCCGGTCCTGGCCAACGTCTCCAACAACGTCGGCCTCGTCCCCGGCGTCCTGTCCGGCGCGTACGGCTACCGCCGCGAGCTCAAGGGCCAGCGAGCACGCCTGATCCGCTTCGGCGCCGCCTCCCTCGTCGGCGGCCTGGTCGGCGCCCTGCTCCTGCTCCAACTCCCCGCCGAGGCCTTCCAGTCGGTGGTCCCGGTCCTGATCCTGACCGCCTGCGTCCTGGTCCTCCTGCAGCCCCGCCTCAGCCGCTGGGCCCAGCAGCGCCAGGCCCGCGAGGACGGCGGCATCCCGCTCTGGCTGGGCGTGCTCGGCACCGGGGTGTACGGCGGCTACTTCGGCGCCGCCCAGGGCGTCCTGCTCATGGGCCTGTTCGGCACCTTCATCCGCGACACGATGCAGCGCCTGAACGCCATGAAGAACGTCCTCGCCTCGATCGTCAACGGCGTCGCCGCCGTCGTCTTCATCGCGGTCTCCGAGGTCGACTGGGCGGTGGCCGGACTGATCGCCGCGGGCTCGACCGTCGGCGGCCTGCTGGGCTCCAAGGTGGGCCGCAACCTGCCGCCGACGGTCCTGCGCTGGGTCATCGTCGTGGTCGGCACAACGGCATCGGTCATCATGATCGTGCGCTGAACCGAGGCAGCCTCGGAGCCGCCCTCAGCGCCGCCGCGTACCGAAGATCGACCGCGAGATCTCCCGCCCGATCTGCGTGCCCATCGACCGCGCCAGCGAGGCGAACATCCCGCTGCCGACGACCTGTTGGGCCAGCGAGGCGTCCTGTTTGCTCGGCGCCTTAGCCGCCTCCTTCTCCGCCGCGGCGGTCTCGGCCGCCAGGACCGCGGCAGCCTCCACCGCCTGCTGCTCGGCGGTGAGCTTCTCGAAGGCCGACTCGCGGTCCACCGCCTCCGCGTAACGCCCGTACAGCAGCGAGGACTTGACTGCCTGGTCGAGAGCGGCCCCGTCGATCGGCCCCATCAGCGACTCCGGCGCACGCAGCCGCGTCGCGGCCACCGGCGTCGGCGCACCCTTCTCGCTCAGTACGGTGATGACGGCCTCGCCCGTGCCCAGACCCGTCAGCAACTCCTCCAGGTCGTAAGGCGAGTTGGGGAAGGTCTTCACCGTCGCCTTCAGCGCCTTCGCGTCGTCCGGCGTGAACGCGCGCAGCGCGTGCTGCACCCGGTTGCCGAGCTGCGCCAGCACATCCGCCGGCACATCCTTCGGGGTCTGCGTGACGAAGAAAATACCCACGCCCTTCGAGCGGATCAGCCGCACGGTCTGCGTGATCGACTCCAAGAAGGCCTTCGAAGCGCCGTTGAAGAGCAGATGCGCCTCGTCGAAGAAGAAGACGAGCTTGGGCCGGTCGAGGTCCCCGACCTCCGGCAGCCGCTGGTACAGATCGGCGAGCAGCCACATCAGGAAGGTCGAGAAGAGCTGCGGCTTGTCCTGTACGGCGGGCAGCTCAAGGACGGACACCAGCCCGCGCCCGTCCTGCGCCAGCCGCATCAGCTCGCTCGTGTCGAACTCCGGCTCCCCGAAGAACTCGCTCGCACCCTGCTGCTCGAAGGCCGTGATCGCCCGCAGGATCACCCCTGCGGTGACCGTGGACAGTCCGCCGATCCCCTTCAGCTCGCCCTTGCCCACGTCCGAGACGAGGAAGGCGACGACCGCGCGCAGATCCTTGAGGTCGACCAGCTCCAGGCCCTTGGAGTCCGCGTAATGGAAGATCAGGCCGAGCGACTGCTCCTGCGTCTGGTTGAGCTGGAGCACCTTGGAGAGCAGTACGGGACCGAAGCTCGTCACCGATGCGCGCAGCGGGATGCCGGGGCCGATGCCGCCGAGTCCGTAGAACTCGCACGGGAAGCCCTTGCCCTCCCACGCCTGCCCGACCTCGCCTGAGCGCTCCTGCACCTTCTCGTTCGTCTCGCCGGGCACCGAGATGCCCGAGACGTCGCCCTTGATGTCGGCGAGGAAGACCGGGACGCCGTTGGCCGAGAGCTGCTCGGCCATCAGCTGCAGGGTCTTGGTCTTGCCGGTGCCGGTGGCGCCCGCGACGAGTCCGTGCCGGTTGAGCATGGAGAGCGGGATCCGGATCTGGGCGTCCGCATGGCACTGCCCGTCCCAGAGCAGCGCACCCAGATCCAGCGCGGGCCCGGTGAAGCTGTACCCGGCCGCGATCTCCAGCGCCGGCTGGGGCAGCGCGGGCGCGGACGTCACCTTCTCGGGTACGACTTCGGGCACGGCCTGCGCCGCGGCCTCGGGCGCGGTCTCGGGCGCGGTCGGGGGCTCTGCCTGGGGCGTCGTCTCGGGGGACTCGGCCCCTGGAACGGACGCCTCCGGTGCCACCAGCGGCTCACTGTCACTCATCACATGCCCCCGATTCCGGGTTTGCGGGCGTTTGTCCACCATCGCACTGCCTCCCCATGGCTGCGCCCGGAGCCGCTTCCCCGGTAGGCTTTCCGTGTGATCTTCAAGCGCATCGGAAGCGGCCGGCCGTACCCCGACCACGGCCGGGAATCCACCCGGCAGTGGGCGGACGTCGCGCCGCGCCCGGTCCGGCTCGATCAGCTCGTGACCACCAAGGGCCAGCTGGACCTCGAAACGCTGCTCGCCGAGGACTCGACCTTCTACGGCGACCTCTTCGCGCACGTGGTGAAGTGGCAGGGCGACCTGTATCTGGAGGACGGCCTGCACCGCGCGGTCCGCGCCGCGCTCCAGCAGCGTCAGGTTCTGCACGCCCGCGTGCTCGAACTCGGCTGAACCAAGCACGAAACTGCGCCTTTTGGGCCTTTTTTGACACGCGCGGCGGCCAGCCAATGATCATTTAGTACTCATCGCGGCCGACCCGCACTACGCTGCGCCCATGAGCATGCTCACACCCCCCGGCATGGGCGGAAAGTACCGCATCACGGGTGACAGGTACCCGCGGATGCGACGCCCCCGCCGCCGCGGCCGCCTGATCACCCTGATCGTGGCCGCAGCGGCCGCCCTCTCCCTCGCCGGATGGGGAACGCTGCAGCTCATCGATGTCTTCACCGGAAACGGACCGAAGAAGTCCGCCAAGGTCGCCACCGCGGCGGGCGCGGGCGACCAGAAGCCCGACTGCAAGGTCACCAAGGCGCCCAAGGCCCCCGTGACCGCGGTCCCCGCGAAGAACCTCCCCAAGCCGGCCAAGGTCATGGTCAACGTCTACAACGCGACGGCCCGCGGCGGCCTCGCCAAGACGACCGCGGACGAGCTGAAGAAGCGCGGCTTCGACGTCGGCAAGGTGGGCAACGCCCCGGCCGCGTACAACAACAAGGTCACCGGCACCGGGATACTGCTCGGCCCCCCGCAGGCGACGAGGGGCGGGTTCACCGTCCTCGGTACGCAGCTCGCCGGCACCGAGCAGAAGGTCGACGCCCGCAAGACCGGCGACATCGACCTGATCCTCGGCAACGACTTCAAGGCCCTGAGCACGCAGAAGGACGCCGCCGAGGCGCTGGACGCACTGGTCCACCCCTCGAAGGCGCCCTCCGGAAAGTGCTGAGGCGCGATAAGGCCCGGTCCTAGTCGACCGTCCCGTACATCCGGTCACCCGCGTCGCCGAGCCCCGGCACGATGTAGCCGTGCTCGTTGAGCCGCTCGTCGACCGAGGCCGTGACGACCGTCACCGGCGTGCCCGCCAGCTCGCGCTCCATGACCTCGACGCCCTCGGGCGCCGCGAGCAGCACGACCGCGGTCACGTCGTCCGCGCCGCGCTTGATCAGCTCCTGGATCGCCGCGACGAGCGTGCCGCCGGTGGCGAGCATCGGGTCCAGTACGTACACCTGGCGGCCCGAGAGGTCCTCGGGCATCCGCGTCGCGTACGTGGAGGCCTCCAGGGTCTCCTCGTTGCGGATCATGCCCAGGAAGCCCACCTCGGCGGTCGGCAGCAGCCGCACCATGCCGTCCAGCATGCCGAGACCGGCACGCAGGATCGGGACGACGAGCGGCCGCGGGTAGGAGAGCTTCACGCCGGTCGTGGGGGTGACCGGGGTCTCGACGTCGACGACCTCCGTGCGCACGTCCCGGGTGGCCTCGTACGCGAGCAGGGTGACCAGCTCGTCGGCGAGGCGGCGGAAGGTGGCGGAGTCGGTGCGCTTGTCGCGCAGCGTGGTGAGCTTGTGTGCCACCAGCGGGTGGTCGACGACATGAATACGCATACGACAACGGTAACCGGCCCGCTGGCATCAAGCCGCAGGTCCGGGGAAGGTGAGGGGGGGAGGGACGAGGAGGTGGTGCGGCCCATGCCGGAGCGCGAGCGGAAGAACAGCGAGCCCGGGCGTGAGGAGAGCGCCGCCGACCGGAGGCGGCGCCGCGCCCAGTTCCTGCGGGAGCGGACCGAGGCGATGGAGCTGCGCGAGAGGGTCCAGCCGAGGCGCGCCAAGGTGGCACGGCTGCGTCAGCAGATGCGTATGCGCACCTTCCGCTGGTAGCCCGCGGCCGCTTCCCGCCCGCTTCCCGCCCCCTTCTCCTGAGGGCGACACGAGGTTCTGAGGCCGAAGACCTCTTGCTGAGCCATCGTTTCTGCCACGATTCCCATTGGGCGGGGCTCAGAGCGCCCAATCGACCGCACACCTATGACCAGTGGGAGAGTCACGGTGTACTTCGCCGCACTGCTCGCGCGCACCGAAGACGGGTGGGAAGCGAGCGACACGGAGCTCGACAATGTCGAAGCCCTGTCGGACCTGACAGACCTGGCCCGAGAGGCCTCGGTGGACGAGGACACGGTGCTCGTCGTCATCGAACAGGAGGACGCCTGGTTCGGCGTCGTCCGCATCGACGGCGAGGAGGACCCGCGTATCTACGTCTCGGACGCGGCCGCCGCCAGCCGCTCCTCGTACGGGGAGATCCTGCTCACCGACGAACTGCTCGGCCGGGATCCGGCCGATCCCGACGCACTGGAAGAACTCGTCGACCTCGACGGCACGGAGGACGGCGAGCCCGATGAGGAGGTCGGCGAGGACGCGGCCGTCGACGAGGGGGACGCCGTGCCGGCGGGCCCGCTCGGCGACATCACGATCCTGGCCGACCTGGGCCTGGAGGAGAAAGCACTGCTCTCGCTCGGTACGGACGCGCTCGCCGAGGTCGCCGAGGCCCTGGGCGCCGCGGAAGTCCTGGAGACCGTCCGATAGAGATGAACGACCCTCTGCGCGACCCCTGGACCGGGCCCATGGGCCTGGCCCTGGACGAGGCGGCAGCGGCCGCGCGGGCCGGCGACGTGCCGGTCGGCGCGGTGCTGCTCGCTCCGGACGGCACGCTCGTGGCCACCGGCCACAATGAACGCGAGGTCACCGGCGACCCGACCGCGCACGCCGAGGTCCTGGCGCTCCGGCGGGCAGCCGAGAAGCTCGGCGCGTGGCGGCTGACCGGCTGCACGCTGGTGGTGACACTGGAGCCGTGCGTGATGTGCGCGGGTGCGCTCGTGCAGGCGCGGGTGGACCGGGTGGTCTTCGGGGCGCTGGACGAGAAGGCGGGTGCGGCGGGGTCGCTGTGGGATCTCGTACGCGACCGGAGGCTCAACCACCGGCCCGAGGTCATCCACGGCGTACGGGGCGAGGAGTGCTCGGCACAGCTGACGGCGTTCTTCCGCGACCGCTGACGGACCGCTGATCCACAGGGGATCCGCCGGGGCCCGATACCGATTTCAGAGCACGGCCCACCTTGGGCTAAGCTCTCTCTCGGTAGCGTGTCCGAGCGGCCGAAGGAGCTCGCCTCGAAAGCGAGTGTGGGGAAACTCACCGAGGGTTCAAATCCCTCCGCTACCGCTCTTGAGAGCAGGGCCCCGGGTTTCGACCCGGGGCCCTGACTTGTTCCCGGCTTCTTCCGGCTTCTCTGCCACCCCGTTGTGCGCCAATGCCCACATTCGGGACCAGCCCGGCCATACGGTAGGCATGTGGGGCGCGGTCGTACCGGCAGCATCAACTGCGGGGCGGCGGCGGTCAGTACGTCGTTGACCGAAGGGGTAAGCCGTGGCGGCACGCAGCCACAAGGGGACGCCGGTGCGCGGGCGCAGCCGGGCGGGGACCGTATCGACGGCGACGCTGGCGTTCATGGTGCTTCTCGTCTCGGGCGCCGGATGGGTCTATCTCCGGCTCGGCGGGAACATCAACACCTTCGGGGCGGACGGCATTTCGGGTGACCGGCCACCGGGGAACGCGTCGGGCAGCAACGTCCTGGTCATCGGCTCGGACTCACGTGCCGGAGGCAACAAGGGACTGGGCGGCGGGGAGGGCGACATCGGACGCTCGGACACCGCGTTCCTGCTGCATGTGTACGGGGACGGGAGGCACGCCGTCGCCGTGTCCGTGCCCCGGGACACGCTCGTCGACGTACCGCCGTGCCGACTGCCCGACGGGAAGTGGACCGAGGAGGCGCCGGACACCATGTTCAACTCGGCCTTCTCGGTGGGCGAGACGGAGAAGGGGAACCCGGCCTGCACGCAGAACACCGTCGAGAAGCTGACGGGTCTGCGCGTGGACCACACCGTCGTCGTCGACTTCGAGGGGTTCGCGAAGATGACATCGGCGGTCGGCGGCGTGCAGGTCTGTCTGCCCAAGGACATCTACCAGGGCGATCTCAGCCCGAACCGGGGATCGCGCGGCGAGCTGCTGTTCCCCGCCGGGCTGCAGAACGTGTCCGGCCAACAGGCCCTGGACTACGTCCGGTTGAGGCACGGCATCGGGGACGGCTCCGACATCGGCCGCATCAAGCGCCAGCAGGCCTTCGTCGCCGCACTCATCAAGAAGGTCAAGAGCAAGGGACTGAACCCCACCACGCTCCTCCCCCTCGCCAACGCGGCGACGAAGTCGATGACCGTCGACCCCGGCCTCGGCTCGGCGGACAAGATGATCTCCTTCGCGATGTCCATGAAGGGCATCGATCTGCACAACACCAAGTTCGTGACGATTCCCTGGCGTTACGAGGGCGAGCGCGTCGCCGTCGTGGAACCGGACGCCGACCGGCTGTGGGCCTCACTGAAGGCGGACCGCCCGCTGGGTGCCGCATCCCCCTCGGCGACCGCCTCGCCGCCCCCCGCAACCGCCGTGTCGGGCACCGGCATCACCGTCGCCGTCTACAACGGCACGCTCACCAAGGGACTCGCGGCGAAGGCGGCGGTCACGCTGAGGACATCGGGGTTCACCGTGGAATCGGTCGCCACGGCGCGCAGCCAGAATCACGCCACGACGCTGGTCGAGTACGGTCCCGGCCAGCGGGACCGGGCCAAGAAGGTGGCCTCGCTCTTCCCGGACGCGCGTCTGGAGGCGACCACGGGGGCGGGGCTGAGTCTGGTGCTCGGCCAGTCGTACGGCACGACACCCGCGCCCGCCGCATCGGACAAGGCCCGCTCGGCGGACGACAACCCCTGCTCGAACCTGACGTATGGCTGAGGCGCAAAAAGAAGAGTAGGACGGGGGAAGCGGCATCGGGGGGACAAGCCGCTTCCCCCGACGAGAACGGGACCTACAAGCCCGGCCGCAGTCAGGGGGGAAGCGATGCGGCACGAGCCCCGCAGTGAGGCCCTGTTCCATGGAGCCCCGCGCATTCCTGCCAGATCCGCCGGGCTCGGGATCAATCCTGCCCCCGGCAGGACGTTGCCCCGTACGGCAAAGGGCCTTGATCCATGGGTCCTTGGTCCCTAAAGGGTGTGTACGGATAGACTCTCGCGACTGCAGCAAGGGGACCGCAGGGAGGGCAGGGCTGAGCAGTGCCAGTGAAGAAGATCATTCTCTATATTCTCGTTGTCTTCGTCCTCTATACGATCATCACTTCTCCAGCCAGATCAGCTGATCTCGTGCAGGTAGGGTTCGAAGGCGTATCAAACGCCGCAAAAGGCGTCGGCCAGTTCATGACAGAACTGGTGAGCTGAACCCGCTAAGGAGTCCTTGTGATCCGCCATCTGGTCCTCTTCAAGCTCAACGAGGGCGTCGGGCGCGACGACCCGCGCGCGGTCGCCGGCGCGAAGGCCTTCGCCGAGCTCGGGGACCTGATCGACGAGGTCGAGTTCTGGGAGTGCGCGTGGAACATCACCGAGCGGCCCATCGCCTATGACTTCGCGATCAACTCCGCGGTGGCGGACGCCGATGCGCTGAAGCGCTACATCGAGCACCCGGCCCACCAGGAGGCCGCAGGACAGTGGCGCGAGTTCGCCACGTGGGTGATCGCCGACTACCCGTTCTGACCCCTCGCACAGCAGGCCCCCGCCCCTACCGGGCGGGGTTTTTTGCATATCTACGCCCCAACTCGCCTTCAACACGACGTTATGCGGTGCTTGCACACAGTGGACATGTCTTGTGATGCTATGACCGCTTTTGACGGATGAATTGACCGATTAAGGGGTGGCGTTGACCGTGCCGGCCAGTACTGCGCCCGAGGTGCCGCTCCAGACCGAGCCCGCACCCACCACCCCCGCACGGAGCCGGGGCGCCGACACCAGGGCCCTGACGCAGGTGCTCTTCGGCCAGCTCAAGGTGCTGGAGCCGGGGAGCCCGGAGCACTCACGGGTGCGCGGGGCGCTCATCGAGGCGAACATCCCGCTGGTGCGGTACGCCGCCGCCCGGTTCCGCAGCCGCAACGAGCCGATGGAGGACGTCGTCCAGGTCGGCACGATCGGCCTGATCAACGCCATCGACCGGTTCGACCCGGACCGCGGGGTGCAGTTCCCGACCTTCGCGATGCCGACCGTCGTCGGCGAGATCAAGCGCTACTTCCGGGACAACGTACGGACCGTGCATGTGCCGCGGCGGCTGCACGAGCTCTGGGTGCAGGTCACCGGGGCCACCGAGGACCTCACGACGATGCACGGGCGGTCGCCCACGACGGCGGAGATCGCCGACCGGCTGAAGATCTCCGAGGACGACGTACTGGCATGCATCGAGGCCGGGCGTTCGTACCACGCACAGTCGCTCGAAGCCGCCCAGGAGGGCGAGGGGATGCCGGGGCTGCTCGACCGGCTCGGCTTCGAGGATCCGGCGCTCGCCGGGGTCGAACACCGGGACCTGGTCCGGCATCTGCTCGTACAGCTGCCCGAGCGCGAACAGCGGATCCTGATGCTGCGCTACTACAGCAATCTGACGCAGTCGCAGATCAGCCAGGAATTGGGCGTTTCCCAGATGCATGTGTCAAGACTGCTGGCCAGAAGCTTCGCGCGACTTCGATCCGCAAACAGGATCGAGGCATAACCGGATCGAGTGATCCGGGACAATCGCCGAAAAGCCCCACACCCCCTCTTTCCTGCGCAGATATGTCGACTTGGCGCTACAGCGTGTTGCCGACATGTGACATTCTGCTGGAACCGAGTTTGCCGTGGTCACTCCTCCGGTATTCAGGTGGTGGCTGCGTTCCTCCGACGGGAGCGTCCGCCGCGACCGTCCGCGACCTCAAGGGGGTGGCATGTCCGTAGAACAGGGCAGCTCGAAGGTGCTCACGCTCACGAAGCCCGAGCCCGCGCAGCAGCAGAAGCAGCAGCAGGCGCTCAGCAGCTCGGAGTTGCCGAGCACCGGCGCCATCGACACCCGCACTCTGTCCCGCTCCCTGTTCCTGAGGCTTGCCACCCTCGACGCGGACTGCCCGGAGCGGACGTACGTACGGGACACGCTGATCGAGCTCAATCTGCCGCTGGTGCGCTATGCCGCGGCGCGCTTCCGCAGCCGCAACGAGCCGATGGAAGACATCGTCCAGGTCGGAACGATCGGTCTGATCAAGGCGATCGACCGCTTCGACTGCGAACGCGGCGTGGAATTCCCGACGTTCGCGATGCCGACGGTCGTCGGCGAGATCAAGCGCTTCTTCCGCGACACGTCGTGGTCGGTGCGGGTGCCGCGTCGTCTGCAGGAGCTGCGGCTCGCGCTGACGAAGGCGAGCGACGAGCTCGCCCAGAAGCTGGACCGCTCGCCGACCGTGCCCGAACTCGCCGTCGTACTGGGCGTGTCCGAGGAGGACGTCGTCGACGGCCTCGCGGTGGGCAACGCGTACACCGCCTCTTCGCTGGACTCGCCCTCGCCCGAGGACGACGGCGGCGAGGGGTCCCTGGCCGACCGTCTCGGCTACGAGGACACGGCGCTGGAGGGTGTCGAGTACCGCGAGTCGCTGAAGCCGCTGCTGGCCAAACTGCAGCCGCGCGAGCGCCAGATCATCATGCTGAGGTTCTTCGCGAACATGACGCAGTCGCAGATCGGCGAAGAGGTCGGCATCTCGCAGATGCATGTCTCGCGACTGCTCACGCGGACGCTGTCGCAGCTGCGAGAGGGCCTGATCGGCGACTAGCGGGCCGAGCCCCGGGGCGGGGGTTGCTTCCGCTTCGGGGTTCCTAATTGACGGGGCGTCAGACACACTGGCGCCATGCGACGCCAACAGCTGCACGCGGTCCTTGCCGCATCCGCTGCCACCCTCTGCCTCGGCGGGCTCCTCGCCGCCTGCGGCGGGGGCAGCGCCAGCGGGTACGTGGCGGTCGGTGCGGTGGGGTCGGGGCCCGGCGACGAGCCCACCGGGGCCGTGCCGCCCACGGGCAAGGTCGTCCTCGTACCGCTCGACGGGAAGAACGCGTCCGGTACGCCGGGCGGGGCCGGCAAGACGCCCGGATCGGGGCCGGGGTCGGGGTCGGGGTCGGACTCAGGGGCGGGGCCGGGGGCCGGTACCGATACCGGTGGCTCGACGGGAAAGCCGTCCGCGGGCAGCAGTACGGGTGCCACGTCCGGGGCCGGACCGGGGTCCGGATCCGCATCGGGGTCCGCATCGGGGTCCACAGGGGGCAGCGGCCCCTCCGCGCCCGGCACCAGCGCGCCCTCGCAGCCCGCAGGCCCCGCCATCCTCAGCGTTTCCGCCCCGGAGCTCGCCGACGCGAGTCAGCGGTGGTGCGAAAAGGTGACCGTGCGGTTCAGCAACACCGGTGGCTCACCGGTGAGTTCGGGCACGGCCACCTTCGCGACGCACATCATCGGGGCGCTGGGCGTGGACTGGGCGACCATCGAGTCCGACCAGCCACTGCCGGGGCCGATCGCCGCGGGGGCGGCGAAGGCGAAGACGTACACGGTGTGTGTGGACTCCTGGCGGGTACCGCTCGGCATGCACATCGACACCCGAGCGGTCACCGTCAGCTGGAAGTGATTCCTTAACCGAGCGCGAGCCAGGCGACCGCCGCCAGGACCACGATCACCACGACGACGCCGATGATCAGCCCCGTCTTCGAGCCGGACTGCTGCGGTGCCGCCGCCGGCTGCGAGCGCTGGGCCTGCTGCGGCGCACCCTCGTCGACGAAGGCGCGGAACATCTGGGTGGAGCCCGCCGGGTCGTAGTTGCCCTCGGGGCCTTGGGGCGCTTGGGGGTTGTGTGCCATGAAGCAGGACCCTAGCGAACCTGTGGGGCCTGCCCAACCCCTGGGCTCGGGCGCTCACAAGGCCCGCACCTCATTGACCTCACACTTGCAAATCCTTTGGTGTTCTTTTGCCTTTCCCGGCCCCATTTAATTTGCCTGCAGCAACCAACAGCCTTTACGGTTGCCTTAAGCAACAAGGTGTGGGGGTGTCGTGGCAGCGCAGAGTCAGTACGAGGAACTGGCCCGTCAGCTCAGCGCCATCGGCGCCGTGAAGCGCGGTCTCGCCCGGATCCTCCCGGCCCAGTGCCCGTCAGGATCAGCCGCCGTACTCACCCTCATCAGCCGGCACGGAGAAATGCGCATGAGCAAGCTCGCCGAGCTGCTCGCCGTGGACATGTCGGTGACCAGCCGGCATGTGGCCCACGTCGCGGAGCGCGGCTGGATCGAGCGGTCCCCGGACCCCGCCGACAAGCGCTCCCGCATCCTGCGGCTCACCCCCGCCGGCGAGGACATGCTCGAGGACCTCAATCAGCGGTCCATCGACGCCCTCGCCCACACCCTGGACGACTGGTCCGACGACGAAGTCGGAGAGCTCGCCGTGATGCTGGCGCGCCTGCGCCACAGCTTCGACTGCAAGCACACCCGTACATCCGCTTAGTACAGACAAGGAATTTCATGGCTACGACCACACCAGCCGGTGTGCGGGCCGGTCACGCCAAGCACGGGAGCCATCACACTCCCGACGGCGAACCGATGACTCACCGGCAGATCATGGAGGCACTGTCCGGGCTGCTGCTCGGCATGTTCGTCGCGATCCTGTCGTCGACGATCGTCACCAACGCTCTGCCCAGGATCGTCTCCGACCTGCACGGCAGCCAGTCCTCGTACACCTGGGTCGTCACCGCGTCCCTGCTCGCGATGACGGCGACCACCCCGCTGTGGGGCAAGCTCTCCGACCTGTTCAGCAAGAAGCTGCTCGTCCAGATAGCGCTCATCATCTACGTCCTGGGCTCGGCCGCCGCCGGACTCTCGCAGAACTCCGGCATGCTCATCGCCTGCCGTGTCGTCCAGGGCATCGGCGTCGGCGGTCTCTCCGCCCTCGCGCAGATCGTGATGGCCGCGATGATCTCCCCGCGCGAGCGCGGCCGTTACAGCGGCTACCTCGGCGCGACCTTCGCAGTCGCGACCGTCGGCGGTCCGCTGCTCGGCGGTGTGATCACCGACACCAGCTGGCTCGGCTGGCGCTGGTGCTTCTACGTCGGCGTCCCGTTCGCCATCATCGCGCTGATCGTGCTCCAGAAGACCCTGAAGCTCCCGGTCACCAAGCGCGACGTCAAGGTCGACTGGGGCGGCGCGTTCTTCGTCGCCGCGGCCGTCTCGCTGCTGCTGGTCTGGGTGACCTTCGCGGGCGACAAGTACGACTGGGTCTCGTGGCAGACGTACGCCATGGTCGGCGGGTCCGTCGTCCTCGGGCTGCTCTTCGTCCTGGTCGAGTCCAAGGCCAAGGAACCGATCATCCCGCTGCGGCTCTTCCGCAACAAGACGATCACTCTCGCCTCGATCGCCTCGCTCTTCGTCGGCGTCGGCATGTTCACCGGCACCGTCTTCTTCAGCCAGTACTTCCAGCTGGCGCGCGGCGATTCGCCGACGATGTCCGGTGTGATGACGATCCCCATGATCGGCGGACTGTTCATCTCCTCGACCGTCTCGGGGCAGTTCATCACCAAGACGGGCCGCTGGAAGGTCTGGCTGGTCAGCGGCGGCGTGCTGCTGACCGCGGGCCTGGGTCTGCTCTCCACGATGCGCTACGACACCCCGTACTGGCACCTCGCGATCTTCATGGCGCTGATGGGTCTCGGCATCGGCATGATGATGCAGAACCTGGTCCTCGCCACGCAGAACCAGGTCGCCCCCGAGGACCTCGGCTCGGCCTCGTCCACCGTCACCTTCTTCCGCTCCCTCGGTGGTGCGGTCGGTGTCTCGGCGCTCGGCGCGATCATGGCCAACCGGGTCACGCACTACGTCAAGGACGGCCTCGCGGATCTCGGCCCGCAGGGCGGCGGCACCGGTTCCGGCGCCCTGTCCAGCGGCGCCATCCCCGACCTGAAGCTGCTGCCCGCCCCGCTGCGCACGGTCATCGAGAGCGCGTACGGACACGGGGTGGCCGATGTCTTCCTGATCGCGGCGCCCTGCGCCCTGGTCGCCCTCCTGCTGACGCTGTTCATCAAGGAGGTCGCGCTCAGGACCCGTGCGGTGAGCGAGAAGGAGGAGCCGGCCGCGGCCGTTGCGGCCGCCGCTGTTCCCGCGCCCGCCGTTTCTGTCGAGAAGGCCGTGCAGGCCCCGCAGGCCGAGGAGACGATGCCGATGCAGTCCGTATCCGAACCCGATTCCGACTCCACCCCGATCCGCGGCATCGTCCGCGCTGCCGAAGGCGCAGCCGTCGGCGGGGCCGCGGTGACCCTGATCTCGCTCGCCGGGCGGCAGTTGGGCCGTGCGATGGCCCAGGGCGACGGCGGCTACGCGGTCGGTGCGCCGGGCGCGGGATCGTACGTCCTGATCGCCTCGGCCGACGGTTTCCAGCCGCAGGCCTCGACGGTCGTCGTGAGCGGCGACGAGCTGCACTACGACATCCTTCTGTCGGGTACGAGCGGCCTCGCCGGCGTCGTCAAGGCGGCCGAGGGCGGTGCCCCGATCGAGGGCGCGATGGTCGTCGTCGCGGATGTCCGCGGCGATGTGCTGGCCACCGGAAAGTCGGGCGAGCAGGGCGAGTTCACCTTCGGTGACCTGGTCCCGGGCTCGGTGACGATCGCGGTCAACGCGGCCGGCCACCGGCCCCTCGCACTGCCGGTGGAGATCGGCGGCCAGGGCGTCACCCGTATCGAGGCACTGCTCCAGTCCGGGGCGCTCGTCCAGGGTGTCGTACGCGGCGGAGCCGACCGGCGTCCGCTGCCCGACGCGCGGGTCACTCTCGTGGACGCTGCAGGGAACGTCGTCGCATCGGCAACCACCGGGGACGACGGGGCGTACGCCTTCGCCGACCTCACCACGGGCGAGTACACGGTCATCGCGACCGGATACCCGCCGGTCGCCGGCTCGTTGAGCGTCGCAGGACGCGGTGTCGACGGGCATGACATCGAACTCGCCCACCCGGGCGAGTAGTTCGCACAGCCACCCCGGACGGTGGTGGACACGGACAGGGGACGGCCCGTGTCCACCACCGTCCGGGGTTTTGCATTTCTGGCACAGCTTTGATCGCAAGGAGAGTTACGGGATGGGACTTCGCGCACAGGTACGGACCCGGGACGGCTGGGCCGTGCAGCATGCGGTGGTGACCGTGACCGACATGACCGGCAGCCAGGTGGTGCGGGCGGCCGCCGACGAGGACGGCACGGTGCTCGACACGACGCCGCTGCCCCCGGGTCCGTACACGCTGATCGTGACCGCCGTCGGCTACGCGCCGGTCGCCTCGACCGTCATCGTCACGGCGAGCGGCCGCGCGGACGCGGGCACCGTGGTCCTGGCCCGGCAGGGCGGCGTGGAGCTGCCCCCGCCCGGCACGTGGACGCTGGACCCGGCGCACTCCTCGGTCGGCGCGGTCGCCCAGCACCTGGGGATCTCCAGCGTGCACGGCCGCTTCACCGCCTTCTCGGGGCGGATCGAGATCGCCGAGGACGTCGAGAAGTCGCACGTCGAGGCCGTCATCGAGGCCGGCTCGATCGACACGGGCAACGGCATGCGCGACGGCCACCTGAAGTCCGCGGACTTCCTGGACGTGGAGCGCTTCCCGGAGATCACCTACCGCTCGACGGGCGTCACACCGGCCGGGCCCGACCGCTGGACGGTGCACGGCGAGCTGTCGCTGCACGGGGTCGTACGCGAAGTCGACCTGGATCTGAGCTACTTGGGTACGGGACCCGACCCGTGGGGCGGCACCCGCGCCGCCTTCCGCGCCACCGCCGACCTGCGCCGCGACGACTTCGCGATGAACTACAACCAGGTCGTGCAGGCGGGGATCTCGGCGATCGGCACCACGCTGAAGGTGGAGCTCGACATCCAGGCCGTGCAGGGGGATTCACTGCCGGTGGCGTGAGGCGAGCGGGCCTATCGTGTGGGTATGGCACCCAATATTGCGAGCAACACCGCTGTCGACATGGCCGAGTTGCTGGAGTTCGTACGGCCACGGCACCGCGCGATCCTGCTGACCACCCGCGCCGACGGCCGCCCCCAGGGCTCCCCGCTGACCTGCGGGGTCGACGACGCGGGGCGGATCGTGGTCTCCACGTACCCCGAGCGCGCCAAGACCCGTAACGCCAGGCGCGACGAACGTGTCAGCGTGATCGTCCTGTCGGACGAGTGGAACGGGCCGTGGGTGCAGATCGACGGGTCGGCGGAGGTCGTCGACTCCCCGGAGTCGGTGGAGCCGCTGGTGGAGTACTTCCGGAACATCTCCGGGGAGCACCCGGACTGGGACGAATACCGGGAGGCGATGGTCAAGCAGGGCAAGTCGATCATCCGGATCACCCCGGAGCGGTGGAGTCCGATCGCCACGGGCGGCTTCCCGGCGCGGCTGGGCTAGCTGCGCGGCTCGGTTAGTTCCTGGCCGTACGGCGGGCGAAGCCGCCCGGGGCCGGCGGGGTGCCGCCCGTGTGGTGGACCAGCTCGCGGCAGAGGTCGCGGAGTTTGATGTTGCGGTGCTGGGAGGCCTTGCGCAGGGTGGCCAGGGCCTCCTCCTCCGGGCAGCCGCGGCGGGCCATGACGATGCCGATCGCCTGGTCGATGACGGAGCGCGAGAGCATCGCGGCGCGCAGGTCCTCGATGGCGATGCGCTCCTCGTCGATACGGGCGGCCACCGCGACCGCCCCTGCCGCCTGGTCGGCGAGGCGCCCGATGGATCCCTCGTGCTCTTCGAAGGCGCGGGGGTGGTGGGCGTAGAGGTTGAGGGCGCCCAGCGTGGTCGAGTTGACCTTGAGCGGGGCGGCCAGGACCGAGCGGATCCCGAAGTCGGCGGCCTGCTCGGGGTACGGGGACCAGCGGTTCTCGGCGGTCATGTCGCGTACGTACTGCTCGCGGCCCTCGCGGAGGCTGCAGACGCACGGGCCCGCGTCGGCCTCGTACTGCAGACGGTCCAGCTTGAGCGCCTCCGCGTCGCTGCCGGCCGCCGTGACGAGCAGTCCGTCGCGGTGCATGGTGACGCTGCACGCGTCGGCGCCGCCGACCGCCCGTACCGCGCGTTCGGTCAGTTCCTGGAGGAATGCGTCCAGGCCGCGCCACTCGGTGAAAGCCGCGTGGAGCGAGCTGATGTCGAGTCCGTCCTGGTGGTGAGCCATGACGTGCGGGTGCCCCGGGACAGGCGATTCAGTCGGGGGCCGCAGCTCCGACGATGCGCAGGGCGATGTCCCTGACCTTGACGTTGGCCTGCTGGGAGGCCTTCACCAGGCGCTCGAAGGCGGTCGTGGGGCCGATGTTCAGCTGCTCCATGAGGATGCCGGTCGCCTGCCCGATCACGTCACGCGTCTCCAGCGCCTCGGTCAGTTGTTCGAGAACCGTCGCGGACTGCAGGGCGACTCCGATGTGGGTGGAGAGCAGCCTGGCGGTGCGGACCGCCGTGTCGTCGAAGGCGTACGGAGTGTGCGAGGCGAGGGTCAGGACGCTGAACCGGCGACGGTGCGTACGGATGCGGAGCAGCAGGAGCGCGCGCAGACCGGTGGCCTCCAGCGCGTGGGCACAGCCCGCGCACTCCGCTGTGTCGTCTACGCGGGCGATCGGGACCGCCCAGAGCTCGTCCCAGTGGGTGCGGTGGCCGACCGCTCCGGAGATCGTTTCGAAGGCGCGCACCGATTCGTGCGTCCAGGCTTCAGGGCTGATCAGACCGCCCTCTTCGACGAGCGAGAGTCCGGCGCGCTCGGCGCCTTCGACCGTCTCCCGGGCCAGACGCACCGCCGTGCGGGCGGTCTCCGCGCGGCCCTGAGCGGCGTAGAGCGCGACCGCGGCGTCGGCGAGGGCTTCGGCCAGCCGGAAATCGTCGGGCGCAGGGGGGACTTGGGGAATGTCGGACGGATACACCACGAACCTCTTCGGCGTGCACGGCGTACAGCCGTGGGCACAAGAGCTCCGCAGCACATTCCCGACTGCGAGCAAGGACGACCGGATTCTATCCGCATCTGTCGTGCGCTGACGCAGTTGGCGGCAAGACTGGCCTGGCAGGGGTGGGGGGTGCTGGAATGGGGTTCCGGGTCAGGAAGCGGCTCTTTGGACACTCCCTGTTGAGGTCAGGTGCGTTCCCATGCCGTTTCTGCTGAATCCTGTCGACCTTCCGTACTGCACTGTCGTCCCCATGCCCGTGGAGATCGACATCTCCAACATCCCGTATCTGTACGCGGAGACGGGCCGGGTCGTCGCGGCCCGGGCCGGGCGGCTCGGTGTGCTCGTACTGGACCTGACGCGGACCGAGTTCATCGACTCGCGCGGGGCATCGCTGGTCCTGGACGTGCAGGAGTGCGCCCGTGCGGCGGGCGCGGAGACGCGGGTCGCGGTGGAGGCCAGGCAGGTGGCGCTGGTTCTCGAACTGACTCAGGTACGGCGGGATGTGCCCGTCTACGACACGCTCGCGGACGCCCTCACGGGGTGCTAGGCCCGGGGCGGCCGCCCATCGCCTCGATGCCCGCGAACAGCACCTCGAGGGCGAAGTCGAAGTCCCGGTCGCGCATCTCCTCGACCGTCTCGCCACCGCGCGCCTCCATGAGGTCGCGGGACTGCTCCATCATCGCGTCGAGACCGGGGTTCAGGGAGACGGCGCTCATGGCCCGCGCGAAGTACTCGTCCTGGGTCATGCCCGCCCGGGCACAGCGGTCCAGGAAGTGGCCCTCGACGGTGCCGAATCCGTAGACGAACTGGAAGACGGCGGCGAGACCTCCCGCCTGGTGGCGCGGCGAGAGGCCTGATGCCTTCATGACGTTCATGACCGCCGTGGAGAAGAGCTGGGCATTGGGTCCTACGTTCAGGAACTCGCCGACCAGCGGGGACACCCACGGGTGGGTGACCAGCAACTTCCGGTAGTTGACGGCGAGTTGCCGGACATGGGTGCGCCAGTCGTCCACGCTCTCGTCGGGCAGGACGACCTCCCCCATCGCCTGGTCGAGGGCGAGTTCGAGGAGGTCGTCCTTGGTGTCGACGTACCAGTAGACCGACATCGCGGTGACGCCGAGATCGGCGGCCAGACGCCGCATCGAGAATTTGGCCGCGCCCTCGGCGTCGAGGAGCCTGACCGTCGCCTCGGTGATCTTCTGCCGGTCGAGTCCGGTGGCCGGCTGGGAGGTCTTGCGGCTGCGCGTCGTCTTGCCGTCCAGCCAGACGCTGGTACGTACCGCAGCAGCCATGACGTGCCCTTCTCCGGAATGTCTCGGTCCGTGTATGCGATGTCGATGCTAGGCGGTTTTCACGGGGTCCGAGAGCTCTGCGGGCTCTGTGCGCTCCGCTTCCTCCGCGCGCTCCGCCCGCTTCAGGAGTACGGCGGCCAGGATGCCCCCCGCGAGGACCGCCGCCGCGCCCACGAGCTGGCTCGTCTCCAGGCCCGAGGCGAAAGCGTCGGTGATACGGGCCTTCTCGGCGGGGCCCTTCGCCGCCGCGAGCGCCGCCGGGAGCGAGGCAGCGGAGGCGGAAACCAGTGCCAAGAAGCGGGAGTTGAGGACCGCGCCCAGAACGGCGACGCCGAGGCCGTTGCCGAACTCGGCGAGCGTGCCGTTGACGCCCGCGCCCACGCCCGCCTTCTCCGGCGGGATGGCGCTCATGATCGCGTTGGCCATCGCGGGCATGGCGATCGCGATCCCCGCGCCCATCACGACGAGGCCGGCGAGCATCCCCAGGTAGTCATGGCCGCCGAGGAGGGCGATGAGCACGAGCCCGCCCGAGAGCAGGGTCATGCCGGTGGCGATGGTCACCGGCGTACTGGTGCGCTTCAGGAGGCGTGCGCCGAGCCCGAGGACATTGAGGAGTACGACGGTGACGGCGAGCGGCGCGGTCCGTAGACCCGCCTCCAACGGCTCGTAACCGAGCACGAATTGAAGGTGCTGGGTCAGCAGGAAGAGCGAGCCACCCATCCCGAACGCGACCAGGATCGCGCCCGCGACGGCCCCGATGAACTTCTGGTTGCGGAAGAAGTGCATGTCGAGCATCGGGTACGGGATGCGCAGCTCCCACCAGGCGAAGGCGGCGAGCACGACGATGCCGACGGCGGCCGCGACCACGACCTGCGCGGAGGTCCAGCCGTGCGCTGGCCCGGAGATGATCGCGTACACGACCGAGGCCATACCGACGGTGGAGAGCAGTGCGCCGAGCAGATCGGGCCGGTCGCCCTGCGGGTTCTTCGACTCGGGTACGAGCTTGAGCACGGCGATCAGGCCGACGACGGCGACCGGGATGTTGATGAGGAAGATCGAACCCCACCAGAAGTGGTTGAGCATGAAGCCGCCGATGAGCGGACCGACCGCGAAACCAAGGGAGTTGACGGTCGCCCAGAGCCCGATCGCCTTGACGCGCTCGGCGTCGTCGAAGATCTGCACGACGACGGCGAGGGTCGTGGTGATGAGGAGCGCACCGCCGATGCCCATGCCCGCACGGGCGGCGATCAGCTGCGCCGAGCTCTGCGCGAGCGCGGCAACCAGCGAACCGATCCCGAAGAGCGCGAGCCCTGCGGCGAGCATCTTCTTGCGGCCGTAGCGGTCGGCGGAGCTGCCCGCGGTGAGCAGGAGCCCCGACTGGACGAGCGAGTAGGCGTTGATCATCCACTGGATGTCGGAGCTGGAGGCGCCGAGATCCCGGGTGAGGGAGGGGATGGCGACGTTCAGGACGGTGTTGTCGAGCAGCACGGTGAGCTGGGCGAGACAGATCACACCGAGGATCAGCCACCGCTGGGGGTGGCCCGTGGAGGTGGATCGGGTCTCGGCGGTCGTGGCCGTCAAGGAGACTCCTTATACGCTGTAAGGGGGAGGGGCGGGATTCACCATAGGCGGTCCCCTATACGGCGTACAAGTGGTTTCCGGGGGGAGGACGAGAGGTTGGTTGGCTGGCGCCGTGAACCCGGTGCTTCTTGTCGGGGTCGGGTGGGTGGGCCCCCCTGCCGACCGATACCTGGAGTGTGGCGTTTCCGGGGCGGAGTAAAGGGCGGCCTTCGGCCGTCGGCTACGCCGATTCCGCTGCGCTCCCCCCTTGACACCACCCCTCCACCGCAAAAACTTGGCGGCTATCGGTCGGCAGAGGGTCCTGGCCGCAGAGATAGCAGGGCACCTGGGGCCCCCTCGGCCCGGGGCGGCACGGCGGCCATTCGGAGCACGGCCGGCGGCCCGGTCCGCCACCCGCGCCGGGGCGGGCGAACCACCGCACCCGCTGGACGGGCGGCGCGGGTCTGCCCGGCGGGTGCGGGACGGCGGACCGGACCTCGCAGCGTGCGATCCGCGCCCCTAACTGAACACACACCCACCCCACGCCCGACGAGCACCAGACACACAGGCATCGTCGCAGGTCACAGCCCTGCACTCCGGGGACAGGATGGTTGAAGACTCAAGTGGGTCATCTAAGGGGCACTCCCACCGATTCTACCCACCCCGAACAGCGACCAGCGGGGCATGAAGTCCCGCACAGCGACGGCCCCTTGACGCCAAACCGAGAGCCACCGCCCCATGCAAGTCGTGCGACCTTCGCCCCGGCGCGGGGAGCGGAGCTCCGTCTCGGATGCTGTGACGCCAACCGCCCCGCCGAAGTGCCCCGCCGCCGAACCCTTCAGCTCATCCGGTCCGCAGGAGCAGCGCGGTCACCACGAAACCCCCGCCCCATCGCGGCAGCAGCCAGCCGGACGAGCCCCCAAGGGCTCGGCCTACGACGCGCAGCGTCGTACATCACTCACACCAACAACCACCAAACCCGCCACCGCGCGCAGCGCACCCAACCGGCCCGCGCCCCCCACCTGTTCGTCGTAGCTGCCTCCTTGCGCCGAAGGCGCGAAACGAAACCCGCAGGGCGCATCCGGCCCGAAGCCCCCCACCAAGAAGGCATAAAGGGTGCCCGGGACCGTGAAGTCCCGGGCACCCCGCGCTGCCGCGCTGATCGGTCTGCCTAGCTCTTCGCCTGGGTCAGGTCGTAGAGCGTCGTGCTGCCGACGGTCACCTTCTTGTAGTTGGCCTCCACCCACGACGTGATCTTGGACGCGGAACCGCTGTTGCCGCCGCCCATCCCGCCGCCGCCGATGAAGTAGTGGATCTTGCCGTCCTTCACGTACTGCTTGAACTGCGCGAGGGTCGGGGACGGGTCGCTGCCGTTGAAGCCGCCGATCGCCATCACCGGCTTGCCGGTGGCCAGTTGGTAGCTGGCGGCGTTCTGCGAGCCGATGGCCGCGGCCATCCACGTGTAGTCGCCGGCGTCGGCGCTGACCTTGGCCTTCACCGCGGAGCTGACCTGCGCGCCGTCGAGGAGACCGCCCATGCCGCCACCCCCGCCGCCTTCGCGGCTGCCACCCATGCCGCCGCCGGGGAAGCCGCCCTGCTGGTTGTTGCCGGTGGTGCCGTTCTGGTTGCCGGGGCCCTGGCCGCCGGTCGGGGGCGTACCGCCGCCTCCGCCCATGCCGCCACCGCCGCCGGTGGGAGGCTGTCCCATCTGACCGCCTTGGCCGCCCGCGCCACCAGGCATCTGCCCGCCCGGGGCACCGCCACGTCCGCCGCCGCCACCGCCGAAGCCCATCGCGCTCGCGCCCGACGGGCCGGCCGTGACGATCGAGCCGGTGTGCGCGCTGTTCACCGTCGAGAGCGTGTACGCCAACGGGCCCGCCAGCGAAGCCGCCAGACCCACGCCCGCCGCACCCAGCGCCAGACGCCGGTCGAGGCGCCCCGCGAAGATCAGCGCGAGACCCGCAGCCAGGCCGAGCAGCAGCACCGCCCAGCGCAGCCAGGGGAGATAGTCGGGGGTCCGGTTGAGGAGTACGTACGACCAGATCGCCGTGACCATGGCCGTCAGGCCCAGGACCGCGGACCAGCCGAACCTGGAGCGCTCCTCCCACAGGACCGTGACGCCCATGCCGACGAGCGCCGCGATGTAGGGGGCGAGGGCGATCGTGTAGTACTGGTGGAAAATCCCGGCCATGAAGCTGAAGATCGCCGTGGTCATCACCAGCGCGCCGCCCCAGACCAGGAACGCGTGACGGGTGGCGTCGGTGCGCTTGGCGCGCCAGGTGAGGACGATGCCCGCGATCAGCAGGATCAGGGCTGCGGGCAGCAGCCACGAAATCTGGCTGCCGATCTCGGAGTTGAACATCCGGGTGAGGCCGGTCTCGCCCCACTGGCTGCCGCCCCAACCCCCGCCGCCTCCACCAACCGAACCCGTCTCATCACCGCTGATTCGGCCGAGTCCGTTGTAACCAAAGGTGAGCGAGAGGAAGGAGTTGTCCTGTGAGCCGCCGATGTACGGGCGCGAGGACGCCGGCCAGAGCTCGACGATCGCGACCCACCAGCCGCCCGCGACAACCATCGCGAGTCCGGCGTACCCGAGTTGGGCGAAACGCCTGCGCAGCCGGGTCGGTGCGAAGACCGCGTACACGAGGGCGAGCGGCGGCAGGATCAGGAACGCCTGCAGCGTCTTGACCAGGAAGGCCGCACCGACGGCGGCACCCGCCCACACCAGCCACTTCGTCTTTCCGGCCTCCAGCGCGCGCAGCACGCAGTAGACCGTGACGGTCATCAGCAGCGCGAGCAGCGCGTCGGGGTTGTTGAAGCGGAACATCAGGGCCGCGACCGGGGTGAGCGCCAGCACCGCGCCCGCGATCAGACCGGCGGCCGCGCTGAAGCGGCGGCGCACCGCGGCGTACAGGACACCGACCGTGGCGACGCCCATCAGGACCTCGGGGACCAGGATCGCCCAGGAGTTGAGGCCGAAGATGCGTACGGACAGAGCCATCGGCCACAGCGCGGCCGGGGGCTTGTCGACGGTGATGGCGTTGGCCGAGTCGAGGGAGCCGAAGAAGAAGGCCTTCCAGCTCTGGCTGCCGGCCTGAACGGCGGCGGAGTAGAAGGAGTTGGCGTAGCCCGACGAGCTGAGGTTGAAGAGGTAGAGCAGCGCGGTGGCCAGGAGGAGGCCGAGGAAGGCCGGGCGTACCCAGCGGGCGTCCTCGGGGCGGCCGCGCCACAGCCGCTGGGCGCGGGATCCGCGCGGCGGTGAGGGCGGGGCCTCGGCCGGGGCGGCCGGGAGCTGTTCGTGCTCGATCGTGGTCATCGTGCGTTCCTCGGGGTCGGTTCGGGCTCACGGTCCGGTTCGGTACGCCGCTCCGGGAAGACCCAGATGCGGAAGAGCAGGAATCGCAGCACCGTTGCGGCGAGGTTGGCGGTGATCAGTACGGTCAGCTCGGTAGCGTGCCGCGGGTTCTGCGACGCTGCGTCGAGCGCGGCGAGCGAACCGCTGGTGAGGGCCAGGCCGATGGCGAAGACCACCAGGCCCTGGGCCTGGTGGCGGACGGCGCCGGCCTGGCCACGTACACCGAAGGTCAGTCTCCTGTTGAAGGAGGTGTTGGCGACCGCGGCGATCAACAGGGCGACAGCATTGGCGACTTGAGGCCCGGTCACCTGCCGGGACAGCGAGTAGAGCAGCAGATAGAAGAGCGTCGAGAAGGCGCCGACGACGCAGAATCCGACGAGCTGGCGGGCAAGTCCACCTGGTACACCCGCCAGTTCACGGTCGCGCGGGTCGTCCCCGAAGGGCCGCGAGAGCCGGTCCAGGGGGAGCGCGCCGCCGCCCAGCGCACGTCCCACGCGCCAGACGCCCTTCAGGTCGTCGACCGCGGTCTGGTAGATGTGCACGGTCGAGTCGGGGTCGTCGACCCAGTCGACCGGCACCTCGTGGATGCGCAGCCCGGCGCGCTCGGCGAGCACCAGCATCTCGGTGTCGAAGAACCATCCGGTGTCCTCGACCATGGGCAGCAGCCGCTGGGCGACATCACGCCGTATCGCCTTGAATCCGCACTGGGCGTCGCTGAAGCGCGCCGAGAGCGAGGAGCGCAGGATCAGGTTGTACGCACGGGAGATGAACTCGCGCTTGTGGCCGCGTACGACCCTCGAACTGCGCGCCAGCCGCGATCCGATGGCCAGGTCCGAGTGGCCGGAGATCAGCGGGGCGACGAGCGGCAGCAGCGCGTTCAGGTCGGTGGAGAGGTCGACGTCCATGTACGCGAGCACGGGTGCGTCGGAGGCCGACCACACGGTGCGCAGCGCCCTGCCGCGGCCCTTCTGCTCCAGCCGGAAGGCCTTGACGCCCGGGAGGGTCTCCTCCAGGCGGGCGGAGACCTTCGGGGTGCTGTCGGTGCTCGCGTTGTCGGCGATGGTGATCCGGAAGCTGTACGGGAAGGTGCGCGCAAGGTGGTCATGGAGTCTGACCACACAGGGCTCGAGGTCCTGCTCCTCGTTGTACACGGGGATCACCACGTCGAGCACGGGGGCGCCCGCGGGGCCGACGGGGAGATGCTCCCGGGCCGGGAGGGGGACCGAAGATGAGTCGGTTCGCATGACAACGACACTCCCGACCAGCGCTGTCACCCCTGTGTGGTCAGCCTGTGCCAAGCCTGTGAGTCGTCGGTCAGCACCGGCAGATGTACGCCGAAGACGGTGCGCCCGGGTACGGACTCCACGGACACGCCGCCGCCGTGGGCGGTGACGACGGCCTGCACGATGGCGAGCCCGAGGCCGGTGGAACCGGCGTGACGGGAGCGGGAGGCGTCGCCGCGGGCGAAGCGCTCGAAGACGTGCGGGAGGAGGTCGGCGGGGATGCCGGGGCCGTCGTCCTGGATCTCCAACAGGACCCAGGGGCCGCTGCGTTGGACTCGGGCGGTGACGGTGGTGCCGGGCGGGGTGTGCGTACGGGCGTTGGCGAGGAGGTTCACCAGGACCTGGTGGATGCGGGGGCCGTCGGCGAGGACGGTGGCGGGGTCGTCGGGGAGTTCGAGGCGCCACTTGTGGTCCTGGCCGGCGGCGCGGGCGTCGCTGAGGGCGTCGACGACGAGGGGGGAGAGATCGGTGCTCTCGTAGGAGAGCGGGCGTCCGGCATCGAGGCGGGCGAGCAGCAGCAGATCCTCCACGAGCCCGGTCATCCGGGACGCCTCGGACTCGATACGGCCCAGCGCGTGCCGGGTGTCGGGCCCGGTCTCCTCCCTTCCCCTGCGGGTGAGTTCGGCGTATCCGCGGATGGAGGCGAGCGGGGTGCGCAGCTCATGGCTGGCGTCGGCGACGAACTGCCGTACGCGCGTCTCGCTCTCCTGCCGCACGGCGAGCGCCGAACCGACGTGCCCCAGCATCCTGTTGAGAGCGGCCCCGACCTGCCCGACTTCGGTGCGGGGGTCGGCTTCGGCGTCGGGGACGCGCTCGTACAGCGTCACTTCGCCACTGTGCAGGGGCGTTTCGGAGACGCGGGTCGCGGTGGCGGCGACGCGGCGGAGGGGGCGGAGTGCTACGCCGACGAGGACGGTACCGGCGATACCGGCGGCCACGAGACCCGCTGCGGTGACGCTGACCTCCACGAGGACCAGGGTGGTGATGGCCTTGGCCGCGTCCTCGGTGGGCACGCCCACCAGGATCTTGGAGTCGTCGCTCCTGCCGGTGTCGACCGACTGCACGCGGTACTCGCCGAGTCCGGGGAGGCTGACGGTATGGATCTTGCCGTCGAGCGGAACGGTGAGCAGCGCCTGTTCCTGCGCGCTGTCGAGGTCGTCCCTGTTGGCGCTCGGGTCGGTGCGCTTCGTCGAGTCCGAGGCGGAACTGTCCTCCTTGGTGACCTGCCCCTCGGTGACCTGCCCGTGGGATACCACCGCGCCCACGGACTGCCAGGGCTGGCCGGGGCCGCCGAGGAACGTCAGCGGATCACTGTTGTTCCCGGTACCGGGCAGCATCCCGGACGGATTGCCGTTGGGTCCCTGGTGGGGCCGGGAACGGTCGACGATGCTGCTCAGCTGGGAGTCCAGCTTCCCGTACAGATAGTCCTTGTACGCGATCGTGGTGACCGTCCCGATCACCGCGGCCACCACCGCGATCAGTGCCACGGCGGTCACGACCAGCCGGGTACGCAGCGTCCAGGGCCTCCGGCGCCATGCCCGTCCCATGCCCACCCGCCCGCCCGCCTATTCGCCGGGCTTGATCAGATAGCCCGCACCGCGCCGGGTGTGGATCATCGGCGTGCGTCCTGCGTCGATCTTCCGCCGCAGGTAGGAGATGTAGAGCTCCACGACATTGGCCTGACCGCCGAAGTCGTAACTCCACACCCGGTCGAGGATCTGCGCCTTGCTCAGCACCCGCCGCGGATTGCGCATGAGGAAGCGCAGCAGCTCGAACTCGGTGGCGGTCAGATGGATGGAGGCACCGCCCCGCTCGACCTCATGGCTGTCCTCGTCGAGGGTCAAGTCGCCGACGGCCAGAAGGGATTCACTGCGCAGGGCGGCGGTGCCGGACCGGCGTATCAGCCCGCGAAGCCGTGCCACGACCTCCTCCAGGCTGAAGGGCTTGGTGACGTAGTCGTCGCCGCCGGCGGTGAGCCCGGCGATCCGGTCCTCGACCGAATCCTTGGCGGTCAGAAAGAGCACCGGCACCTCGGGCAGTTCACGCCGCAGCCGGCCGAGCACCTGCAGCCCGTCCATGTCGGGCAGCATCACATCGAGCACGACGGCGTCCGGCCTGAAGTCGCGCGCGGTCCGCACGGCACCGGCTCCGTCACCGGCGCTGCGTACCTCCCACCCTTCGTACCGCAGGGCCATGGACAGCAGCTCGGCAAGCGAGGCCTCGTCGTCGACGACGAGCACCCGGACGGGGCTGCCGTCGGGCCTGAGCATTTCGGTACGCCCCTGGGGCGAGGTCGCGGTCATGCTCCTCACCATGTGAGGCGGCGCTGAGAGCACCCTTTCGCGAACCTGTGAAATTCCTGAGAAACGAACGCGGGCCCGCATCCCGCGATGGAGTGCACTACGGTACGCAGAGGCCCGAAGCCGCAACTTCGATTTGCGACTTCGGGCCGTCCCGCGTCCGCGGGCTCTACGAGCTATCGCCTACGGCAGCACATACACAGGCGCCCCACCCTCCGCGTTCCCGGTCTGCCGCATGCATCCACGCTTGATCAGCATGCGTACGCAGTCATGAACCCGGTCGTGCGTCAGCCCGGTCCGCCGGGCGATCTCCTCCAGCGGATACCGCGCCCCGCCCCGCAGCAGCGCGGGCGCCAGATACGCGGCCACGGAGTGCACGTCCTCCGTGACGATCAGGTTCCTCGCCTGCCACCCGGCGAGCAGCTCCTGCGGAGAGATCTGCGCCACGGTCTCGGCGACGGGCGCGCCCGCCACCCGATCACCGAGCCGCTCCATGGAATCGGCGATCCGGTTCAGGGCCTGCACCGTCGCTTTCTGTCCCTCTCGGTACTCCCGGAGCATCTCGGCCAGGAGCCCGTTCTTTTCGGCCATCGACGCAGCGAACTCTTCATCGCTGTCGATGTTCCGCTTCTCCAGCCGCACGAGGGCATCGACCACCTGCTCCGGCATGGCGTACGCCGTCGCAGCCCCAGCGCCGGTGGGCTGGATCGCCGCTTCGTCGAGAGCGTACGAGCCCTCCCGCTGAATGATCTCGATGACTTCGGCCACCCAAAGCTTGAAGGGTGCGCACTCCGGTTTGGTGCAGGCGTTGACCAGCATGATCAGCCCTTGAAGGTTGATCATCTGCATGTCTCGACGCCACTCCCGACCTGCGGGAATACTGAGACAGTGACCTCCAGTCACTGTCTCAAGACTGTCTCGGTGCCTCTCTGACACATGATCGGTGAGCGCCTTCCGGGGCGTGGTGTACCCCAGTTGCTTGCAGACATCCACCATGGGAAACCAGTGCGTCCCGTCCGGCATCGTCAGCCGCCGCACGCGTGCCCCCGTCGCCGCGTACACGAAGTCGCCGATCTCTATCGCGTCGTCCTGCGTGTTCCGTTCCTGCTCGTACATCGAGCATCACCTCCAGCACGGAAGCTATGCCAGAGATATGGTCAACTCGCCCGATATTTAATGATGTTCACTCATTAGGCGACAGGAACCAAAGGTTCCGCAGGCCTCAGCCATCACCGCCCGCCACCCGCCACCCACTCATGGCTGTGCTCCACCTTCGCGATGTGCAGCGTGTAGCGCTCGTACCACTCGGCTCGCCCCCGCTCCTTGGCCGCCGCATGTTCCGCATGCAGCCGCCACCCCCGTATCGATGCCTCGTCCCTGAAGTACGCGACGGTGATCCCGATCCCGCCGGGCACCCGGGCCGACTCGTACCCCAGAAACCCCGGCATGTCCTGCACGAGCTCCTGCATCCGCTCGCCGGTCTCGGCGTATCCGCTGTCCTGCTCGGTCCGTACGGACGTGAAAATCGCAGCGTAATAAGGCGGCTCGTAAGCCGCCACAGGCGTGTTGGTCATGACACCAACCTTCGCCACCCGCCCCGCCCCCCGTCCACGGACTTGCCGAACGGGATCCATGTCTTGACCATTCGGTCAGCTCAAAACAACCCATCCTGTACGTCAGGCACCACAACACCCCGCACGGGAACGGTCACTTCACCCTCCCCCCGCTCCACCGCCCACCCCCACATCAGCCGCGTATCGAGTACGACAACGCCCGCACTCCCCGCATCCACATGCAGATCGGGCCCGGCAGCGGCGACCAGCGTCCCCGCGACCACCCCGCCCGCAACGAGCTCGCTCACCACCCCCCGCGCTTCCGCAAGCCCCGCAAGCCCGAACACCCCCGCGTGGTCGACGACTTCGCACTCCACCCGCTCCAGGGACTCGGGCCACCCCGCCACCCCCACGGCCCGCGCATGCAGCGCGGCCACTTCGCCGGCCCGCTCCTCGACCCCCGGCAGCCGCGCCCGCACGGCCCGCTTCTCCGCGTACGGAACCCGGTCGGGCACCCCCAGCGCGGCCCGCAGCACCTCCTCGCTGCGCCGCGCGGCCATCAGCGGCCCCCGCCCCACCCAGCTGAAGGCGACAGCCCCCTGCTCCAGCAGCCGGTCGGCGCCTCGCGCTTCCCCGGTGATCCCCACCTTCACCAACCCGCTCCCGAACCAGGCCAGATACACCCGGTACGTCCGCGGGTCGTCAGCCATCCCGTCCGCGGCGACGGAGTGCAGCCGGTCCAGCCGCGCACACTCCCCGCACCGCGCCTGCGTACGCCTCCCCGGCACCACCGCCCCCACCGGACACGGATTCCCCCGCGCCCCCACGCAGCCGCGTTCCCCCACCACCCGGAACCCCACCCCGCCCCCGTACTCCAGCGGACGCACCACCCTCTCCCGCCCCTCCCACACCAGCGCGGGCCCCCCGACTCCCCACCTCAGCCCGCCATATCGCCACATCCCACCCCACTCCTCTCTCCTCAGGACCACACTGGCTCTCATGCACACCCTCACCTGGCAGGTCACCGAGAGCGGTGGCTACGAGACGTCCTGGATCACCCTCGCCTCCACCACCCTCACCGCCCGGGGCCGGATCTTCGGCGCGCTCCCGCACCCGTACTGGATCTCGTACGAGCTGGAGACCGACGAGAACTGGACCACTCGCAGAATGACAGCCACCACTGACACCGAGTCGTCCACACACCACCTGGACCTGCGCCGAGACGCCCGCACGCGCACCTGGACGGCGAACGGGACCCCGCTCCCCTGGGCGTCCGAGGCCCTCGACTGCGACCTGGGTCTCTCGCCCCTCACCAACACGATGCCGGTACTCCGCCACGACCTGCACCGCACCCCGGGCACCCACGACTTCCTGATGGCCTGGATCCGGGTCCCCGACCTGACGGTCCACCCCTCCCGCCAGACCTACACCCACCTGGCCGCGCGCCAGGTCCGCTACACCTCCAGCACCTTCCGCAGCGACCTCACCTACGACGAGGCCGGCCTGATCGTCGCCTACCCCGGGATGGCCCACCGCCTGCGCCCCGCATAGGGGCGCGTCAAGATACGTGGGGTGCGCATGTGACGTGTGGGGCGCATGTGAGAGAGTGCGGGAGATCTGTGGCACGGCCAGGTACTGACGTGCCAACCAGCAAGCCACCAGGGGGGCTTCACATGATCTTCGCCCATCGCAGACGCGCTCTGAAGCGCGCGCTCACCACCACCGCGATAGCCGCGACGCTGGCCGCAACGGCCGGCACCGCAACGGCCGCCGACCACCCCACCGGCGCCGAGAAGGCCCGCGCCGAGGCGGTCGCCAAGCTCCGCGCCACGTCTCCGCTCGCCGCCCCGCGCTCCGCCGCCGCGGGCCAGGTGCAGACGCCGACCTTCTCCATGGACGCCGTGGAGAAGACGACCCAAGAGCTCTACCTGTACTTCCCCGACCGCGCGGGCGGCTTCGACGCCCGCTACGACGTCGGCGTCACCTACGAGTTCGCCACCGCGTCCATCTCCATCGACAACGACAAAGACGGATACTCCGACGGCAGCTGGACCATCGACAAGAGCGGTCTGCTGACCTACACGAACGTCCACATGGACCCGGCGACCAGGGACATCGGCACGGGCTGGACGACCTACACCAAGGTCCTGTCCCCCGGAGATCTCGGTGGCACCACCGAAGCCGACCTCATGGGCGTGGACAAGACCGGCGTCCTGTGGACGTACGTCGGCCACTCGACCGGCCTGGTCGACGCGCGCGTACGCATCGGCAGCGGCTGGGACGCGTACACCGAGATCGCCGGCCAGAGCGACCTGAGCGGCGACGGCAAGGCCGACATCGTCGCCCGCGACAAGGCCGGAGCCCTGTGGCTCTACAAGGGCACCGGCGACATCAAGGCGCCCTTCGAGCCCCGCACGAAGGTCGGCACCGGCTGGAACGCGTACAACCGCCTGCTCTCGGTGGGCGACCTCGACGCCGACGGCAGGACCGACCTCGTCGCCCGCTCGACCACCGGCGACCTCTTCCGCTACTCGGGCACCGGCGACGCGGCCGCCCCGTTCGCCAAGCCGGTGAAGATCGGCTGGGGCTACAACATCTACAACCTCCTGTAAGCAGCACCCCCGCACAGAAGGAGAGGCCCCCGGGAGAAATCCCGGGGGCCTCTCGCCGATCCGGCGGCTGTACTGCGCTGCTTGCACATACGACGAAGCCCCCGCCCGGTTTCCCTGGCGGGGGCTTCGACCTGCTGTGCACTCGGCAGGATTCGAACCTGCAACCTTCTGATCCGTAGTCAGATGCTCTATCCGTTAAGCTACGAGTGCTTGGCGTTCCGGGCGTTTCTGCCCCGTCGGCGTTGCAAGAAGAACATTACATGACCTGCGGCCTCAGGTGAAATCGATTGCCCGCACCCGTGCTGAGCTGGGAAAACGACCGAAGCCCCGTCCTTGCGGACGGGGCTTCGGTGATCCTTCTGCGGAGGCGGGGGGATTTGAACCCCCGATGGGCTTTAAGACCCAAACCGCATTAGCAGTGCGGCGCCATAGACCGGACTAGGCGACGCCTCCAGCGCACCCGCGCGAACGCGATGTGGTGCGTGCAGATGATGACACAGCCTTGCGGGGTGTCACCAATCCGCCCCCACGGTACAAGGCGGATGGGCGGCAGGGCAAAGGCGTTCGTGTTGCGCAACGCCGGGCGCGGTGGAGCGTTAGAGGTGACGGAAGTTTTCCGTGAAGGTCCCGTTCCTGAGGAGTACGTCATGATGCGCCGCCTCCTGGCAGGGCTCGCCGTCGCCGGCGGTGCGTACGCCGCCCTCGTGCCTGCCGTCGCCTTCGCCGCTCCGGGGCCGGTCGCTCCCGGTGACCGGCTCACCGTCACCGTCTCGGATTCGGGCGGCGGGGACGGGACCTTCCAGCTCTTCTGCGGGCCCACCGGGGGCGATCACCCGCAGGCGCGGCAGGCCTGCGAGCGGCTGGACGAGCTGGCGCTGAGCGGGGGCGACCCCTTCGCGCCGGTGCCTCGCGATGCCCTCTGCACCATGCAGTACGGGGGCCCGGGCGCCGCGCACGTCACCGGTGTCTGGCAGGGGCGGAGCGTCGATGCCGCCTTCAACCGGGGCAATGGGTGCGAGATCGCGCGGTGGAATGCCATGGAGCCGGTGCTGCCCGCTGCGCGGGCCTGAGCTCCGGCGCGTGCGCCCGTACACAAATCCTTGGTGAGAGCTCCCCCTCATCCGCCGTCGCGCGGATTGCCACTGCCTTTAGACTCACTCCACAGTGCAGTGGCAGGCCGCAAGGTGCAGTAGTTCTGGGAGGAAGCGTCGTTGTGAGCAGCAGGCCATCCCGAGGCGCTGCTCGCCTCGCAGCCATACTTGACGCCCTTCCGGACGGGCTTTTGCTCGTCAATGCGAACGGCACGGTCGTCAACGCCAACACCATCGCCCTCGAAGCCTTCGAAGCGCCGGGCACGGCGCTCGTCGGCCGGGGGTTGCTCGATCTTCTGCCGGAGTTCGACTCCCGGCTGATCCCGGGCTCGATGCGACGGCCGGAGAGCGCGGACGAGCAGGGCAGGACCAAGCCGACGCGGATGCATGCGCGGCGTACCGACGGCAGTGAGTTCCCTGCCGAGGTGACGAGCGCGAATCTGGAGGACGGGCGCGAGGCCTATGCCTCGTACAGCGGGTACAGCGGTGATGAGCTGCTGATGCTCGTCGTGCGCGATCTTTCGGGGACCGTGGACACCGAGGCCGAGCTGGCCCGGTCGCAGCGGCAGACCGAGATGATCCTGCGCGCCGCCTCGGAGGGTGTGGTCGGGACCGACACCGAGGGGCGGGTCGTTCTCGTCAATCCGTCCGTCGCGCAGATCCTCGGCTTCCGGGCCAGTGAGCTCGGCGGCAAGGAGCTGCATCCGCTGGTGCAGCACTCGCGCGCCGACGGGGAGCCTTTTCCGTACGAGGACAGCGCGCTCGCCGACACCTTGAAGTCCGGGCGCAAGCACCGGGTGCGCGGGCAGGTGCTGTGGCACAAGGACGGCAGCGTGGTGCCGGTCGACATGACCACCGCTCCGGTACGCGACGGGGACCAGCTGGTGGGGGCCGTGCTGACCTTCGCCGACCGGCGGCCGTACGAGGCCCAGGTGAAGCTGCACGCGGCCGAGCTGAAGGAGCGCGACGCGCGCCACAAGGCCGATGTCGGGGAGCGTGACGCGCGTTACCAGGCCGCCGTCGAGGAGCGTGACGCGCGGATCGCCGCGCTGGAAGGACGCCACCGGCAGCTGACCGCCGTGCTGGGCGACTCGCTGCGCGGGCCGCTCGATGTGCTGCGCGGGGAGCTGGGGGCGCTCGCCGCCGATCCGGCCGGGCAGCTGTGGCCCGAGGCGAACCAGATCCTTCACCATCTGGCCGCCGGGTACGCGCGGATGACCACGCTCGTCGATGGCGTGCTGGCGTTCCAGCGGCTCGACGAGGGCGTCGACGAGCTGAAGAAGAGCAAGGTGATGCTCGATGCCGTGGTGGCAGCGGGCGTTGAGGGGGCAGTGGAGCTGATCGGGCCCGGTAGGGCCCAGTTCGCCGTGCACGCGCCGCCCATAGAGGCCGAGGTGGACGGGGAGCGGCTGGCGGCCGCGCTGGCACATCTCGTCGCCGATGTGGCGGGCGTGGATGCGACCGGGAAGACGCGGGTCGCTCCTGGTGGGGCGTACGTCGACTCGACGATCGTGGTGGCCGTCGCGCAGCGCGGTGAGACCGTACGGATCGAGGTGCGCGGCCCGTACAGCGGGGGAGACCCGGTGCACGAGCCGATCGTGCGGGGGATCGTGCGGGCGCACGGCGGGGTGCTGCAGACGCATGAGGTGCCGGGGATGACCGGCAGCGCGTATGTGCTCGAAGTGCCGCTGGGGGACGGGGCGGGGACCGTCGCGCCTCCGGAGGAGCCGGCGGCTGCTGCCGTTCCCGGGCAGCAGGGCGG
Organism: Streptomyces sp. NPDC050738; assembly: GCF_040654175.1. NCBI lineage: Bacteria > Bacillati > Actinomycetota > Actinomycetes > Kitasatosporales > Streptomycetaceae > Streptomyces > Streptomyces sp. NPDC050738. The sequence goes on along the minus strand of NZ_JBFAHN010000001.1, from coordinate 749,474 downwards.
CGGGCGGCGGCGGGCCCGGCGGGCTTCCACGGACGCGTTCCTGGACAGTCCGGCCGAAGCCTCAGGTGCTGCGGGCGCGGCCGCGAAGGAGCCGACGGGGCGGCGGCGGGCCAATCCGGCCGCCGGTGCCGCTGCCGGTGCCGCTGCCGTCGCGGTGGACATTCCGGCGCAGGCCGCCGAGCCGGCCGAGGGTTCTGTGGTGACCTCCTCCGAGGGCGCCGCGGGTCAGGCCGGTGGCGGGCGTGCGCCGCGGGGCGAGACCGTGCCGCCGCAGGGGGTGCCCGCCGACGGCGGGGGCGCTCCGGTCGGGCGCAGGGCGCGGCGGCCCGAAGGGGTGCTGGAGATCGAGAACGGTCGGCCTTCCGGGGCGCCGACGCCTACGCCGGCTGCCGTCGCGGCGCCGGACGCCGAGTCGGCCGCTCCGCAGGGGCAGCCCGGCGGGCGGCGGGCGCGGCGGGCGCTCGCCACGGCTCCGGCGCAGGGGTCGGGCGGGGCCGAAGCGGAGGCGCCGCGCGGCCCGTTCGCGCTGCCGCCGGCCGAGGCCGACCGCGGGCGCGACCTCGGTGACGTACAGCAGGCGCAGGAGCATCCCGCTCCGGCGGAGACGCCGCAGGCTCCGGAGGCCGCGGGTGTTCCCGCGGACGGCGGGACGCTCTTCGCCTCGCCCGAGGGCTGGGCCGGTGCGACGGAGTCGCCCGCTCCGGCCGCTCAGCCGCTGCCCGCCGAGGCTCCGGCGCCGATCAGCGTACGGACGCTGGGGCAGGGCGTGCCCTTCGTGCAGCAGCTCACCCAGCAGCAGAATCAGAGTCAGGGCGGCCAGGGGCAGAGCCTCGGGTCGGGTCGGCGGCGCAAGCTCCACGCGCCGCCGGAGGGCGACCGGACGGGTGCCGCCGCTGTCGCCGCCGCTCCGGCGGAGCCCGCTGCCCGGCCGCATCCGCAGCAGCGGATCCAGGCCGCGGCCGAGGGGCGTTCGTACGCCATAGGGAAGCCCGACGAGGGGGCCGAGGGTCCCGAGCCGCTGGACGGTCCCGGCGGTGCGGTGGAGGTCGCCAACCGGCCGCAGCCGCGCCCCGACGAGTTCGGTGACGACGAGCTGCCCCCGGAGCCGCTGGACAATCCGCGGCGACTGCTGGTCTGGCCCGCGCCTGACGTCTCGACGCAGCAGGCGCTGAGCGATCGCGGCTACCGGCCGGTGATCGTGCATTCGCGCGAGGAGGTCGACGCGCAGATCGCGGCCTTCCCCGCGGCGCTGTTCGTCGATCCGCTGACCGGGCCGATCACGCGTACCGCGCTGCAGTCCTTGCGGCAGGCGGCAGTTGCGGCCGAGGTGCCCGTGCTGGTGACGGCCGGGCTCGGGCAGGCGACGCGGGAGGCGGCGTACGGCGCCGACCCCGCCGTGCTGCTGAAGGCGCTCGCGCCCCGCGACAGCGAGCAGCACCCTTCCCGGGTGCTGCTGATCGAGGAGCACGAGGAGATCGCGCTGGCGCTGACCGCGACGCTCGAGCGGCGCGGGATGCAGGTGGCGCGGGCGGGCACGGATGCGGAGGCCGTGACGCTGGCCGCGCAGATGCGGCCGAACCTGGTGGTCATGGATCTGATGCAGGTGCGCAGGCGGCGGGCCGGAATCGTCGACTGGCTGCGCGCGAACGGGCAGTTGAACCGCACGCCGCTGGTCGTCTACACCTCGGCCGGTCTCAACCAGGCGGAGCTGCCGAAGCTCACGTCGGGCGAGACGGTGCTGTTCCTCGCGGAGCGGTCGACCAGCAGCGAGGTGCAGGGCCGGATCGTGGACCTGCTGGCGAAGATCGGCACCAACTAGCGGACCCCGTAAGGGGGTTCACCAATTCCCTTCGCACGGAACACAGTTGGCGAACTCACGGCCTTCGCCGGTGAGTTCGCCAACTGACGTGTTCCGTGGGGTGGTTGGCGTCAGAGCTGCGTGACATCCAGGTCGCCGTCCGCGTACTGCTTACGGATGACCTTCTTGTCGAATTTTCCGACCGATGTCTTCGGCACGGAAGCGATCACCGTCCACCGCTCCGGCAGCTGCCACTTGGCGATGGACTGGGCGAGGAAGTCCCGTAGCTCCGCGAAGCCGACGGCTGCCCCTTCCTTCAACACCACGGTGGCCAGCGGGCGTTCGCCCCACTTCTTGTCCGGTACGGCGACGACGGCGGCCTCCGCGACCTGCGGGTGGGCCATCAGCGCGTTCTCCAGGTCGACGCTGGAGATCCACTCGCCGCCGGACTTGATGACGTCCTTGGCGCGGTCGGTGAGGGTCAGATAGCCGTCGGAGGAGATGTGGCCGACGTCGCCGGTCTTCAGCCAGCCGTCCTCGCTGAACTTGTCGGCCGGGCGGAAGTCCTCGCCGTCCGCGCCGCCGTAGTACGACCCCGCGATCCACGGGCCGCGTACCTCCAGCTCGCCCGCCGACTCGCCGTCCCAGGGCAGCCGTTCACCGCTCGGGCCGATCAGGCGGGCCTCGACGCCGGCCGGGAAGCGGCCCTGGCTGAGGCGGTAGGGCCACTCCTCCTCGGCGGTCAGTCCGGCGGGCGGATTGGCGACGGTGCCCAGCGGCGAGGTCTCGGTCATGCCCCAGGCGTGGCAGAGCCGTACGCCCAGCTTGTCGTACGCCTCCATCAGCGAGGGCGGACAGGCCGAGCCGCCGATGGTGACGGACTTCATGCAGGAGATGTCGCGCGGGCGCGCGGTCAGTTCGGCGAGGAGGCCGTGCCAGAGGGTGGGCACGGCGGCGGCGTGCGTGGGCTGCTCGGCGACGATCATCTCGGCGAGCGGGGCGGGCTGCAGGAAGCGGTCGGGCATCAGCATGTTCACGCCGGTCATGAAGGCGGCGTGCGGCAGGCCCCAGGCGTTGACGTGGAACTGGGGTACGACGACGAGCGTGGTGTCGCGGTCGGTGAGGCCCATCGACTGGGCGGTGTTGACCTGCATGGAGTGCAGGTAGATGGAGCGGTGGGAGTAGACGATGCCCTTGGGGTCGCCGGTGGTGCCCGAGGTGTAGCAGAGGGCGGCGGCCTCGCGCTCGTCGATCTCGGGCCAGTCGTACGTCGTCGGGCGGCCCGCGATCAGGTCCTCGTACTCATGGACACGTGCGTGCGAACCGTCCAGGGCGCTGCGGTCGCCGGGGCCGCTGACCACGATGTGCTCGACGCTCTCCATACGGGACAGCAGCGGGGCGAGCATCGGCAGGAGCGAGCCGTTGACGATGATCACGCGGTCGGCGGCGTGCGCCACGACCCACACCAACTGCTCCGGCGGGAGGCGCAGGTTGAGGGTATGCAGGACCGCGCCCATGGAGGGGATCGCGAAGTACGCCTCGACGTGCTCGGCGTTGTTCCACATGAGGGTGGCCACTCGCTGGTCGCCGACGACGCCCAGCTCGTCGCGGAGCGCGTTCGCCAGCTGGACCGCGCGCCGGCCCGCCTCGGCGAAGGAACGGCGGTGCGGCTCCTGTCCGTCACCGGTCCAGGTGGTGATCTGCGAGCTGCCATGCACGAGCGTGCCGTGGGTGAGAATGCGGGTCACTGTCAGTGGTACGTCCTGCATGGTGCTCAGCACGGCGTCCTCCCGGGGGCAGCGTTGCCTACGCGACGGTAATGTCGCGCCATTCTGCGCGCGTACCAGGCGGTATGTCACTACCTCGAGAGCACCACAAACGATCGATCACCGCAGATCAGCGCACCGGCGTCAGTTCCGGGTCCTCGCGGAGCTTGCCGAGCGCGCGGGAGACCGCGCTCTTGACCGTACCGATGGAGACGCCGAGCACCTCGGCCGTCTGGGCCTCGCTCAGATCCTCGTAGTACCGCAGGACGACCATCGCCCGCTGGCGGTCGGGCAGTTTCACGATCGCGCGCCACATCGCGTCGCGGAGCGCCTGCTGCTCGGCGGCGTCGGGGGCGGGTGCGACCTCCGGCTCGGGGAGCTCGTCGCAGGCGAACTCGTCGACCTTGCGCTTGCGCCACTGGGAGGTGCGGGTGTTGAGGAGTGCGCGGCGGACGTAGCCGTCGAGTGCGCGGTGGTCCTCGATCCGTTCCCATGCGACATAGGTCTTGGTGAGCGCGGTCTGCAGCAGGTCCTCGGCGTCGCTCGGGTTGGCGGTGAGCGAGCGTGCGGTACGCAGCAGTACGGGGCCGCGCACGCGCATGTAGGTGGCGAAGGACAGCCGGGGGTCCGGGGGTGTTCCCCCGGAGAATGCGCTAGGGCTCGCCGCCTTCGATGCGCTGCTGCAGACGGGCTCCACGGTTGTGGTCATAGGTCCACGCTAGGAGCGGCCGCTGCTCCGGGGATCGGCCACAGGTGCCGAAGCCAGCTCCGCCTCAGGTTGTAGGGGTGGGGTTGTCTACACCTCCTGAAGGTGGAGAGGGACTCCGCGAACCTCAGGGTTTTCAGGGTTTTCCGATCCGGGCCACCGGGGCATCTGCCCTGCTGCGGTCGATGGTCAGCTTCCGTCCGCCGTGCGTCTCGGCCACATTTCCCGCGTACTGGTGGATACGGCGGTGGCCCCGCCAGCCGTCGGGGTGCAGCGACCGCTCTCCGTACAGCGTGGGCCTGGTGTGCCAGCGGGCGAACCAGATCACCGAAGGCAGATCCTGGACACCGGCGCGGCGGGCGCGTTCGATGTGGGCGACCCCTGAGTCCGCGCTGCTGTAGAAGCCCGGCAGATAGCCGTGCCGGCGCACTTCGCGGTTCCAGGCGCGGACGAAGGTCAGGGTGGTGTCCGCACACCGGCGGTTGCCCGTGTCGTACGCCTCCAGGTCGAGGTAGAGCGGGCTGCTCCTGCCCATGCCGAGCGCCTTCGCCCGGTGGACCGCCTGCCGTCCCTCGATCCTGCCCCGCCGCCAGGGATCGCGGCCGATCCGTACGTCCCTCTTGTGTCCGGCCCCGACGCAAGGGGCCTGCGAGCCGACGAACACCGGCAGCACCTGCCAGCCCATCCGGTGCACCTGCGCCACCCAGCGCCGGTTGAGGTTCGGCTGCCGCTGACACCCCCGGCCGCGCCCCGCGTAGTACACGCCGACGGCCCGGTACCGCGAGGAGAGCCAGGACCTCATCGTCTCGGCGGACGGGGTCTTGCAGGTGTCGAAGGCCCAGCCGCTGAAGTGGACGGCGCCTGCCGCCATCACCTCGTCCTGGTCCGCCGAATCGGCTGCCACCGCCTGTGCCTCCCTGGCCGGTACGAGCACGAGCAGGACGGCCAGCACCCTCAGCAGATGCGGCACGTATCGGGGAATCCACTTCCACAGCTCCAGTCGCATAGGCGCAGTGAACGGGTCCCGGCCGGGACCGGCCACCGCACAGCCGCCGCCCTCAGCCGTCCGAGCCCAGGATCAGCCCGGACGTGGGAACGCCGGTGCCCGCGGTCACCAGGGTCCTGGCCGCCCCCGGTATCTGATTCACCGAGGTGCCCCGCAGCTGCCGCACCGCCTCCGCGATGCCGTTCATCCCGTGCAGATACGCCTCCCCCAGCTGCCCGCCGTGCGTGTTCAGCGGCAGTACGTCCTCGGCGACGAAATCCGCAGCTTCCCCCGGCGGGCAGAACCCGAACTCCTCCAGCTGCATCAGCACGAACGGCGTGAAGTGGTCGTACAGGATCCCCACGTCGATGTCCGAGGGTGCGAGACCCGAGGTCCGCCAGAGCTGCCGCGCCACCACGCTCATCTCGGGCAGCCCGCTCAGATCGTCGCGGTAGAAGCTGGTCATCTGCTCCTGCGCCCGGCCCGCGCCCTGCGCCGCCGCGACGATCACCGCGGGCGGACGGCGCAGATCGCGGGCCCGCTCGGCACTGGTCACCACGATCGCCTGCCCGCCGTCGGTCTCCTGACAGCAGTCGAGAAGCCGCAGCGGGTCGACGATCCAGCGCGAGGCCGCATGGTCGGCGAGCGTGATCGGCTTTCCGTAGAAGTACGCGGCCGGGTTGCGGGCCGCATGGCGGCGGTCGACCACCGCCACCTGCCCGAAGGCCTCGGGGGTGAGGTTGTACGTGTGCAGATAGCGCTGTGCCGCCATCGCCACCCAGGAGGCGGGCGTCAGCAGCCCGAACGGCAGCGCCCACCCGAGCGCCGCCCCCTCGGCGGAGGGCTCGCGGTGCTGCACCCCGGACCCGAAGCGCCTGCCCGACCGCTCGTTGAACGCCCGGTAGCAGACGACGACTTCGGCCACTCCCGACGCCACGGCGAGTGCGGCCTGCTGCACGGTGGCGCAGGCCGCCCCGCCGCCGTAATGGATCCGCGAGAAGAACGACAGCTCGCCGATGCCGGCCGCTTGGGCGACGGTGATCTCGGGGCTGGTGTCCATGGTGAAGGTGACCAGACCGTCGACATCGGAGGGCGTCAGCCCGGCGTCGTCGAGAGCCGACTGGACTGCCTCCACGGCCAGTTTGAGCTCGCTGCGCCCGGAGTTCTTGGAGAACTCGGTCGCGCCGATGCCCACGATGGCGGCCTTCCCGCCGAGCGAGTCGCGCCGGAGCAGACTCATGCGCCCTCCCCCCTCACGCTGACCGTCACCGTGCCGGTGACGTGGTGCCCGATGCCATTGGCTCCCACGACCCGCACCTGGGCCGTGTCACCGTCGACGGCGGTGACCGTCCCGGTCAGCACCATGGTGTCCCCCGGGTAGTTGGGAGCTCCGAGCCGGATCGCGACCTTGCGCAGGGACGACCGCGCTCCGAAGTGGTCGGTGATGTACCGGCCGACCAGGCCGTTCGTCGTCAGGATGTTCATGAAGATGTCGGGGGAGCCCTTCTCCTTGGCCGCCTCGGCATCGTGGTGCACGTCCTGGTAGTCCCGGGAGGCCACCGCGCCCGCCACGATCAGCGTGCGGGTGATCGGGATCTCCAGCGGCTCCAGCTCTTCGCCGACCTTCATACCGACTCTCCCTCCTCAGCGATCAACTGCCCCAGCTCGGCGAGGACTTCGCCGCCACTCCCCAGATACGCGTCGAGCTGGCGCCCCCAGAGGAAGTGCCGGTGCACGGGGTGCTCCAGGTCGGCGCCCATCCCGCCGTGCAGATGCTGCCCGGCGTGCACGACCCGCCTCCCCGCCTCGGCCCCCCACCAGGCCGCGGTCAGCGCATGGCTCTCGTACGCGAGCCCCTCGTCGTGGCGCCAGGCGGCCTCGTACGAGGTGACCCGTATCGCCTCGGTGTCCATATACGCGTCGGCGGCCTTGAGCAGCACCCCTTGGTTGGTGGAGAGCGGCCGCCCGAACTGCTCCCGCACCGAGGTGTACGCGACGGCCCGCGCGAGCGATCCCGCGCACACCCCGGCCTGCAGCCCCGCGAAAGCGGTCCGGGCCGCGGCAAGCACCGGCGCATACGCGTCCCGGCCGCCGACCCGCTCGCCCGCTGTCCCGTCGAGCACCAGCCGCCCGGCCCGCCAGGGCGCGGTCAGGTCGACGGGTGCGACCTCCAGCCCCGCGGTCTCCACCAGGAAGCAGCCCACCCCCGCGTCCGGCAGAGCTGCCGGGACCAGCACATGACTCGCGTCCCGCAGCCACGGCACGGCGGCCAGGACCCCGCTCAACCGGCCCTCCCCGTCCGCTCGTACGCCACCCCGCACCGGGAACGCCCCGGTCGCCACCGCGCTTCCGTCCCGGAATCCGGGCAGCAGCCGCTCCCGCTGCTCCTCCGTCCCGTGCGCACCGACCGCAAGCAGGCCGTACGCCACATGCGCGGCGAAGGGCACCTGCGCGGTGACCCGCCCCATCTCCTCAAGGACCAGCACCAGTCCCAGCAGCCCGGTCTCTTCCACGGCCGCCACCAGACCGGCCGCGCACAGTGCCTTCCACAGCTCGGCGTCCGTCCCCGTCCCGGCCGCCGTCAGCCGCTCGTGCGTGGAGAGGTCTCCGAAGATCTGCGCCGCCAGTTCCTGTGCGGCGCCCTGTTCCTCCGTGGGCGTGAAATCCATCTCAGCCCTCACCCCCTCTGAAGACCGGCAGTTCCAACTCGGCGTCCACCCGGAGGAATTCGAGCTGCACCGGCATCCCGATCCGCACCTTGTCGGCCTCCACCCCCACCACATTGCTGACCATCCGCACCCCTTCGGCGAGCTCGATCAGCCCCACCGCATACGGCGGGTCAAAGGCAGGGAAGGGCGGATGGTGCATCACCACGTACGAATAGACCGTCCCCGCACCACTCGCCTCGACCGCTTCCCACTCCTGTGACCCGCACGCATTGCACCCGGGCAGCCAGGGAAATCGCAGCGTCCCGCATCCCGATCCCGCACACCGCTGAATCAACAGCCGGTGCTCGGAAACCCCCTCCCAGAAACCGGCGTTGTCGCGATTGACGACGGGCCGTGGACGCAGCCCCTTTGCCTTCTTCCGCTCAACCGGGGCGTACTTCAGGATCCGGAAGCGGTGCGTCCCCGCGAGCTCCCCATCGGCCCTGACGTCCATCCGCGTCGTGACGAAATGCCCGGTCCCCAGCTTGGTCGTCTTCCGCTCCGACACCGACTCGATCACCGCGTCGAAGGTGATCCGGTCCCCGGGCCGCAGGTCCCGCAGATACTCCTGCTCGCAGTCGGTCGCGACCACCGAGGTGTACCCCGCCCCGTCGAGCAGCGCGAAGAGCTCCTCGTACGCATCCGACCGGTCCGAATGCCCCGAGAGCCCGCCCATCGTCCAGGCCTGCAGCATCGTCGGCGGCGCGACTCCCGGATAGGCGGGATGGGCGTCCCCCATCGCCTCGCACCAGTGCCTGATCATCGCCTCGTTGACGACATCCTTGCCCACCCCGGCCACCGCGGCCGGCCGCCCTTCAAATGCTTTCAACTCCCCTTGGACATTCACCTCTTACGGCTCCTCATCCCGAGCCGCATCGTCGCCACGATCTCCCGCTGCACCTCGCTCACCCCGCCCCCGAAGGTATTGATCTGCGCCGCCCGGTTCATCCGCTCCAGCTCCCCGTCCCCGCTCCCGAAGCCCCCTGGCGACCCCGCCCTGACCATTCCCGCCTCTCCCGCAATTTCCTGACACATCTGGTACACCGCAACGGTCGATTCGGTTCCCAGAAACTTCACGCCACTTGCATCCCCCGGCGCGAGCGTCCCCGCTCCCACGTCCCCCACCAGCCGCCAGTTGAGCAGTCGCACCGCCGCGAGCCGTGCGTGGATCTCCGCCAGCCGCGCCCGCACCCACGGCTGGTCGGCCGGCCGCAGCCCCGTGTCCGGATCAACAGCCCGCGCATACGCGAGGACCGCCGCGTAGGCGTCCTCGGCCTGCATCCCGATCGCCGCGAGCGCCACCCGCTCATGGTTGAGCTGGTTGGTGATCAGCCCCCAGCCGCTGTTCTCCTCGCCCACCAGGTTCCCGGCGGGCACCCGTATCCCGTCGTAGTACGTGGCGGTCGTCGTCAGCCCGCCCACCGTCTCGATCGGCGTCCAGGAGAACCCCGGCGCATCCGTCGGCACCAGCACGATCGAGATGCCTTTGTGCTTGGGCGCCTCCGTGTCCGTACGGCAGGCGAGCCAGATCCAGTCCGCGTTCTGCGCGTTGGAGGTGAACACCTTCTGCCCGTCGATCAGCCAGTCCCCGCCGTCCCGCACCGCGCGCGTGCGCAGCGACGCCAGATCGGTCCCGGCCTCCGGCTCGCTGTACCCGATGGCGAAGACGACGTCCCCGCTCAGGATCCGCGGCAGGAAGAACGCCTTCTGCTCTTCGGTCCCGTACTTCATCAGCGTCGGCCCGACCGTGTTCAGCGTGACCATCGAGACGGGCGCACCCGCCCGGTAGGCCTCGTCGAAGAAGACGAACTGCTCGTCGGGGCCGCGCCCCTGTCCGCCGTACTCGACGGGCCAGCCGAGCCCGAGCATCCCGTCACCGCCGATGCGCCGCAGCAACGCCCGCTGTTCCGCGGGTCCTTCACCGGGCCCGTCCGCCATCACGTCATGGAAGTACGAACGGAGCTCGGCACGCAGCGAAAGCTGCCGCTCCGTAGGGGCAAGGTGCACGTCGACAGGCTCCTTCCGGAGCAAGGAGGCATACGGATCAGGGTTTCTGACTGTCCGTCAGATTCGCACTCCCTGTCAAGGCGCCAACGCAACGCAAAACAGTCCGGCGACGACACCGAAGTGCCGCCGCCGGACTGTCGTTCACCCCGTGACCCAGCCCCCCGTCGGGCCGCGGCTCACCAGAGCTGAGTGAAGTTCACCGTGGCGTTGGACTGGTCGATCGCGGTGAAGCCCGAGCCGTTCACGTTGGCCGTGTTGTTCTGGTTCGACGCGCCGGCTCCGGTGGCCACCTGCTGCGTGGTGGTGGAGTTGCCGCTGTTGTTGTGCCCGACGCCGCTGCCACTGACGGTGGCGACAGTCGCGTTGGATCCGTGGTCCGCGAAGGAGCCGTTGTCGGCGGAGGCCACGCCGGTGAAGAGTGCGGCTGCCAGGGGCAGGGCGGCAGCTGCGGCGATGACGCGGGCGGTACGGATGCTTGCCATGTGAATTCCTCCAGGAACCAGAAAAACGGCTTGTGCGGGAACGGTTGGCCGACCGCCCCGACGCTGTGTGCTCGACGTCGCGAATCCAGAATTGCCCACGCAACCCCCGGCGAACCACTCCAGAAGGCCTCTTTCCCTCGCAAGCGTGACGTTAAGTCGATAAACCCCCTTCACGCCCCTAAAATCCCAGCTCAAACCCGGTCAGGTCACCCGAACGCAGTCGCCCCAAGGGGCGAAGCGTTCCGTCAGGTCCCTTAACCTCTTCCCTTGCTCGAACATTCGTACGAACATAGAGGCATGGCCACCACCGACCGGCACTCCGCCACCCTGGCCCTCGCCCATGCGCTCTCCGCCGCCGAGCGTGGGCTCCCCGTCATCCCCCTGTCCCGTACGAAGCTCCCCGCGCTCCCCTCGCCGCACCGCGCGCCCCTCCAGGAAGCCCCCGCCGCGCCGGTCCTCTGCCGGGGCGAGTGCGGACGCACGGGCCACGGGGTCCACGACGCCTCCACCGACCCGGCCGTCGTCCGCGCACTCTTCGCCGCGGCCCCCTGGGCCACCGGCTACGGCATCGCCTGCGGCCGGCCCCCGCACCACCTCATCGGCATCGACCTCGACACCAAGTCCGAAACGGACTCCACGGCAGCGCTCAAGCACCTCGCCCTGCAACACCTCTTCACCATCCCGGAGACGGTGACCGTCCTGACGCCCAGCGGCGGCCGCCATCTCTGGCTCACCGGTCCGCCCGACGTGGTCGTCCCCAACTCCGCGAGCCGGCTCGCTCCCGGCATCGACATCCGCGGGGCAGGCGGGTACCTCGTGGGACCCGGTTCACTCACGGTCCACGGCATCTACCGCCTTGCTCCGGGCACAGCGCAGCTCGCGCCCGCACCCGTCCCGCACACACTGCTACGCCTTCTCACGCCACCTGCGGCGCGCAGCACGCACCACCTCACAAGCCGGTCCGCGCACGGAAGTGGCCTGGTGCAGTTCGTGCTCGCCGCCCACGAGGGACAGCGCAATACCCGTCTCTTCTGGGCCGCCTGCCGCGCCTACGAGAACGGTCTCGGCGACGAAGTCACCGACCTGCTCTGCGATGCGGCTGTGCGTACTGGACTCACCGAGCACGAGGCCCGTGCCACCATCGCCTCGGCAGCCCGCCTGACGATGGCTCCACTACGGCCTGATCAGGCCGGCTGAAGCTCCGACAGACGCTGCTCTGGCGACTGCTGGCCGTCCGACGGGCGCTGCTGGTCCGACGGACGCTGCTGCTCCGACACACGCTGGCCGGGCCGCAGTGCCGCAGCCGCAACGGGGGCGTCCTGCTCGACTGCCGCATCGTCCGTGGTGTCCGTGTCGAGCGGCATGTGGCGGGTCGAGGGCGAGGAACCGTGCGCTTCGGCGCGGATGCGCTGTTTCATCGTGGGCGGCAGTGCCCGGTCCTTGGGCATCGCCCACCACGCGACTGGCTCAAGCGCCTTCAGTGCGCGCGCCTCCGCCGCCGTCGGCTTGCAGGTTGCGGCCGTAGCGGTTACGGCCTGCGGGGTGGCGGCAGTGGCAGGGGTGGAGAAACCGAGCAGCGCGAAGAGCGCGAAGAACGCGGTGGTGAAGGCGGCCCACACCTTCTTGGCCTGACTGGTCATGACGGAACCTCACTTTTCGAGTGGAGCGATTTGCTTACTTTTCACATGATGTAGATGGATTCGTCGGAGCAAAGGACCGACGCCCCGGCCGCGCAGTTCTTCCGATGAACACCACCCGTATGGCCTCTCCGAGGTGCGCGGACCCCTGGGACGCGGTCCGCTGAACCCATCAGCTGATGCCCCGTCAGGAGAGGCCCTTTCCGTGTCCCAGCCCATGTCCCAGCCCGAGCCGAAGCCCCCGCGCCGCAAGCGCCGCCCCGTCATCCGCTACCTGCTCGCGGCGGGTCTGGTGCTGCTCGGCACGCTCGGCTGGTCGGTCGGCGAAGCCCTCACCTACCCCGGCGACGACTCCACGGCGGCACGGCTGGCCGGCTGGGCGCGCGAGCACGAGCTGGGCATCGTGGTCGACAAGCTCGAGAACCTGAAGTACGACCTCGACCCGCCGCAGGTCGGCGGCTCGCTCTCGGCCGAGGCCCAGGCCCGTATGAAGAAGGCCGCCGCTCCCGGCCCCGCTCCCGGCAAGCACGCAGCCGGCCTCGCCCTGCGCACCCCGATGCCCACCGCCGTCCGCCCGGCCCTCCCCGGCGAGGGCGTCTGGCGCGCGCTGGCCACCGCGCACGGCCGCCCGATCGTGCAGGGGACGTACGTACGCCCCGACGGCGACCACACCTCGTACGAAGCCGCGATCGCCTGGATCAGCACCAAGGACTCCCGCTTCCAGCTCCACCCGGGCCTGCGTGAGCCGGGCGGCAGCTTCTCCGTCCCGCCGAACGTGCCGCACGGCAAGCGCAAGAACCTGGTCGCGACCTGGAACGGCGGCTTCAAGATCTCCGACGGCGGCTCGAACGGCGGCTTCTACCTCAACGGCGAGCAGGTGGGCGACCTCCGCGACGGAGCCGCGTCCGAGGTCTTCTACCGCGACGGCTCCATCAAGATCGGCGTCTGGGGCCGCGATGTCCGTATGACACGCGACGTCGTCGGGGTACGCCAGTGCCTGGAGCTGATGGTCGACGGCGGCCAGGTCGTCCCCGACATCGACAACGACTCCAAGTGGGGCGCCACCGACCAGAGCCGGATGTACGTGGAGCGCTCGGGCGTCGGCGTCACGGCGAAGGGCGACGTCATCATGGTCGTCGGCCAGGCCCTCACCGCCCGTACCCTCGCCGAGCTGATGCAGAGCGCGGGCGCGGTGCGCGCGATGCCGCTGGACATGAACCGCGCCTGGCCGTCCTTCATGAGCTACGACGGCCGCAAGGACCCCTCGAACCCCAAGCCCACGAACATCCTCGACTTCGAGAACCCCGCGGAGCGCTACTACAACCAGGCGACCCGCGACTTCGTGGCGGTCTACGCCCGCTGACGGGGGCGAGGAACGCGAAAGGGGCGCCCCGGAATCGGGGCGCCCCTTTCAACTGGGCGGTGGGTGTGGGATTTGAACCCACGGTGACATCGCTGCCACGACAGTTTTCAAGACTGTTCCCTTAGGCCGCTCGGGCAACCCACCAACCCCCACAGCCTATCTGGTCAGCTGTCGCCCTTGCGTTCGCCCAGGGTGACCTGCGTCGTGTGCTCCTGGCCGCCGCGCGTGTAGGTGATCGTGACCTTGTCGCCGGGCTTGTGCGTCCAGATCGCGCTGATCAGGGTCTGGCCGCTGTCGATCACCGTGTCGTCGAGCTTCGTGATCGTGTCGCCCGCCTTCAGACCCGCCTTGTCGGCCGGGCCGTTCGGGCTGACCGCGGACGTGCCGCCGCTGCCCTGGGCGGAGATCTTGGCGCCCTCGCCCGAGGTGGCTCCGGTGGAGGAGTCGGCCATGGCGACCGTGGCGCCGATGATCGGGTAGACCGGCTCGTGGGTGGTGCTGGTGATCAGCTGCTGGGCGACCCTGGAGGCCTCGTTGATCGGGATCGCGAAGCCGAGGCCGATGGAACCCGACTGCGAGGTGCCGCTGCTGCTGCCGTTCGACTGGATCGCCGAGTTGATGCCGATCACCGCGCCGCCCGCATCGAGCAGCGGGCCGCCGGAGTTGCCCGGGTTGATGGACGCGTCCGTCTGCAGGGCGCTCATGTACGAGGACTTGGCGGACGCGCTGCTGTCGCTGGAGGAGACGGGACGATTCTTCGCACTGATGATGCCGGTGGTGACCGTGTTCGACAGGCCGAAGGGGGCGCCGATCGCGATGGTCGAGTCGCCGACCGCGACCTTGTCGGAGTCGCCGAGGGCGAGCGGGACCAGGTTGTCGGGGGCGTTCTTCAGCTTGATGACCGCGACGTCGTAGCCCTGGGCGCGGCCGATGATCTCGGCGTCGTACTTCTTGCCGTTGGAGAAGGTCGCCGTGAGGCTGCCGCCGTCGGCCGCGTCCGCCACCACGTGGTTGTTGGTGAGGATGTGGCCTTCCTTGTCGAAGACGAAGCCGGTGCCGGTGCCGCCGCCGCCGTCGGAGCCCTTGGACTCGATGGTCACCACGCTCGGCAGCGCCTTGGCGGCGACTCCGGCGACCGTGTTGGCCGCGCGCTTCACGTCCTGGGCGTTGCCCGAGGCGGAGACGGTGGTCGAGCCGTTCGACGAGCCGTTGCCGCCGTTGTCCTCCAGCTTGTAGCCGACCGCGCCGCCGACGCCGCCCGCGACGATCGCGGTCACCAGGACCGCTGCGAGCAGTCCGCCGATGCGGCGCTTGGGCGGCTGGGGCGCGTCCGCCACGGGTGCGCCCCACGGGGCGCCGCCACCGGCTCCGTACGAGGGGACGGCAGGCGGGGGCGGCGGCCAGCCGGCGCCGGCCGCCGACATCGCGGGTACGGGCTCGGGATGCGCCGGTACGGGCTCGGGCGCCACCGGGGGCTGCGCCAGGGTCTCGTCCTGTACGGATGCGGGCGGGCCGTCAGGAGCGGCGACCGGCACGGGAGGTGCGGACGGGGCCGACGGGGCGGCAGGGGCGTTCTCGGCCGCGGCGCCCTCGTTGGTGCCCTCGTTCTCGGTGCTCACAGCTCTGTCTCCTCGGGTCCACGTCGTCTTTGGTCAAGAGTCCGCTGTGCAAGTGTGTGCGGTCAGCTTTTCCCACAGCGCGTCAGGGCACTGTAAGCGGGACCTGTGGATCTGGCCCTCCTCCTTTATTTGGGTCGAAAAACGACAGCCCGAAAGGTGGCACCATGACGCGGTGACTCACGCACGGCAGCACAGCATCCAGGTCGTCGCCCACCGCGGGGCCTCCGAGGACGCCCCCGAGCACACTCTCGCCGCGTATCAGAAGGCGATCGAGGACGGCGCCGACGCACTCGAATGCGATGTACGCCTCACGGCGGACGGGCATCTCGTCTGCGTCCACGACCGCCGCGTCAACCGCACCTCCGACGGCCGCGGCGCCGTCTCGGCCCTGGAGCTCTCCGATCTGACCGCCCTGGACTTCGGTTCGTGGAAGGGCCACGACGACGACCGCGAGGCGCCCGACTGGGATCGCGATTCCACGTCCGTACTCACCCTGGAGCGCCTGCTGGAGCTCGTCTCCGACGCGGGCCGCCGGGTGGAACTGGCCATCGAGACCAAGCACCCCACCCGCTGGGCCGGGCAGGTCGAGGCCAAGCTCCTGGAGACGCTCGGCCGGTTCGGGCTCGATGCGCCGCCGCCGGGCGAGCCTTCGCCGGTACGGATCATGAGCTTCTCGGCGCGCTCGCTGCACCGGGTCGCGGCCGCCGCCCCAGGCATCCCCACCGTGTATCTGATGCAGTTCGTGACCCCGCGCCTGCGCGACGGACGGCTCCCGGCCGGGGCCAGGATCGCCGGCCCCGGGATGCGGATCGTGCGCAACCACCCCGGCTACATCGCACGGTTGCACCGGGCGGGACACCGGGTGCACGTCTGGACGGTGAACGAGCCGGAGGACGTGGAGCTCTGCGCGCGGCTCGGAGTGGAAGCAATCATTACGAATCGCCCCAAACAGGTCCTCGCTCAACTCGGCCGCGACTAGGGTCGATTACCTGGTGTGCTCCGGCGCGTTCGCTCCGTGTTCGATCGTTACGAATGCGTCACTGAGCGCCCTTTGGCCGGTTTCCGGTCCAGTCCATTGGGGCATCCACTCGATGGCGTGGGGCAAAGGAGGTCTCGGGGGTGGCGTTGGTGGTGGCACAGCAAGTGCCCACGTCGTCGAGCATGGCCGTTCCCCATGGCCCTGCGGGCGTGGGGGAAGCGCGACACCGTATGCGCGCGTCGTTGCGCAGCAGCGGGGTGTCCGACTCGGTCGTCGACGATGCCGTTCTGATCCTGTCCGAACTGCTCAGCAACGCCTGCCGGCACGGCAGGCCGCTGGGTGCGGCGGAGATCGGCGACGGTGACGTACGGGCAGCATGGCGGGTGGAGAAGGCAGGACGGCTGACCGTCGAGGTGACGGACGGCGGCGGCCCGACCCGGCCGGTTCCGGCCACGCCTTCGGTGACGGCACGAGGTGGCCGCGGGCTGAACATCATCAGCGCGCTGGCACAGGACTGGGGCGTACGGGACACCGCGGCCGGCGAGGTGACGGTCTGGGTGATCGTGACCGACGGCCAACTCGGACACCGCCGCGACGACTTCGCTACGCGCGTCGCGGGGCCCGGCACCGACTTCGCGGACGCCTTCGACGAACTGGACTGAGGAGTCCCAGCGGCTAGGCTCGCGCCCGACACCGTAAGCGCAGTATGCAGTCGGGAGAGAGCCGCACCATGGCCAAGAAGCGTCCGCAGGCCAAAGCCCCTCAGAAGACGAGCGGCGAGGTCCCTGTCGTCGGAGCGAGGGAGCCCTGCCCCTGCAACTCGGGCCGCCGGTACAAGGCCTGCCACGGGCGGGCCGCCGCGCACGCCGTGACCGAGCTGGTCCAGCGCCCCTTCGAGGGGCTGGCCGGCGAGGGCGACTGGGTCGCGCTGCGCGAGCTGGTCCCCGCCGCGACCGTGGAGCTCACGCTGAAGGGCGGGCTGCCCGAGGGCGTCCCCTCCGTCACGCTCGCGACCGTACTGCCGATGGCGTGGCCCGCGCTGCGCCGCGAGGACGGTTCCGTACTGCTCGGGCTGCAGAACGACACCCCGTCCGGCGACCTCAGCCGCGACCTCGCCGACACCCTGCAGCGCGCGCTGACCGCGGAGCCCGGTACGCCGGTCACCGCGCAGAAGGCGTCGGCCGAGGGACCCCGTCTGCAGGATCTGCTGGACCCGGCCGCCCCCTTCGAGCCCGTCGTGCACACCGGGTTCGAGTTCTGGGTGCCGGACGCGTCGAGCGCGGCCCCCGAGGTCGCCGCGTCGCTGGAGCGCGCCAACGAGGCCGCCATCCCCACCGTCAAGCTCGCCTCCGCGGACGCCGCGTACTGGTGCGAGACGCCGGAGAAGAACCACCTGCGCTGGGTCATGGAGATCCCTGAGGAGCAGCTCCTCGACGCGCTCGCCAGGCTGCACGCGGCGGGCACCTCCTCGCTCGGCGTCGGCACCCGCCTCGTCGGGTCCTTCCGCGCGCACGGGCTGACCGTGCCGGTCTGGGACCTGCCGAGCGTGATGGGCGCCGAGGAGTGCGAGAAGCCGGCGGCGGAGTTCGCCGAGCGGCTGAAGGGGGCCCTCGCCGCGGACGCACCGCTGTCGGCGGACGAGCGCCGGGCGCGCGGTGGGCTCACCAACCGGCAAGTGACGCTCAGCTGAGAGTGACGGCAGAACAGGGGTCTGGGTGACGCCGGTCACAACTCCGCGTATCGGTACGTAAATCGCTGTCCGAATACACCAGATCGAATTTGCGAACCGCAGATCTCTTGTTACCGTTCTAGAAGTCCGGTCGTTGGTGCATCCCCCGTCGCCAACGGCCGGACCTTTTTTATGTCCCGCTTACATCAACCCTCTTCGGGCGCCGCCGAGTTGCTCCCCGAGCGCAGCAGCAAGGGCCCGTCGCCGGGGCCCGCGAACTCCGCGACAGCCGTGTACCTGTCCGGCTTCCCGGCCGTCCGCTCGTGCGGCGTCTCGCACATCCCCGGCTCGTCGTCCGGGTCGACGGCGCAGTTCACCGTCACGGTTCTGCCGCCAGGGCCCATCACGGTGAGTACCGCGGTCAACTCACCGCCGGTCGCATTGCGGTAGTAGCTCCGGGCCCAGGTGGTGCCCGCTTCGCTCATCACGCAGGTCTGTGCCTCGACCCCTTCGGGGGAGGCGAGTTCGGGGCCGCACTGGGTGGACGTATGCGACAGAGCGCCACCGGTCACAGCAGATACGTCGATTCCGGACAGCAGTCCGGACGAGGAGGGTACGGGAGACGGCGCGGGCGCCGCTTCCCCGCCCTTTCCCTCCGCGGGCTCGGGTCCTGCGGTGGCGGTCAGGGGCAGCAGGACGGTGAAGACCACCACGGCCCCGAGTCCGATCATGCGGAGGTTCATTGGGGCGACGCTAGCCAGCGAAATGGGCGCGCAGCCTGCTGCGCGCCCATTTCCCTTACAACTGGGGCCTGCTCACACCCGTACGAGTGAGTCGACCAGTGCATCGACGACCGCCTCGATGTCCGGCAGCCAGGGTGCGGCCGAACCGGCCAGCGGTGCGCGCTCCCAGCGGACGGATCCCGCACCCGTCGTGGAAGGCGGCAGCACCAGATATCCGCCCTCGCCGTGGAAGCGGAGCGAATGCGGCACCTGGTCCTTGGCGTGCAGCAGTTCGCCGAGGCGCTCCAGGGAGTACGGGGCGACCAGCAGCATGAAGCGCTCGTCGGTCGCCACGACCGGGCCGAGCCGCATCCCCTTCACGTCGAGCGCGGCCAGCGCGATCGCGCCTGCCTCGGCGGGGAGGCTGACCGCGCAGGGTGCGTGGCCGCCGGTGGCCAGGACGACCGGTGCGCCGGGGCGGTTGGTCCACCACCAGCGCACCATGCGCTCGTCGGTGGTCGCCGCGAGGAGACCGGGGTCGAAGGGATGTGCGCCCGGCACGGCGCACTCGGGGTCGGGGCAGGCGCAGGCGCCCTTCCGGTCGCCGTCACCGGAGGCCGCACATCCCACACCGGGGAGTACGGGCCACTGCCAGTCGACGGCGCAGGTCAGAGCCGCGCCGAGTTGCTCAGGCCGACCATTGCGCCAAAGCCGGAGCCTGCGTCGCCTTCCGAGGATCTCGCGCATGAGCGCTCGTTCCTTTCCGTTGAACGCCGAGGGTCCACATGAGTCCGCATGACACCACGTGTGCATCGCTTCACTGCGTGTGCGTGCTCTGGGTTCATTACTCAAGCATGGCGAGGGGTGGCGCGTGCGTAGCGCGTAACTGTCCCGTGTACTCGACCCCGCCACTCGGGGATGGGGCGCGGCCGTCAGCAGATAAGACGCCCGGGCCACTCGCCAGGTTCCGGGGTCGTCCCAACTGCCCCTGGCCATCACCGATTACGTACCCAGCGTGCTTGCCCAGTCGACCCCCGGCCCGGCCCTGGGGGGATATTTTCCGGCCAACTCACCCATACCGCCAACACCAGCAGTCCCACTAAGCCAATACTGGACATTCCCTTACTTCTGCGTGTACATGTGGATCCATTGATAGCTGCGCAGAATGACATGGGGGTTTGCGATGCTATTGGACAGAACGCACCAGTCGAATAGCTGGTCGGCATGAGCACCCCACAGCTGCCGAAAGTGGCTGGAAACGATCCGTCGATTCCTTCTCCCGCGCACACTGCGGCAACTGCCGCACCGGGCGCACTGATCCAGGACCGCCTCGCAGGCTGGGTCTCGGATCTCACCACCCTGCACGAACTCACCGAGCGCCTCGTACGTACCGGCACCCTGACCGACGCGCTCCACGAGCTGCTGCGGGCGGGTGCCGCGCTGGTCGGAGCCCGTCGCGGCCTGGTCGTACTGGAGCCGGCCGACGGGCTCGGTCCGACCGACACCGTCGGGCTCGGGCTCGCCCACGCGGACCTCGGCCACATCGAGACGGTGCCGCGCAGCGCCACCTCGTACGGCCGGATCCTGGAGGGTCTGCCCGATGCAGCCGCCGTGGCCGTCCCCGACCTGCTGAGCGACACGGAGCTCGACCCGCGCCACCGCGAGGTCGCCGCACGCCTGGGCTACGCCGCCAGCTACGCCCTGCCGCTGACCGCCGAGATCTTCGGGCGGATCGGCGCTGCGGTCTGGCTGTACGACGAGCCCGCCGAGCCCACCGAGCGCCAGCGCCATCTCGTCGGGCTCTACGCCCGGTACGCGGGCGAGCACCTGACCCGTCTCCTCGAACTGGAGCGGGCCCGCACCAAGGTCGCCACCGTCGCCGAGGAACTGCTGCCCAGCCGGCTCCCCCGGGTCTCGGGCGTCCAGCTCGCCGCCCGCCACCGCACCGGGCCGCGCGGCGGCGGCGACTGGTACGACGCGCTGGCGCTGCCCGAAGGCGCGCTGGGCCTGGCCGTCGGGTCGGTCACCGGCTCGGGGCCCAGTGCGCTGGCCGCGATGGGGCGGCTGCGGGCCTCGCTCCGCGCGTACGCGGTGATGGAGGGCGAGGACCCTGTCGCCGTGCTCTCCGATCTCGAACTGCTGATGCGGCTGACCGAGCCGGCCCGTGCCGCCACCGCGCTCTTCGCGTACTGCGAGCCGGCCCAGCGCAAGATCGTCCTGGCCGGCGCCGGGCACACCCCGCCCCTGGTCATCGGGGAGCGGCGGTGCGAGTTCATCGAGACGTCGCTGTCGGCGCCGCTGGGGATGCTGGCCTGCTGGGAGGCGCCGAGCGTGGAGTTCTCGCCGCAGCCCGGAGAGACGGTTCTGCTCAGTACGGACGGGCTGCTGCACCGCACCGGGGAGCCCATGGACCGGGCGTACGCACGGCTCCACGCGGCGGCCGCGAGCGTGCCGCCAGGACTGCTCGACGACCCCGGGGCCATTGCCGATCACGTGCTGCACACGGTGCTCCCTGACGGGCTCGACGCGGTGGACAGCGCCGAGGACGTGGTGATTCTGGCGGCCCGGTTCGCGTAGAGCATGTAAGAGGTCCTCCGGCCCTGGACCCCCTTCCGTACGCCCGTACGATGGAGGGGGTCCAGTGCCGTATCGAGGAGTGAAAGCCATGTCCGAAGAGCTCATCACCGAAGAAACCCCCGAAGAAGAGCCGGTCAAGCAGCGCAAGAACGGCCTCTACGGCGGTGTCTCCGATGAGCTCGCCGAGAACATGAAGTCCGGCTGGGCCGACACCGAGCTGCACGGCCTGGAGCCCGACGCCCAGGCGCCGTACGCCGCCGCCCGCCGTGCCGCCCTCTCCGCGCGCTTCCCCGGCGAGCGCCTGGTGATCCCCGCGGGGAACCTCAAGACCCGCTCGAACGACACCGAATACGCCTTCCGCGCCTCCACCGAGTACGCGTACCTGACCGGCGACCAGACGGAGGACAGCGTCCTCGTCCTGGAGCCGACCGCCGACGGCCACGAGGCGACGCTCTACCGGCTGCCGCGCTCCAACCGCGAGAACGGCGAGTTCTGGCTCGACGGCCAGGGCGAGCTCTGGGTCGGCCGCCGCCACTCCCTCGCCGAGGCGGAGCAGCTGCTCGGCCTGCCCGCGAAGGACATCCGCGAGCTGGCCGCCGCGCTGGCCGAGGCGACGGGTCCGGTCCGTAACGTACGAGGCCACGACGCTTCCGTGGAGGCCGCGCTCACCGACAAGGTGACCGCCGAGCGCGACGAGGAACTGCGCGTGTACCTCTCCGAGGCGCGCGCGGTGAAGGACGCGTTCGAGATCGGCGAGCTGCAGAAGGCCGTCGACTCCACGGTCCGCGGCTTCGAGGACGTCGTGAAGGTCCTCGACAAGGCCGAGGCCACCAGCGAGCGCTACATCGAGGGCACCTTCTTCCTGCGCGCCCGCGTCGAGGGCAACGACATCGGCTACGGCTCGATCTGCGCGGCGGGCCCGCACGCCACCACCCTGCACTGGGTGCGCAACGACGGCGACGTGCGCTCCGGCGAGCTGCTGCTGCTCGACGCCGGCGTGGAGACCCACACCCTCTACACCGCCGACGTCACGCGCACACTGCCCATCAACGGCCGCTTCGGCGAGCTGCAGAAGAAGATCTACGACGCGGTGTACGAGGCCCAGGAAGCCGGTATCGCGGCGGTCAAGCCGGGTGCCGCGTACCGCGACTTCCACGACGCCTCGCAGCGCGTGCTCGCCGAGAAGCTCGTCGAGTGGGGCCTCGTCGAGGGCCCGGTGGACCGCGTCCTGGAGCTCGGCCTGCAGCGCCGCTGGACCCTGCACGGCACCGGCCACATGCTCGGCCTGGACGTCCACGACTGCGCCGCCGCGCGCACCGAGGCGTACGTCGACGGGACGCTCGAGCCCGGCATGTGCCTGACCGTGGAGCCCGGCCTCTACTTCCAGGCCGACGACCTGACCGTCCCCGCGGAGTACCGCGGCATCGGCGTCCGGATCGAGGACGACATCCTCGTCACCGAGGACGGCAACACCAACCTGTCGGCCGGGCTGCCCCGCCGCTCCGACGAGGTCGAGGCGTGGATGGCCGGCCTGAAGGGCTGATCCTCGAAGGCTCCTCCGAGGGCGCGCTCGCTCGCACCGCTTGTCTCAGGCGGCGTTGAGCAGCGCGTCCTCGCGCCATTTCAGGACCTTGGAGAAGCGCACCATCGCGCCCCGGCTGCCCGGCCTGTTGCGGAAGTCCGCGTGGTCGCAGAGCTCCTGGATCAGGCCGAGTCCTCTGCCGTTCTCGTGCTCGTGTTCGTTGGCTGTTTCCAGTTGTGCAACTGCTGCGGTGCGACGCCTGCGTCGTGCGGGAAAGCCCGGCCCCGAGTCGGTGACCTCGATACGGCACCTTTCGCCGTCCAGATACGCGGTCACGCGGTACGCCGCCGAGGACGGCCCCGAATCTTCTCCGTACCCGCCGTGTTCCACTGCGTTCGCACAGGCCTCGCTGAGCGCGAGGGACAGGTCGAAGGAGATGTCGGGGTCGACCCCCGCGGTCTCCATGGTGCCGAGCAGAAGGCGACGGGCGAGCGGGACGCTCGCGGCTTCGCGCCGCAAGTGGAGTGACCACCAGATGCTCATGCTCCAGCCTCCTGGCTGCGGCTCGACATACGGTTACCTATTGCCGCTATCAGGGCCCCGTAAGCGCCCAGTTGACGTGAGAGCGCCCATACGGCGGATGTGCGCACCCCGTGCGCCGGGGTAGAGCAGTCGCGGCACGGTCCCCAGAGGCCCCACAGGGGACGGATGGTGACCTTCCGGACCTGCCGTATGGGGCCCCCAAGTCCAGTGCGATGATGGCCCGGCCATGTCTGCCTCCCCACCCGGCCCGCGCGCCGGAACCGGCCTCCGGCTGCTGAGGGCTGCGGTGTTCGCCGCGGTCTGCACCGTGCTGTCCGCGTGCGGACACGTGCTGGCGGCCGACGCGACCGTGCCGTGGTGGACCCTGGCAGCCGGTTTCGCGGGCATGTTCGCCATCGTGGCTCCGCTTGCCGGACGCGAGCGCACTCTTCCTGGTATCGCTGCAGTACTCGCGAGTGGACAGCTGGCGCTGCACACGCTGTTCGGGCTCGGACAGCACTCCATGGCGTCGGCGTCCACGATGAAAATGTCCGACTCCGGGTCTCCCTCGCTGACCTCGCTCGCGGGCAAGTTCCTCTGCGGGGAGGGCACCAGGCCGCTGACCGCCGCACAGGCGCAGCGGCTCCTGGAGGCAGCGGGGGTCAATCCCTCGCACATGGCGCACATGTCGATGGCGGGCACGAGCCGGCCGCAGCCGTCCGCGATGGGGCTGCTGCCCACCGTGCCCATGCTCCTCGGCCACCTGCTCGCCGCCCTCCTCTGCGGCTGGCTGCTGCGGCGCGGGGAGGTCGCACTCTTCCGGCTCGCCCGCCTCTCAATGCAAGGGGTCGCAGAGGGGGCGCTCGTACGGCACCTGCGCGCCGCGCTTGCGCTGGCGCACGCCCTGCGGGCCGGGCTCGACGAGGCGGCGCCGCTGCCGGGGCCGCGCACCGGACTCGTACACCTTCCTGCCCCTCGCCCACTGGCCGAGCAGGCGCTGCAGCACACGGTGACCCGGCGCGGGCCGCCCTCGGTCGCGTACGACCTCGCCGCCTGACACGGCACCCCCCACACGGAAAGACAGAGCAGCCGGACGGAGTCCGGCTCAGCCTCCCGAAGCCTGCGAAGCAGTGCGAGGACGGCGTCCAGAAGGGGAGCGGTGCCGTGCTGCCCGCTCCTGCTTCATTCCTGCTCTCAGTGGAGTGTTCTGTCATGAATTCCGTACGCCGTTTCGCCGTCGCCGGATCCGTTGCCGCGGCCACCGTTCTGCTCGCCACCGCGCCCGCCTTCGCGCACGTCAGCGTCCAGCCGCAGGGTGCGGCGGCCAAGGGCGGCTACGCCACCGTCAACTTCAAGGTGCCCAACGAGCGCGACAACGCCTCCACCACGCAGCTCGAGGTCAACTTCCCCATGGACCACCCGCTCGCGTCCGTGATGCCGCAGCCGGTCCCGGGCTGGACCGCGACGGTCACCAAGTCCAAGCTCGCCAAGCCGCTGACCGTGCACGGCAAGCAGATCAACGAGGCCGTCTCCAAGGTCACCTGGACCGGCGGGAAGATCGCCCCGGGGCAGTTCCAGCAGTTCCCGCTCTCCATCGGCGCGCTGCCCACCGACACCGACCAGCTGGTCTTCAAGGCCATCCAGACGTACTCCAACAAGGAGGTCGTCCGCTGGATCGAGGAGCAGAAGAAGGGCGCGGAAGAGCCCGAGAACCCGGCGCCCACCCTGGCCCTGACCGCCGCCGAGGACGACGAGCACGGCGCGGCGGCCGCATCGCACGACGACAAGCCCGCGGCCACCGCCACCACGTCGACCGCGGCGGGCAGCAAGAGCAGCAGTGACAACACCGCGCGCGTACTCGGCATCGCCGGGATCGTCATCGGTGTCGCCGGTGTCGCCTTCGGTGTCCTCGCCGGACGCCGCCGCTCCAACGCCTGACCCCCACACACCCACCTCAACTGGGACGTTCCACTCCATGCGCAAGAAGAAGACCCTCGCGGCCGCCGCCCTCGCGGTGGCGGCCGCCCTCTCGCTCGCCGCCTGCTCCTCCTCCGACGGAGGCTCCGACCAGAGCCCGCCCGTCACCGATGTCTCCGCCGAGGCGAAGACGAAGGCCGCGACCGTACTCGACACGCCCTTCACCAAGCCGGACCTGGTCCTCAAGGACACCCACGGCAAGAAGTACGACCTGCTGAAGCAGACCAAGGGCAAGGCGGTGCTGATCTACTTCGGCTACACGCACTGCCCCGACATCTGCCCGCTCACCATGGGCAATCTCGCCGTCGCCAAGAAGGCACTGCCCAAGGCCGATCAGGACAAGGTCGACGTCGTCTTCGTCACCACCGACCCCGAGCGGGACACTCCTGCCGCTCTGGGCACCTGGCTCAAGTCGATGGACCCGTCCTTCACCGGGCTGACCGGTGACTTCTCCACCATCCAGGCGGGCGCCCGCCAGATCGGCATCGGGATCGACCCGCCGAAGAAGGAGAAGGACGGCACGGTCGTCTCGATGCACGGCGCCCAGGTCATCGCGTTCTCGCCGAAGACCGACAAGGGTTATCTGCTGTACGGCGACGACGCCTCGGTCGAGGACTACACCAAGGATCTCCCCAAGATCATCAAGGGGGAGAACCCGTGAGGCGCGGTGCCACCGCCCTCGCGATAGCCGCCGTCACGGGGCTGGCGCTGGCGGGCTGTTCGGATTCGAGCGGTTCCGGGCCCGAGCTGAAGGTC
The DNA here is from genome assembly GCF_040654175.1 of Streptomyces sp. NPDC050738. Taxonomy (NCBI): domain Bacteria; kingdom Bacillati; phylum Actinomycetota; class Actinomycetes; order Kitasatosporales; family Streptomycetaceae; genus Streptomyces; species Streptomyces sp. NPDC050738. The sequence goes on along the minus strand of NZ_JBFAHN010000001.1, from coordinate 723,679 downwards.
AGCGGTGCCTATATGCCGCAGCCCGTCGGCGACGGCGAGATGGCGGCCGGCTACGTCATCGTGAAGAACAGCGGCGATACGGCCGACAAGCTCACCTCCGTCACCAGCACGCTCTCCGGCGACATCACCATGCATGTCACCAAGGACCAGAAGATGGAGCAGGTCTCCTCGCTCCCGGTCCCGGCCAAGGGCGAACTGGACCTGGAGCGCGGCGGTAACCACCTCATGTTCATGGGACTCAAGACGCGGCCCGAGCTCGGCGAGAAGGTGGCCGTGGAGCTGCATTTCGAGAAGACCGACCCGATCAAGGTCGAGCTTCCCGTGAAGGAGACCACGTACAACCCGAAGAACAGCTGAGGGGCTGACCACACCATGAAGGCGACCACCTCTTCCCTCTCTTCCCTCCGACACCCTCGCATCGGGTCCCCCGTTGCCCGTCTGCTGCTCGTCGTGGCGGCGGTCCTCGGCGCGCTCTTCGCCGCGGCCGCCCCCGCGTCCGCGCACGCGGCGCTGACCGGGTCCGATCCGAAAGACGGGGAGGTGGTCGCCACCGCTCCCAAGACCGTCTCGCTCACCTTCTCCGAGGAGGTCGCGATGGACTCCAAGTCCATCCGCGTCCTCGATCCGACGGGCAAGCGCGCCGACACCGCCAAGCTCCGTAACCTCTCCAGCGGTTCGACGGTGACCTACGGAGTCGATCTGCACGCCGGGCTGCCGGACGGCACCTACACCGTCGCCTGGCAGGCGATCTCCGCCGACAGCCACCCCGTGTCGGGCGCCTTCACCTTCTCCATCGGCGCCCCCTCCAAGACCAGCGTCTCGGTCGACGGGCAGGAGGTCGGCGGCGGGCTCGCCGGGTTCCTCTACGGCACCGCGCGCTATGCCGCGTACGGCGGATTCATCGTCATGGTCGGCGGCGCCGCCTTCGTCCTGGCCTGCTGGCCGGCGGGCGCGGGAGCCCGGCCGCTGCAGAAGCTGGTGGTGCGCGGCTGGCTGACGCTGACCGCGGCGACCCTGGCGCTGCTGCTGCTCCGGGCCTCGTACACCGGTCAGAGCGAGCTGTCCGGTCTCTTCGATCTGACCGCGCTCAAGGGCGTACTGGAGACCAAGGCGGGCGCAGCGCTCGTCTCGCGGCTGATGCTGCTCGGGGCGTCCGCGCTCTTCGTCGCGGTGCTCTTCGGGGCGTACGCGAAGCGCGAGGAGGGGCAGGAGAAGAAAGACCTCACCTTCGGCCTCGCCATCGGCGGATCGGTCGTGGCCGCCGGGATCGCCGCCACCTGGGCCTTCGCCGAGCACGCGTCGACCGGGATCCAGCCGGGGATCGCCATGCCGGTGGATGTGCTGCATCTGCTGGCCGTCGCGCTCTGGCTGGGCGGGCTCACGGCTCTGCTCGTCTCGCTCTTCCGGGCACCGCACATCGAGCGGGCTGCCGTACGGCGGTTCTCGCGGGTGGCGTTCGGGAGTGTGGCGACGCTGGCCGCGACCGGGATCTACCAGTCCTGGCGGCAGGTCGGCTCCTGGTCCGCGCTGACCGGCACCTGGTACGGGCAGCTGCTGATGATCAAGGTCGGGCTCGTCGCCGTACTGATCTCGGTCGCCTGGATCTCCCGGCGGTGGACCGCGCAGCTCTCCGAGACCACCGCGGCTCCGGAGGCAGCCGCCTCCGAGCCGGTGACCGTACCCGAAAACCCCGAGCGGGCCGCCCAGTTGGCGCGCCAGCAGGCGGCGCGGACGGCCGTACGCGAGAAGAAGGTGCGGGACGCGGATCCGCAGCGCACCGGACTGCGCAAGTCGGTCCTGGCGGAGGCCGCGGTCGCCGTGGTGCTGCTGGCCGTGACGACCGTACTGACGACCACCGAACCGGGGCGCACCGAGGAGGAGGCCGGAAGGGCCACCTCCGCATCGGCCGCCGCCGCTTCCCCGACCAATGTCTCGATGCCCTTCGACACCGGCGGGGTGAAGGGGAAGGGGACGGTCAGGCTCGACCTCGATCCGGGGCGCACCGGCTCCAACTCGCTGCACGTCTTCGTCGACGGCCCCGACGGGAAGCCGTACGACATCCCCGAGATCAAGATCGCCTTCACCCTGAAGGCCAAGTCCGTCGGCCCGCTTCCTGTCGTGCCCGACCATCTGGCCGCCGGGCACTGGAGCGCCGACGGCGTCCAGATCCCGATGGCCGGCGAGTGGCAGATCGACGTGACCGTGCGGACCTCCGACATCGATCAGACGACGGTGTCCAAGAACGTGAAGATCGGCTGAGCAGAGCATGAGCGACATCTCCAGGAGGCGTCTCCTCGGGACCGCGGGCGCGGTGGGCGCGGGCGGGCTTGTCATCGGCGCGACAGCGTCCGGAATCGTGGCTGCCGCCGAGTCCGACCCGCCGGCCGCGCTGACCTCCCTGGGGTCGACGGGCGTCGCCTTCACGGGCGGCGCCCACCAGGCGGGCATCACCACGCCCGCCCAGTCCACCGGACACCTCGTCGCCTTCGACCTGGCACCGGGCGCGGGGCGCACGCAGGCCGCGGCGCTGCTGCGCCGGTGGTCGGCGAGCGCGGCGAAGATGATGGCCGGCGAGCCGGTCGGCGACGCGGACACCGACATCGCGCTGGACGCGGGCCCCTCCTCGCTGAGCGTCACCTTCGGCTTCGGGCACTCCTTCTTCGACCGTACGCAGCTGACCGCGCAGCGCCCCTCCCAGTTGGACCCGCTGCCCGACTTCTCCGGCGACCGCCTGGACGCGAAGCGCTCGGGCGGCGACCTCTGGGTGCAGATCGGCGCCGATGACGCGCTCGTCGCCTTCCACGCGCTGCGCCAGCTGCAGAAGGACGCCGGTTCGGCGGCCCGGGTGCGCTGGCAGATGAACGGCTTCAACCGCGCGCCGGGCGCCACCGCGTCTCCGATGACCGCGCGGAATCTGATGGGGCAGATCGACGGGACGGGCAATCCCAAGGAGTCGGACAAGGACTTCGACGAGCGGATCTTCGTGCCCGCTTCGGGGTCGGGGCAGCCGGCCTGGATGGCGGGCGGTTCGTACGCCGTCGTACGCCGGATCCGCATGCTCCTCGACAGCTGGGAGCAGCTCTCCCTGCACCGGCAGGAGCAGGTCATCGGTCGGCGCAAGAAGGACGGCGCCCCTCTTTCGGGTGGTACGGAGACGACCGAGATGGACCTGGACAAGCTCGGCGCGGACGGCAAACAGCTGGTCCCCGCCGACGCCCACGCACGGATCTCGGCGCCGGAGCAGAACGGCGGGGCCGCGCTGCTGCGCCGGCCCTTCTCGTACCACGACGGCATCTCGGCGGACGGGACGCCGGACGCCGGACTGCTCTTCGTCTGCTGGCAGGCCGATCCGCTGAAGGGCTTCGTGCCGGTGCAGCGCAAGCTCGACCGGGGCGATGCGCTGTCGGCTTTCATCCGACACGAGTCGAGCGGGCTTTTCGCCGTACCGGGAGGGCCGAAGGCCGGGGAGTACGTGGGGCAACGGCTTCTGGAAGCCTGACCACTTACGGCCTATTAAGGTGACCGTATGTCAGCCACGCGCTTCACCTATCTGGGTCCCGAAGGCACTTTCACCGAGGCGGCACTGCGCACGCTCCCCGAGGCGGCGACCCGGGAGCTGGTCCCGATGGTGTCGGTGCCGGCCGCGCTGGACGCGGTGCGGACCGGGGAGGCGGCGGCGGCGCTCGTACCGATCGAGAACTCCGTGGAGGGCGGCGTCACCGCGACCCTCGACGAACTCTCGGGCGGCGAGCCGCTGATGATCTACCGCGAGGTGCTGCTGCCGATCGCCTTCGCGCTCCTGGTGCGCCCGGGGACGCAGCTCAGCGACGTGAAGACGGTGACCGGGCACCCGGTCGCCCAGCCGCAGGTGCGGAACTGGCTGCGGGCCAATCTGCCCGAGGCGGTGTGGGAGTCGGCCGCGTCGAACGCGGACGGCGCACGGCTCGTGCAGGAGGGCCGGTACGACGCCGCTTTCGCGGGCGAGTTCGCGGCGGCGACGTACGGCCTGGTGCCGCTGGTCACCGAGATCCACGACGCGGCGAACGCCGAGACCCGGTTCGTCCTGGTCGGGCGGCCGGCGCGGCCCTCGTCGCCGACCGGGGCCGACAAGACCTCGGTGGTGGTCTGGCAGCGCGAGGACCACCCGGGTGCGCTGATGGAGCTTCTGCAGGAGTTCGCGATCCGCGGGGTCAACCTGATGGTGCTGCAGTCACGGCCGACGGGGGCCGGTATCGGCAATTACTGCTTCGCCATCGACGCCGAGGGCCATATCGCGGACCGGCGGGTCGGTGAGGCACTGATGGGGCTCAAGCGGATCTGCCCACAGGTGCGGTTCCTCGGGTCCTATCCGCGGGCGGGGGTCGCGCCCGGCGACGTACGGGAAACGCTGCCGGGGACATCCGACACCGCGTTCATGGCGGCTGCCGACTGGCTGGCGAGGAGCCAGGACGGGCGGGCCTGAGCGGCCTTTCCGCTCTTCCTACCTGCAGATTTGCACTGTCCACAGAAGTTATCCACAGGTCGCCGTCTCGACCTGGGGACAAGTCGACAGGATTGGGTGGGACGGTCGACAAATCGCCCTAGTGACGACACTTCCGTCCACAGGGGGGTGGGTTGGGCCGTGTCACCCCAATTCCATCGATCAACTCTTTAGAGCGAGCAATTCCCACTCGAAAGAGCGTGTGAAGGGGGTTTGACCGGGGAATCCTTCGCCCTGCATGCGGCTTTCGGAATGATCTATTCCGTCATCCACAGATCTCCCGCACAGCCTGTGGATAACTTTTTCCGGCTGTGGATTCCTGTGGACGAACCGCACCCAACTTCCGTCTGCCGCAAGGGGTGTGGGTCAACCGAACGGCGTCGCCGTGACCCGTTCCGGGGAATGGGACCGGCTTTATTGACGGAATACCGGGAAACTCCACCCTTACGTTCTCCCATTTCGGAGATATTGCCTCAATTCGGACAAAGTGACACGCAAGGCAATATCGAGTCGAGGGGCGCAACCCCGCACCGGTAGCCTGGTGGGGTGATTGACCTTCGCCTGCTCCGTGAGGACCCCGACCGTGTTCGCGCCTCCCAGCGCGCCCGTGGAGAGGACGTCGCGCTCGTCGACGCCCTGCTCTCCGCCGACGAGCGGCGCAGGTCCTCCGGACTCCGCTTCGACGAACTCCGCTCCGAGCAGAAGTCGCTCGGCAAGCTCATCCCCAAGGCCCAGGGGGAGGAGAAGGCCGAGCTTCTGAAGAAGACCGGCCAGCTCGCCGCCGCCGTCAAGGCCGCGGACGCCGAGCAGAACGAGGCGGACGAGGAGACCAAGCGTCTGCTGCTGCAGCTCGGCAACATCGTCCACACCGATGTTCCGGTCGGCGGCGAGGAGGACTTCGTCGTCCTCGAGACGCACGGCACGATCCGCGACTTCGAGAGCGAAGGCTTCGCGCCCAAGGACCACCTGGAGCTCGGCGAGGCGCTGGGCGCCATCGACGTCGAGCGCGGCGCGAAGGTCTCCGGCTCGCGCTTCTACTACCTGACGGGTGTCGGTGCTCTGCTGGAGCTCGCGCTGGTCAACGCGTCGATCGCGCAGGCGACGGAAGCCGGGTTCATCCCGATGCTCACGCCGGCCCTGGTGCGCCCGCGCGCCATGGAGGGGACGGGCTTCCTCGGCCAGGCCGCCGAGAACGTCTACCACCTGGAGAAGGACGACTACTACCTCGTCGGTACGTCCGAGGTGCCCCTCGCCGCGTACCACATGGACGAGATCATCGACGCGGACAAGCTGCCGCTGCGGTACGCGGGCTTCTCGCCGTGCTTCCGCCGCGAGGCCGGTACGTACGGAAAGGACACCCGGGGCATCTTCCGGGTGCACCAGTTCGACAAGGTCGAGATGTTCTCCTACGTCCACCCGGACGAGGCCCAGGCCGAGCACCAGCGGCTCCTCGACTGGGAGAAGCAGTGGCTGACCGCCCTTGAGCTGCCCTTCCAGGTGATCGACGTGGCCACCGGCGACCTCGGCTCCTCGGCCTCGCGCAAGTTCGACTGCGAGGCGTGGATCCCCACGCAGGGCAAGTACCGCGAGCTGACCTCGGCGTCGAACTGCGACGGGTTCCAGGCGCGGCGGCTCTCGGTCCGTATGCGCGAGGACAAGAAGGTCCAGCCGCTCTCGACGCTCAACGGCACGCTCTGCGCGGTGCCGCGGACGATCGTGGCCATCCTGGAGAACCACCAGCAGGCCGACGGTTCGGTGCGCGTGCCTGAGGTCCTCAGGCCGTACCTCGGGGGACGATCCGTTCTTGAACCCAAGTAAGTCCGCCAGTCTGGAGCTCCGCACCACGTGAGTACTTCGCCCCTCCCGTACAAGCTCATCGCCACCGACCTCGACGGGACGCTGCTGCGGTCCGACGACACGGTCTCGGCCCGTACGCGTGACGCACTCGCCGCTGTGACAGCGGCGGGTGCGGCGCACATCGTCGTCACCGGGCGGTCCGTCGCATGGACCCGGCACATCCTGGACGACCTCGGTTACGAGGGGCTCGCGGTCTGCGGGCAGGGCGCGCAGGTCTACCACGCCGGCGAGCACCGGCTGCTGACCTCCGTCACCCTGGACCGCCAGCTGGCCGGGATCGCGCTGGCCAAGATCGAGGCCGAGGTCGGACCGCTGGCGCTGGCCGCCAGCCGGGACGGGATCGACGGGGACGTGCTGGTCGGGCCGGGATACGTCGTACAGGAGGGGCCGCTTCCCGTGGTCCCCTTCGACGATCTGGCCGAGCTGTGGGCGGCGCCACTGAACAAGGTGTACGTCCAGCACCCGGGGCTGAGCGACGACGCGCTGGCGCAGGTCGCGCAGGAGTCGGCCGGGGGTCTGGTGGACGTCGTCATGGCGGGCGCCGGAGTCGTGGAACTGCTGCCGCTGGGGCTGTCCAAGGCGACCGGGCTCTCGCTGGCCGCGCGGCGGCTGAAGGTCACGCCGGCGGAGACCATCGCGTTCGGGGACATGCCGAACGACATCCCGATGTTCGGGTGGGCGGCGTACGGGGTCGCGATGGCCAATGCGCACGCGTCGCTGAAGGCCGTGGCGGACGAGATCACCACGTCGCACGACGACGACGGGATCGCCGTGGTGCTGGAGAGAATGCTCACAAGCGTCTGACCTGCACAAACTCCTTTCTCATTCGTCTCACAGACAATCCATAGGGTTCTGTCGACGTGGTCGTTTTAGCGTCGAAAGCATGGATGACGACCTCGGAAGGAAAAAGCGCCGCCGCCTGCGATACGTCGCAGTGACCGCGGTCGCTGGTCTGGCGACAGCCGGAGCGCTGACGGCTGTGGGCGCGCACTCGGGCACGGACCCGGGCCACGATGCGGCGCCGGTCGCCAAGGTCAGCGACACGCCTTCGGCCACCGCTGCCGCCTCCCCCGACGCCACGCTGACGCGCGCGCTGAACGCGGTGAAGGCGGAGGGCAGCTATCAGGTGGCCGCGCTGAATCTCGACTCCGGTGCGACGGCTTCGTACACGAGCGGCGACAGTGCCGATACGTACGACACCGCGAGCATCGTCAAGGTCGACATTCTGGCGACGCTGCTGCTGCAGGCCCAGGACAGCGGGACCACGCTCACCGCGGAGCAGCAGACGCTGGCGACCTCGATGATCGAAAACAGCGACAACGACGCGACGAACACCCTCTGGGGCCAGATAGGCGGGGCGTCCGGTCTGGACGCCGCGAACCGGACCTTCGGTCTTGCGGACACGGTCGCCGGCACCGACGGGGACTGGGGTCTGACGCAGACGACCGCCGACGATCAGCTGAAGCTGCTGCAGGTGGTGTACGGGGACGACGGCTCGGCGCTGAGTGCGGACTCGCAGGCGTACATCCAGGAACTGATGGGGAACGTCGAGGCCGACCAGCAGTGGGGTGTCTCGGCGGCCGCGGACAGCGGGACGTCGGCGGAGCTGAAGAACGGGTGGCTGCAGCGGTCGGCCACGGAGCTGTGGGACATCAACTCGGTCGGCGAGGTCACCGTGGACGGGGACTCGGTGCTGATCGCGGTCACGTCGGGCGGGGCGTCGACGGAGAGCGCGGGGATCGGGCTCGTGGAGACCGTCGCGGAGGCGGCGGGGGACGCGGTCGCGTCGACGTAGGTGCGTGAGTGCGTGGGCGGAGGATGCGCGGATCGAACGCGCGCGGGGTTTTCGGCCCCGACCAGGGCTTAGCAAGCCCGTGCCTTTCCACTCGGCCAATCCTCCGGGAGGGCGGCCCGTGCGCGATGCGCACGAGAAAGCCGCCCGGGCGGTTCGTCCGTGGGCGGCTCGCGGAGTGTGAGGTGGCGCTACCCCGGTGCCTGCCCCGTCCCGCCCTGCTGGGAGCTCGACGGACTCTGACTGTCGTCGTCGGTCATCGTCTCGCTCCTCTCCCGGTCCGGTGTGTGCTCAACCACTGTGCTCTGCCCGGGTGTTGGGCGCCACTCCTTTTTCGTGAGCGGCCAGCAGACAAGCCCGATGGCGAGCGCGGCCGCGTGGCCGAGGTCCGTGAAGGTGCCGCCGGTGACCAGCGGGATGCCGAAGAAGGCGAGCGTGCCGGCGAGGTAGAGCCAGCGCCAGTGGCCGTGCACGCGGTACGTGAGGATGCCGATCGAGGCGGCGAGGCCGTAGCTGACGCCGATGTCCACGACGTGGGCCATCCGGTGCGGCACCTCGTGGTTCTCGATGCTCATCAGGACGATCTTCTGGCTGATGAGGGTGGCGGCGATGTGCGCGACCGCCACGACGAAGAGCCAGCGCAGGGTGCCGAGCCAGCGCTCCACAGGGGCGTGGAAGGTCTCGAAGAGCACGATGTAGAGAAGGACCGAGGAAGGGTTCTCGATCCAGAAGGCGCTCAGGAACAGGGACTGCACGGGGTGGGCCGAGAGCTCCACGATGTTGCTGCTGTTGCGCTCCAGGAGGAAGCGTTCCAGGCCCTCGGTGGAGAGTGCGATGACGGCGCTGGTGATCACGATGACCAGCAGCCAGATGTGTGTGCCGGGCGTGGAGCGGATCCAGCTTCTGAGGGGGCGGGAGGGCTCTGGCTGCCCGGGTGGCGGCGTCACGGTCCCATCTTGGCGCATGGGGGTGCGCGGCAAGTTGTAGGATGATTGGGCAACCGGGTGAATGGAGACTGGCGTGATGGCGCTGCAGGCGGCGGGACGACAGTCCCTCGTGGACACCGTGGTCGAGCAGCTGCGGACTCAGCTGGCCGAGGGCGAGTGGGCGGTCGGGGACCGGATTCCGACCGAGCACGAGCTGGCCGAGCAGCTGGGCGTCGGGCGCAACACGGTGCGCGAGGCGGTGCGGGTGCTGGTGCATGCGGGGCTGCTCGAGTCGCTGCAGGGCAACGGGACCTTCGTACGGTCGACTGCCGATCCGGCCGCGGTGCTGCGGACGATGCGGCATGCGGGGGCCCTGGACGTACTGGAGCTGAGGGTCGCGCTGGAGGCCGAGGCCGCGCGGCTGGCGGCGGTACGGCGCGACGCGGCGGACCTGGAGCGGTTGCGCGAAGCGCTGCGGGTGCTTCGGGGGGAGGGGGACCGGGCGGCCGACGCGGACCTCGTCTTCCACCGGGCGGTGGTGGACGCCACACACAACGCGGCCTTCGTGGAGGTGTACCGCTTCTTCTCCACGCAGGTGCACGAGGTGCTGATCGAGGCGCTCGGGGACCGGGAGATGCCGCCGATCGACCTGGAGACGCACCGGGCGCTGGTCGACGCGATCGAGGCCGGGGATCCGGACGGGGCCGAGCGGGTGGCGCGGACGCTGCTGCAGGAGCCGATCGATGCGGTGAGTGCGCTGCTCGACGCTCGCTGACTTTCCTTACGTAACGCATGAGTTGAGAGAGGTGTTTGTTTTGTCACGCCCGGATTCTGGTCCTGGTCGGCTGGCGGTCATCGATGCGGAGGCCGATGTCAGGCCCTCCGTGGAGGGCGCGCGGGCGCGGCGGGCGCTGATCGCTCATCCGGTGCTGCTGCTGGTCGGGATCGTGCTGGCCTCGGTCAACATGCGGGCCGCGCTGGCGAGCATGTCGCCGCTGGTGACGCAGGTCGGGGCTCAGTTCGGGCTCTCCCAGACGGCGAACAGTCTGCTGACGTCGGTGCCTGTGCTCTTCCTCGGGCTCGGTGCGCTGGTGGCGCCGTGGCTGGGGCGGCGGCTGGGGAGCGAAGTGGTGCTCTTCGGGGCGCTGTTGCTGCTGGCCGGCGGGATCCTGGTGCGCGTGCTGCCTTCGGTGGGTGCGCTGTACGGGGGGTCGCTGCTGATCGGGACGGCCATCGCGCTGCTGAACGTGCTGATGCCGGGCCTGATCAAGCGGGACTTCCCGGATCGTGCGGCGTCGATGACGTCCGTGTACACCGGCGCGATGATCGCCGGGGCGACGGTGGCCGCGGCTGCTTCCGTACCGCTGGAGAAGGCTTTCGGGGGCAGCTGGGAGGCGTCGCTGGCCTTCTGGTCGCTGCTGGCCGTGGTCGCGGCGGTGGCCTGGCTGCCGCAGGTGCTCATCGCGCGGGGGCGTACGGGACACGAGGTGCGGACTGCGGTGGTCCCGCCGGGGAAGAGCGTGTGGCGCAGCGCGCTGGCCTGGCAGGTCACGCTCTTCATGGGGCTGCAGTCGCTTTGGTCGTACGTACTGATCGCCTGGATGCCGACGATCTTCAGCGACCACGGGATGAGCCGTTCGTCGGCGGGCGTCGTCTTCGCCTTCAACAACCTGATCCAGGTGGCCGGGGCCTTCGTGGTGCCGGTGCTGGCCGGCCGGATGCGGAGCCAGCGGCCGCTGATCGTGCTGGTGACGGGGATGGTGGCTGCGGGATATGTGGGGCTGATCATCGCGCCGGTCACCGGTGCGTGGGTGTGGGCCGCCGTGCTCGGGGTCGGGCAGGGAGGCGCGGTCGGGCTCGCGCTGACGCTGATCGTGCTGCGGTCGGGGGACGCGGTGACGGCGGCGCGGCTGTCGGGGATGGCGCAGACGGTGGGATACCTGCTGGCCGCGGTCGGCCCGTTCGCGGCGGGGGCGGTGTACGAGGCGACGGGAAGCTGGACGGTGCCGTTGTCGCTGGTGGTCGGGGTGTGCGTGGTGGCGCTGGGGGTGGGTCTTATGGCGGCTCGGGATCAGAAGGTGTGACTCCCATACGGGGAAAACTCGTTCGCACGTACCCATAACTTGTACGACTGTCCGACCGTTGTCACTCCTGCGTGGAGGCAACTGGGATCCGGGGCGTCGAGAGTTCGTGAATCTGGGGTTTGCCGGTGCGGGTACGGGATCGTAAGACCCGACGCGGCTGGTCATTGAGTCAGTGGGAATACATGAGCGACCTCCACCCCTGAAGCCCGGGGAGAGGGCCGTCCATCGTCATGCACCACTGACCATGAACGGGAGGCATTCCCATGCCAACCGAAGTCGCCCTGCTCGAATCGCGTGCGCTGCGCGCGGACCATCTGGGGCGTGTTGACGTCCTGGAAAAAGTGAAGGCGTTGCAGCTGCTGCCTGATGGGCTGCATGTGACCACCGAGGGTGTGGCTCAGTACTTCGCTGTCCACAGGGACGCTGTGCATAGTGTCGTCAAGCGTCATCGTGACGAGCTCGCCAGCAACGGAATGATCACCATTAGCGGGTCTGAACTGCGCGGACATGACGTGGCCAAAACGGCCACGTCATCCGGGAGTGCGGGTGAGAGTTATCCACAGGGGCGGCGTCATCAGCGCCTCTTCACCCGTAGAGCGATCCTCAACGTCGCCATGCTGCTGCGTGACAGCGACGTCGCCAAGTACGTCCGCACGTATCTCCTCGACACCGAGGAACTGCGCCAGGGCCAGATGACCGACCCCCGTTTCGACGGGCTCGACCGGCGGGTCACCAACCTGGAGGCCTCCATGGCCCAGGTCGGGCCCGCGCTGCAGGAGTTGGGGCCGGTGCTCCAGCGGATGTCTATGCGTCTGGAGCACATGGACCAGCGGCTGGAGACGATCGACCACCGGCTGGATTCGATGGACCGGCGGTTCGACGGCATCGACCGGCGGCTCGACGCCACCGACCGGGTCGTTGGCGCCATGAGCGTACGGGTCACCGATCTCAGCGAGGACATGGCCGAGATCAAGCGGCACCTGCATCTCAAGGCACCGCGCCAGAGGCGCCGTAAGCGCTGACGCGCAGGACCGTGGGGGCGCAGGCCGGGCGGCCTCCGTCCCCACGGGGTGTCCGCTGTTTACTCCTCGCCCGCCAGCTTCAGCGTCCTCAGCTTCTGGCCCGCGTACCAGGTCGCGGCAGCCGTGACGCCCGCCAACAGGACGATGCCCAGCGGGAGTCCGACGTCCGAGCTGATCGCGCCCGGGGTGGCGATCTTCTCGGCCAGGGAGAGCGACCACTGCTGGACGCTGAGCGTGCGCGCGCCCGCGACCAGATTGCCGAAGACGGTCTCCCAGACCAGGGCGTAGACCAGGCCCGCGACCACCGCGTGCCGGGTGATGGTGCCCAGGAGGAGGAAGATCGCCGCGTACGCGATCGAGGCGACCAGGGCCGCGACCGTGTAGGCCACCGCGATCTGCTGGCCGTTGCCGTTGAGGATCATGCCGGCGATGAAGGTCGGGATGGCGGAGAAGGCCATCGTCACGCCGACCGCCACGAAGAGCTTGGTGATGATGATCGTGGGGCGCTTCACCGGCTTGGCGAGGAGGTAGACGATCGAGCCGTCGTCGATTTCGGGGCCGATCGCTCCCGTACCGGCGATGACGCCGATCAGCGGGACCATCGTGGCCATGGCGAATCCGCCGAGCACATCGGTGGCGACCTGGTCGTCGGCGCCGCTGAAGGCGCGTACCGCCGCGGCGATGACGATGAGCAGCGCCGGGAGGATGAAGAGGATCGCGGCGCGGCGCCGGCCGAGCAGGGCCCGGTAGGTGAGGCGGGCGACAGTGGGGTTGTACATAGGGGAACTCACCGCTCCTTTCAGGCCGTTACTAGGTAGGAGAAGACCGACTCGAGGGATTCGTCCGAGGGCGAGACCGTGAGGAGGCGGATGTCTTTGGCGCGGGCGACTTGGGGGAGGAGTGCGGTGAAGCGGCCGAAGTCGACGGCCTGGATACGCAGGGCGCCCTCTGCGAGGTCGACCTCGATGCCCGCGGTGGACGGGTCCGCGATGAGCGCTGCCGCGAGTGCGCGGTCGTCGCTGGAGCGGACCAGGTAGCGGTGCGGTCGGTCCGTCATGAGGCGGCGGATCTTGCGGAAGTCGCCGGAGGCCGCGTGCCGTCCGGCCACGATCACCTCGATGTGCGAGGCGAGTTGCTCGACCTCTTCGAGGATGTGCGAGGAGAAGAGGACCGTGCGGCCCTCCGCGCCCATCGAGCTCAGCAGGTCCATCAGCTGCATGCGCTGACGCGGGTCCATGCCGTTGAAGGGCTCGTCGAGGAGCAGTACGGACGGGTCGTGGACGAGGGCGGAGGCCATCTTCACGCGCTGGCGCATGCCCTTGGAGTACGTGGCGATCTTGCGGTCCTGGGCGTACTCCATCTCGACCGTCGCCAGGGCGCGCTGCGCCGCGCGCTCGTCCAGGCCGTGCAACTCCGCGTTGGCGACGACGAATTCGCGGCCCGTGAGGAAGTCGTACATGCCCTCGCGCTCGGGGACGATGCCGAGCTTGCGGTAGATCGTCTCGTTGCGCCAGATCGTGTCGCCGTCGAGGGTGACCGTGCCGGTCGAGGGGGCGAGGAAGCCCGCCATCATGTTGATGAGGGTGGATTTTCCCGCGCCGTTGGGGCCGAGGAGCCCGGTGACGCCGGGGCCCACCGTCATGGTGATGTCGTTGACGGCGACCACATTGCCGAACCAGCGGGAGGTGTGGTCGATGTTGATCGTGGTCACAGTCCGACCTTCCGGTAGCGGCGCATCAGGACGGCGTACGAGCCGTAGATGAGGCCTAGTACGACGAGGACGTAGACCACGCCGGGGCCTGCGCCCGGGCCCGTCCCGCCCGGGTAGGAGGAGCTCGCCCCGAGGAACGCGGTCTGTACGCCGTCGATGAGCGTGATCGGCGAGAAGAGGCCGAGCCACTTCACCGCGCCCGGCGAGCCCTGGTCGAAGGCGATGGCCTGGACCGTGGAGACGGCACCGTAGGTGATGGTCATCAGCGCGATGACGGCGGCGACACCGAAGCCGCGGCGCGGGGTGAGCGCTGCCATCACCAGGCCGAGGCCGGCGAAGAGCAGGGAGAGCAGTGCCACGGAGACGAGTCCTTGTGCGAGGCCCTTGGTCTGATCCGCGAAGTCGAGCTTCGCGAGGAGGGACCCCACGTAGAGGATCAGCAGGGGTACGGCGGTGAGGATGAAGAGGGCCGAGGCCATCGCCGCGTACTTGGCGAGGACGTAGTCGGCGCGCTCGATGGGGCGCGAAAAGTACAGGGGGATCGACTTGAAGCGCAGGTCGCGGGAGACCGCCTGGGGGGCCTGGGCCGCGAGGTAGAGGCCGATGACGGCCTGGGTGAAGATCGCGTACCGGGTGTAGTCGAGGGGCAGTTCACTGGCCTTGGTGGCCACCGCGACCGCCACGATGATCGCCGCGGGCACACACATCACCGCGAAGAGGATCATCGGCAGGACCTTGGACTTGGCCGAGCGGCCGAGTCCGTAGGAGCCGCGCAGCGACTGCGAGAAGAGCGAGCGGCGGGCGTAGGCGCGGCCCAGGCGTTCGCCTTCGTAGTTGCGGTAGCCGATGTTGTGGATCTGGGTCTGGGCGGGCTGGGTCGGCTGGGTGGGCGTGCTCACAGTGCCTTCGCCTCCTGCTTCTGGTCCTGCGCCTCGGAGCGGAAGACCTCGGCGATGTGGTGGCGGCGCTGTTCCATGCGTACGAGACCGAGACCGAGGTCCGCGACGGTGTCGCGCACCAGGTCGTACGTCTCCTCGCCCGCGGCCTCGACCAGGAGGATGTGTCCGGCGCCCGGGAGGCCGTTCTCCAGGCCCTCGTGGAGGGTGACCCCGGCCGCGGCGAGCTTCTCGCGCAGGGCCTGTGCACCGTCGGGGTGCGTGTCGGAGTCGGTGACCTCGACGGCGAGCGTCGCCGTGGTCTGGGTGAAGTCGCTGGTGGAGCTGGAGCGCAGGAGCTTGCCGCCGTCGATGACGACGACGTGGTCGCAGGTGCGTTCCAGTTCGCCCAGGAGGTGGGAGGTGACCAGGACCGAGATGCCGAAGTCTGTGTGGATACGGCGGATCAGGCCCAGCATCTCGTCGCGGCCGACCGGGTCGAGGCCGTTGGTCGGCTCGTCGAGGAGGACCAGCTGCGGGTCGTGGACGAGGGCCTGGGCCAGCTTCACGCGCTGCTTCATGCCCGTCGAGTAGCCGCCGATGGGGCGGTACCTCTCCTCGTACAGGCCGACATGGCGCAGCGTGTCCGCGGTGCGTTCGCGCGCCGCGCTCGGCGGGAGTCCGGACATGCGCGCCATGTGGACGACGAACTCGGTGGCCGAGACGTCGGGCGGCAGGCAGTCGTGCTCGGGCATGTACCCGACGCGCTCACGGATCGCGGCGCCGCTGGTGGCGACGTCCATGCCGAGCACTTCGGCGCGGCCTTCCGTGGCGGGGGACAGTCCGAGCAGGATCTTGATCATGGTGGACTTGCCGGCTCCGTTGGCACCCACCAGGCCGGTCACGCCGGGCCCGATGTCCAGGGAGAGCCGGTCAAGCGCGGTCACCCGGGGGAACCGCTTGCTGAGGCTTTCGGTCACGATCACAGTCACGTATTCGAAGGTAGTGGCGCAGACCACATCGGACGTCAGCCCAGGCGGCTGGATGCGTGTCCGTCTCCAGATGTACGGACCCGTAGGGGGCCTTCGACCCGAGACGTACGCCCGAGAGTTATCCACAGGCTGGTGCACACCCCTTGACGCAGCCGCCGGGCATTGTCACATTCATCAGTGTCAAGTTACGAGCGCGTACCGCGACACAGGGCGGGTGGCATGACCTCAGCAGGTTCCAGCTCCATGGTCTCCATGGTGAAGAGCGAACTCCCGGCGGAACTGCGGGGGTTCAGAACGGTGCAGACCCTCGCATACGAATGCGCCGAGGCGGTCGCCGCGCAGCTCAAGCCGGGCGTGACCGAGCGCGAGGCGGCGCGGATGCAGCGCGAGTGGCTGCGCGAGCGGGGGGTGCGGGACTGGTTCCATCTGCCCTTCGCCTGGTTCGGGGACCGGACGGCCTTCGCCGGGTTCAAGGTGCCGCTGCAGTTCTTCCCGACGAACCGGCGGCTGGAGGCGGGGATGCCGTTCATCCTCGACATGGCGCCGGTCTACAAGGGCTACACGGCGGACATCGGCTACTCGGGCTGCCTGGGACTCAATCCCGTGCACGACAAGCTTCTCGCCGATCTGGAGGCGCACCGCGAGCTGATCCTGCGCGAGGTGCGCGAGCGGCGGTCGCTCCGGGAGATCTACGAGGACGTCGAGCGGCTGATGACCCGGCAGGGGTACGCGAACCGGCACCGGGCCTATCCCTTCGGCGTCATCGCCCACAAGGTCGACCGCGTGAAGGAGCGGCAGTTCGCACCGCGCGTCTTCGGCTTCGGTACGCAATCGCTGAAGGGCCTGGCGAGCGATGCGCTGCACGGGCACCGGGACGGCTGGTCTCCGCTCTGGAGCCCCTACAAATTCTCCGACCACCCGCCCCAGCCGGGGTTGTGGGCGGTCGAACCGCACCTCGGATTCCGGGGTATGGGCGCGAAGTTCGAGGAGATCCTCGTGGTCACCGACTCCACGGACCCCGAACAGAGCGCGTTCTGGCTGGACGACGATCTGCCGCATGTGCGGCGCTGGGCAGAGGAGAAGTCGGCGTGAGTCTCGACGGTGCGCGCGAGCGCTGGGTACGGACGGGCGGAATCGAGCTGTGCGTCGCCGAACTGGGCGACGCCTCCCAGCCGACCGTGCTGCTGGTGCACGGCTATCCGGACTCCAAAGAGGTGTGGAGCGAGGTCGCGGCGCAGCTCGCCGAGCGCTACGGATTGCATGTGGTGCTGTACGACGTCCGGGGGCACGGCCGGTCGACGGCGCCCGCGCCGCTGCGGGGCGGCTTCACCCTGGAGAAGCTGACCGACGACTTCCTCGCGGTCGCGGACGCGGTCAGCCCGGACAAGCCGGTGCACCTGGTCGGGCACGACTGGGGTTCGGTGCAGTCCTGGGAGTTCGTGACGGTGCCGCGGACGGAGGGACGGATCGCTTCGTTCACGTCCATGTCGGGGCCTTCGCTCGACCACTTCGGCCACTGGATCAAGAAGCGGATGGCGCGGCCCACGCCCCGCAGGGTCGGCCAGCTTCTGGGGCAGGGCGCCAAGTCCTGGTACGTGTACATGCTGCACACCCCGGTGCTGCCCGAGCTCGCCTGGCGCGGACCGCTCGGCAAGCGGTGGCCGAAGATCCTGCAGCGCCTGGAGAAGGTGCCCGCGGGCGACTATCCGACGCCCTCGCTGCCTTCGGACGCGGCCCACGGGGCGTGGCTGTACCGCGACAACGTACGGGCCCGGCTGCGCAGGCCGCGCGCGGACGCGTACGCGCATGCGCCGGTACAGCTGATCACTCCGACCGGGGACATCTTCCTCTCGGAGCGGCTGTACGACGAACTGGAGCACTGGGCGCCGGGAGTGGTGCGGCGCTCGCTGCCCGCCAAGCACTGGGTTCCGCGCACCCGCCCCGATCAACTGGCCGCCTGGATCGGAGAGTTCGTGACCACGCACGAGGAAGGGCTCCCGGCGAAGGACTCCAAGGCGAGCGGCCCGCACGCGGATCGCTTCGGCGGACAGCTGGTCCTGGTGACCGGCGCCGCGAGCGGCATCGGACGGGCCACCGCCTTCGCCTTCGCCGAGGCCGGGGCACGGGTCGTGGCCGTCGACCGGGACGCGGAAGGCGCTTCCCGTACGGCGGAGATGGCGCGGCTGATCGGCTCCCCCGAGGCCTGGGGCGAGGCGGTGGACGTCAGCGACGAGGCCGCCATGGAGAAGCTCGCCGAGAAGGTCGCCCGTGAGTACGGCATCGTGGACGTCCTGGTGAACAACGCCGGCATAGGGCTCTCCGGATCCTTCTTCGAGACCACGAGCGAGGACTGGAAGAAGGTCCTGGACGTCAATCTGTGGGGCGTCATCCACGGCTGCCGGATCTTCGGCAAGCAGATGGCGGACCGCGGTCAGGGCGGCCACATCGTCAACACCGCGTCGGCCGCGGCCTTCCAGCCCTCCAAGGCACTCCCCGCCTACTCCACCTCCAAGGCCGCCGTGCTGATGCTCAGCGAGTGCCTGCGCGCGGAGCTGTCCGACAAGGGCATCGGGGTGAGCGCGATCTGCCCCGGCATCGTGAACACCAACATCACCTCCACCGCGCACTTCGCCGGAGTCTCGGCGGACGAGGAGAAGCGCAGGCAGAAGAAGTCGGCGCGGCTGTACGGACTGCGCAACTACCCGCCGGAGAAGGTCGCTTCGGCCATTCTGCGGGCAGTGGTGCGCAATCAGGCCGTGGTGCCGGTGACGCCCGAGGCGCGCGGCGCCCACTTCATGTCCCGGTTCGCCCCCCGCACCCTGCGCGCGATCGCCCGATTGGAGCCGCCGCTGTGAGCACCGAACAAGGAGAGCAGACCGAGTCTTCTCACTACGCCATCGTCCCGCGCCGGGTCGCCTTCGACTGGGAGCGGACGCCACTGCACTGGATCCCCGGCGAGCCGACGGCGACCCATGTCATCAATGTGCTGCATCTGCTGCTCCCGGCGGGCGAGCGGTGGTTCGTCAAGGTCTTCAAGGAGGCCCTGCCGCTGGTCGACGACCCTCAGCTGCTGAAGGACGTCAAGGGGTTCATGGGGCAAGAGGCCACGCACAGCGTGCAGCACTCCCATGTGCTCGACCACCTGGCGGCGCAGCGGCTCGACACCGAGGCGTACACCCGGCACGTCGACTTCCTCTTCGAGAAACTGCTGGGCGAACAGCCGCCGTTCGGCGCTCCGATACCCACCCAGGAGTGGCTCCGCTTCCGGCTGGCCCTGGTCGCCGCGATCGAGCAGTTCACCGCGGTCCTCGGCAACTGGGTGCTGCACGCGGAGGCCCTGGACCACGCCGACAGCGACGAGGTCATGCTGGATCTGCTGCGCTGGCACGGCGCGGAGGAGGTCGAGCACCGGGCCGTGGCCTTCGACATGTACCAGCACTGCGGGGGCGAGGGGCTGCCGCGGTACGCCCGGCGGATCGAGGGCATGGTCGTGGTCGCCCCGGTGCTGCTCTGGCTCTGGGCGTGGGGGACCTCGTATCTGATCCGGCACGACCCGGAACTGGCGGGGAGCGGCATGCGCTACTCGCTGCGCGAGCACAACAAGGCGGTCGCCAAGGGGCTGCTGCCCAGCTGGCGTGAGCTGGGCGCGGCGATTCCGCGATACTTCCGGCGGTCGTACCATCCCTCGCAGGAGGGCTCGCTGCGCAAGGCGGTCGAGTATCTGGCGGCTTCGCCGGCGGCCCGGTCGGCGGCGGGAGCAATCGGGCGTGCGGCCCTTTCGTAGAGCAGGACGACTAGGGGGAGAGCGTGTCCGAAGCGGAGTACCGGATCGAGGATCTGGCCCACCACAGCGGTGCCACGGTCCGTACGATCCGGGCCTACCAGGACCGCGGGCTGCTCCCCACGCCCGAGCGGCGCGGGCGGGCCAATGTGTACGGGGACAGCCATCTGGCCCGGCTGCGTCAGATCGCCGACCTGCTCGACCGCGGTTACACCCTGGCCTCCATCAAGGAGCTGCTCGAGGCCTGGGACGCCGGGCGCGGTCTGGGCGGGGTGCTCGGTCTGGTCGCCGAGGTCCACGGCCCGTGGACGGACGAGGAGGCGGCCCGGATCTCGCGGGCCGAGCTCGACGAGCGGTTCGGGGGCGTGCCCGACGACGAGGCGGTCGAGGACGCGGTCGCCCTGGGCGTACTGGAGCGCATCGCCGGCCGGGACGACGAGTTCCTGGTGCCCAGTCCGCAGGAGCTGACGGTGGCGGTGGAACTGCACGCGGCCGGGGTGCCGCTGAAGGCGATCTCCGGGCATCTGAGGGAGCTTCGGGGGCAGGTCGAGCACATAGCGGCCCGGTTCCTGGAGTTCACCACGGAGCATGTCTTCGCCCGCTACCTCGGGCACACTCCGCCCACGGACACGGACGCCGCGGAGGCGGCCGCTCTCGTACGACGTCTGCGGCCGCTCGCCCAGCAGAGTGTGGACGCCGAACTGGCCCGTGCGATGCGGCTCTTCGCGACGCGGCATCTGCAGCAGCACCTCGGCCCCGCAGGCCCGCCCGCGCCGTACGACGACCCCCAGCCCGTCGCGGTGCCCGCCACGACACTGCGCGCCGTCGAGGACCTGGTGGGCCGGGACAATGCGGCGCTCTTCATCGCCGCGGCCACCGAACGGGAGCTCCAGGCAAGGACGTTGGACGCACTGACGCACCCCCGGAGGCCGTGAACACGGGCCGACTTATCCACAGCTCGGGCCAAATCCCCTGTGGATAAGCCGAGTTATCTGTGGATCATGGTGGATAAACCTGCGGAGAGAAGTAATTCGGATGCGCTCCGTCACACGCACCGCCACCCTGGCCCCATGGATGAAAGACGCACCGTCAAGGTGTCGAAGTACCTCTCCAAGCATCTGCGGCATCAGCCCGAGCGCATCGGCCTCACCCTCGACACCAACGGCTGGGTGGCCGTCGACGACTTGATGCGGGCCGCTGCCGCACACGGCTTTCCCTTCACCCGGGCGGAACTCGACCATGTCGTCGCCGCCAACGACAAACAGCGGTTCGCGATCGACGGCGTACGGATCCGGGCCAGCCAGGGCCACTCCGTCGAGGTCGACCTCGGCCTGCCCCCGGCCGAGCCGCCCGCGTACCTCTACCACGGCACGGTCGCCCGCACCCTGAAAGCGATCCGCACCGAGGGGCTGCGCCCCATGAACCGCCACCACGTCCATCTCTCGCCCGACCGCGAGACGGCGACCCGGGTGGGCGCACGGCGCGGTCGTCCCGTCGTCCTGAGCGTCGACGCCGGCGCCATGCACCGCGACGGCCACGTCTTCCGGGTGAGCGCCAACGGCGTCTGGCTCGCCGACGCCGTGCCGCCCTTGTACCTGCGCTTTCCCGGCTGACACCATGCCCGGCATGGCACATCCGAAGCTGGTCAGCACCGAGGCAGCCGTCGCCGCGGTCCGTGAGATCGCACGCGAGTACAACCTGGAGGCCGATGTCTCGCACGACATCGGCGCCGACCAGACCTCGCGGCGCACCTCGGCCGGAGTCGCCGTCACCACCGACCCGGACGGTTCGCTGCCGCACGAGGCGTACATCGAACTGGGCGGCAGGCCCGCCGTGGCCGTCCATCTCTACCCGGACGACGACGCGAAGATCACCGTCGACGAGGTCGAGTTCCACGACGTCCCCCGCGACTCCGTGCCCGCGTTCCTCCGCTCGGTCTACGGCGGACTCGCCCACGTCAAGGGCAGGCTCTTCCCGCCGGGCTACTGGCTGATCGTGGCACTGCCCGGCGACGAGACGTACAAAGAACTGGTCCTGCGCGGCACGACCCTCACCCCCTGGCTGACCGGCAGGATCCGGCCCTAACCCGCCAGTTGGGCCAGGCCCTCCGTCGCGATCTGCTCGAAGACCTTCTCGTCCGCCGCGAAGTCGGAGTCGGCGATCGGCGCGTGGACGACGATCTCCGTGATGCCGAGCACGAAGTGCCGGCCCGCGAAGTCCACGAAGGCGTCGAGGGATTCCAGCGGACGGCCGCGGTCGGGGGTGAATCCGGTCAGCAGGATCTTGTCCAGCTCCTCGACGTCCCGCCCGATCTCCTCGCAGGCGGCGCCCAGCTTGCCGATCTGTCCGGCGATCGCCTCGAGGGACTGCTCGGGCGTCCCGGCCTCGAAGAGCTTCGGGTCACCGGTCGTCACCCAGGCCTGGCCGTGCCGGGCCGCGAGCTTCAGTCCGCGCGGACCGGTGGCGGCGACGGCGAAGGGCAGCCTGGGCCGCTGTACGCAGCCGGGGATGTTCCGGGCCTCGACCGCCGAATAGTGCGTGCCGTCGTACGACACCGAGTCCTCGCTCAGCAGCCGGTCGAGCAGGGGAACGAACTCCCCGAAGTGGTCCGCCCGCTCGCGCGGGGTCCACGGCTCCTGGCCCAGCGTCGTCGCATCGAAGCCGTTGCCCCCCGCCCCGATACCGAGCGTGACGCGGCCACCGGAGACGTCGTCCAGGGTGATCAGTTCCTTGGCCAGGGTCACCGGATGCCGGAAGTTCGGCGAGGTGACCAGGGTGCCCAGGCGCAGCCGCGAGGTCACGGCCGCCGCGGCCGTCAGCGTCGGGACGGCCCCGAACCACGTCTTCTCGCGGAACGAGCGCCACGACAGGTGGTCGTAGGTGTACGCGGTGTGGAAGCCGAGGCTCTCGGCGCGCAGCCACTGGTCGCGGCCGCCTTCCGACCAGCGGCGGACGGGGAGGATCACGGTGCTCAGACGCATGTTCCGACTCTACGTCGGCCCACTGACACCTGAGCACCGCAGGGAATCACCGCAGGTCAGCCCAGGTGCTTCAGGTTGTTCTCCAGTTGCGGCAGCAGCTCGCGCGCCTCCGTGGTGTCCATCGACCGCACCTCGTCGGCGAAGCCCCGCAGCCGCTCGGCTCCGGCCTTTCCGCTGCCTCGCCGTCTGTCCAGCCAGGCCATCCTCAGCACACACTGGGCACGGTCGGCGAGCAGCTCGGGACCGAGTTCGCCGAAGGCTCCGGCGGCCTTCTCCCAGAGCTCCAGGACCTCCTCGCGTATCTCCTCGTCGTCCTCCCAGGTCTCGTCGTCCGGGTCCTCGCTGTCGATCTGTCCGCTCAGCACCTCCGCGAGCTGGGACCAGGTGCGCCCCCGCTCGAGCAGCAGCTCCGGGCCCTCCCCGGCCACGGCGTCCAGCGCCTGTCCCATCAGCTCTGCGGCGGCGGAGACGGCCTCGGCGGCGGAGAAGTCGTCGCTCACCTTCAGCCAGGCCAACGACCGCAGCGCACGCGCCAGTTGCACCGGCTCCCCGGCCGCCCGCCACAGCTCCACGGCCCGTTCGTACGCCGGCAGGGCCTGCTCCTCCATGCCCTGTGCCGCAAGGCATTCGGCGGCCAGCGTCGCCAGGCGTGCCTGCGGTGCCTGGTACTCCCAGCCTCTGGCCGCCTCGGCGGCGAGCAGGAACTGCTCGGCCGCGCCGCGCGGATCGCCGAGCGTGCGCAGCTGGTTGCCGAGGGTCTCGCGGGCCCTGACGGCGTGCTCCTCGCCCTGCTGCAGGAGGTCGGGCAGCGCGGACTCCAGCACCTCGGCGGACTCCGCCGCCCGGCCGAGCTCCCCGTACGCCTGGGCCAGGATCAGCCGGGCGTAGGCCCCGGCTCCCGCCGTCTCACCGGCCGCGTCGAACCAGTGCGCCGCCTCCAGCGCATAGCCGGCGGCCTCCTCGTCCTTGCCGTCCTGCCGGTAGAGCGCCTCGGCCAGAGCGAGCCGTACAGTGGCGATCTCCGCGGGGTCGGTGAGCTCGGCGCTGTGCTCCAGAGCCGTACGCACCGTGGCCTCGGCCTCTTCCGCGCGGCCCAGCATCTGCTGCAGCGACCCCAGCCGCGACAGCGGTTCTACGGCCTCCCAGGGGCGGCCCGCCGCGACGGACCGGCCGGCGGCCGAGGCCAGCAGGGCTTCGGCACGCGGCCAGTCCCTGCCGGCCCAGGCGCCCTGCGCCAGCATGGTCTCCGCCTCGGCGAGCAGATCAGCGATGTCCGGGTCGTCCCCGGGATATGCGGCGATGAACGCCGCCACGGCAGGACCGAAGTCCGCCTCCTCGTCCTCCCGCGCGGCAAAGGCCTCCAGCTTGATCCGGGTCAGCTCGACCGTCGCCAGCCTGCGCACGCGCAGCGGATCACCCGCATCGAGCGACTCGGCGGAAGCCGCCGCGGCCTCGGTCAGCCGCCGCACCGCCGCCGGGTCCGCGCCTTCCTGGAGCGCGGCCATGGCCACCCGGAGCTCGTTCAGCGCCGCCCGCCCGGGCTCTCCGGCCGCCCGGAACGCGGCGACCGTCTCCTCGAAGAGTGCACGCCCCGGCTCCCGCATCGCCCGATGTTCGAGCAGCTCGGCGGCGAGCAGCGCATCGGCGCTCTCCCCGCGCTCCCTCAGCACCTCCCCGACCCGGTCCCACGCCGCGTCCGCCCCGGGATGCCCGGCGTCACGCAACCGCCTTGCCTCCTGGGCCAGTTCGCGTACGTCCGTGACCGGGTGCACCGCTTGCGGCTTCGCCACGGGTACGGACACGGGCACGCCGGTGTCCAGGACTGCGGCGCGCACCCCCAGCGGCAGCGCGTCGAGCAGCGGCTGCCGGGCGAGCCGCTCCGCGAGCAGCCCGGACCTGAAGGCGTTGCCGTTGCGCGCGTCGAAGCGGAGCGCGATCGCGGTGGCGTCCGCGTACAGCTGCTCGTACAACTCCCGGACGCTGCGCCGGGTTCCCTCGTACGGGACGGCCGGCCGCTCCCCGTGACCGAGTGCGACGAGCCGCCCGAGCAGCACCAGCACACCGCCCGCCAGGCTCAGCTGGGAGTCCTGGTCGCCGATCGGCCCCAGATGTGCGGCGTGCTCGGCGAGGATCTCAAGACCCCGTGCCTCGTTGCCGGTGAGCGCGCAGAACTCGATGTGCAGCCCGATGCTGTTGAGCAGGCTTTCGTTGCCGCGCGCCATGCGGTAGCCGCGCAGATGGTGGGCGCGCGCCTCGTCGGTCCGCCCGAGCTCGACCAGGGACAGGAGCGACTTGGCGAGGACCCGGTGCGGCTCCTCCTTGCAGGTCAGCTGCCCGTCCAGGACCGGCTTCCAGACCTCGATGGCCTTCTGGTGGTTCTGCTTGCGCGTCCAGTACCAGCCCTGCGAGCCCAGTTCGCAGGCGTGGCAGTCGCTCATCCGGTCGCGGTCGGTGGCGCACCACGCGGTGAAAGCCGCGTCCGCGCGCCCGGTGTCGCCGGTCTCGACCGCCAGATAGAACTCCGACTGGTGCACGGCCCGCTCGGTGTATCCGGCGAGGCGGTAGCGGCGGCGCATCTCCTCGCGCCACTTCTCGATGGAGGCCAGGGGGATCTCGGGGAGGTCGAGCATTCCCGTACTGACCCACTTGAAGCGCCAGTGCAGGCTGTGGACGTCCTGCTCGTCGAAGCCGGACGGATCGCGGTCCCACTCCTGGAGCAGCCGGGCGAAGGGCACCATCATCTTGCCGCTCTCGGTGCTGTACTCGTAGGCATCGATGAGGGCGAAGAGGGCCAGGTGCGTCAGTTCGCCGTCGCCGGTCTGCTCGGCTGCCGCGACGAGCTCCTCCGCGCGGGCGTTGCGGAGCAGACCGCCCGGAGCGCTGTGGTTCTCCCATATCGCCTGGCGTACCTCGGCGGGGGTCGGAGTGCTCAACTCGGGTCCTCCTGGGCGGCGTCGGTGGCCGGGCGGTCGAGGGGATGGGTCGCCCACTCCAGGAGTCCGAGGAAGGACCGGTTGAGCAGGGCGGAGTCGGCGGGCCGCAGCGGCCGCTGGGCCATCAGCAGCGCCTGCCCGTACAGCGATTCGACGGCGGTGCCTGCCAGTTCGGCGTCCGGGATGGCGGCGATGCGGCGCACCAGCGGGTTGTTGTGGTTGAGGACGAGCCTGGCCCGGGGCGCCGAGCCGCGCAGCGCGCCGAGGATGTCGGTCCACAGCGCGTCGGCGTCGGCCTCCACGGCCGCGCGGTCGCGCTCGTGGCGGGCCTGGCGGTCGTCGAGGAAGAGCGCGGGGACCGTGACCGGCTGGAAGGCGCGCAGCGCGACGTCGCAGCCGAGCGGGTCGAGCGTGGTGCGGGCGGTGGCCAGGAAGGAGGCCAGCGCCAGCTCCTGCTGCGGGGCCACCGGGTCGAGGTGGGCGGTGACGGCGCCCGCGTCCAGCTCGGCGACGCTGACCCCGTCCCTGATCTGCGGCAGCATCGCGACGAGCTCGGCGTCGTACGTGTACCCGCCGTTGATCACGCCCAGTCCGTGCGCGGCGGCGATCGGGGCGACCTGGCGGAACTCCTCGACCGTGCGCGTGTAGTGCACCTCGGGGTAGGCGCGTACGAAATCGTCCAGCGTCACCCGCCCGTCGCTGGTCTCGAACGGCAGCCAGGGCAGCATCAGTTCCAGCAGATCGCTGTCGTACCTGGCGAGGGACTTCACCCCCAGGTGGTGCACGGCCAGGAAGGAGGCGAGCCGCTCCGGATCCCCCGCGGCGAGCTGTGCGAGCCACTCCCTGATGCGCCCGCCGAGCGCCTCGCGGACGGCGGCGAGGGTGTCGTCGTCGTAGAGGTTCTCGCGGGACGCGGTGGGGCGCAGGGTGTCGGTGTCCAGGACGACGCGGACGAAGAACGCCCAGTCGGGCAGCAGGTTGTCGGCCCGGTCGGTGAGCAGCATCCCCTTCAGATAGACCCGGTGACTGGCGTGGTGGGCGGGGCTGGTGGCGGCAGGCAGGACGTAGGCGACACCGCGCACGCCGGCGACCGGCAGGTCCAGGTCGACGGTGTCCAGCGGTGTGAAGCCGAAGACCTTGGCGCAGTGCCCGGCGAGGGCGACCCGGCGGGCGACCGGTGTCGGGTACGGGCGGTCCCACACGGCGGGCCGGTCGGTGACGGGGCGGGTCACGCCGTCCGGTCCGGTGAAGGTCACCTCGTACGGAAGCAACGAACCGAAGTCCCGCGCGAGTTCCTCGACACGCCGGGGATCCGTCCACTCCTCGGCGCCGGGCCGCGCCTCCAGATAGACGGTGGTGCCCGGCTCGGTCCTGGCCTCGTCGGGAAGGGTGCGCACGGTGTACGAACCGTCGTCGGTGGCCAGCCATTCGACGGGCGGCAGCTCGGGCGTACGGGCCGAGCGCGAGACGACCCGGATCTGCCGCGCCACCACGAAACAGGCCAGCAGTCCGATGCCGAACTGCCCGAGGAACTCCTGTCTGGCGCTCTCCAGACCGTCCCGCTTGGAGGAGCGGCCGATGGTGGCGAGCAGCGTGTGCACCTCTTCGGAGGTGAGGCCGATGCCGGAGTCCTCGATGGTCACCACGCCGGCGGCCGTCACCGAGAGCCGGATACGGACGGGGGCCCGCTCGTCCTGGGCGAGCCGCGCGGTGGAGGCGTCCACGGCGTTCTGCAGCAGCTCGCGGACGTAGACGCGCGGGCTGGAGTAGAGGTGGTGCGACAGCAGATCGACGAGGCCCCGGAGATCCACTTGGAAGGTGTTGGCGGCAGAGGCCGTGGCATCGGTTGTTTCGGGCGTACGGGAAGAATTCACAGGCAGTCACCTCGCGTGCTCATGCGCGGGGTCGGGCGATCGCGGGGTCCCCCCTCACGCATCGCGACGGGCCCGGCCCTGGAGCCTCACGAGGCAGTCAGGACGCGGTAGTTGGAAGCCATCGTAGGACCGGGCACTGACAATGCCCACGGAGATTCCGAGTGACGATCTTCGGCCAAGTCCGCCCCGGCCCCACTCATATGTGCGCCACCTCGCACGCCCGTGCGCTTTGTGCGGGAGAATGGATCTGTGACCTCAGCTACCGGCCCTGCCCCCGCCACCCCTGCCGCTCCCGTCCAGCCTCGGCTGATCGCCACCGATCTGGACGGCACCCTGCTGCGCGACGACAAGTCGGTCTCGGACCGTACGATCGCCGCGCTCGCCGCGGCCGAGAGAGCCGGGATCGAGGTCTTCTTCGTCACCGGCAGACCGGCCCGCTGGATGGACGTCGTCAGCGAGCACGTCCACGGCCACGGCCTGGCGATCTGCGGAAACGGCGCCGCCGTCGTGGATCTGCACGGGGGCCCGGGAGAGCACCGCTTCGTCGAAGTCAGGCCGCTGGAGCGGACCACCGCCATCATTGTCGTCGACATCCTGCGCGCGGCGGCCCCCGACACCTCCTTCGCCGTGGAGCGGACCGGCGGTATCCACCACGAGCTGGCCTATCCGCCCATGCACCTGGACCCCGCAGCGGGCATCGCCCCCGTCGAGAAGCTGCTCGCAGAGAACGCGGACGTCGCCGATCAGCCCGTACTGAAGATCCTCGCCCACCACCCCGAGCTGTCCCCCGACGCCTTCCTGGCCCTGGCCCGCAGCGCGGTCGGCGAGCGAGCCTCGATCACCCGCTCCTCACCGACCGCCCTCCTGGAGATCAGCGGCCCCGGCGTCTCCAAGGCCTCGACGCTGGAGCTGTGCTGCGCCGAGCGCGGCATCGCGCCCGCCGAGGTCGTCGCCTTCGGGGACATGCCCAACGACATCGAGATGCTGACCTGGGCAGGCACCTCGTACGCCATGGGCAACGCCCACCCGGACGTCGTGGCCGCGGCCTCGGGACGCACCGTGGCCAACAACGAGGACGGCGTCGCGGTCGTCATCGAGCAGATCCTGCACGGCCTTTAGGCCCCGAGGCCCCTACCGCAGCCTGACCCCGTGCTCCCGCAGCCACGGCACGGGGTCGATCCCCGACCCCAGGTACGGAGTGAGCCGCACCTCGAAGTGCAGGTGCGGCCCGGTGGAGTTGCCCGTCGATCCGGCCTGCCCGATCCACTGCCCCGACCTGACCTTCTCGCCCTGGTCGACGGCGGCCGCCGACAGATGCGCGTACTGCGTGAAGTACCCGCCCGGATGCTGGATCACCACCTCGATCCCGAAGCCGCCCCCGCAGCTCACCGACGCCACCCGCCCCGCACCGGCCGCCCGTACCGGAGTGCCCAGATCCACGGCGAAGTCCTGCCCGGTGTGCCGGTGCGCCCAGTGCGATCCCGCACTGTCGAAGCCCGCCGACAGGCCGTACGAGACGACGGGCGTCACCCAGGGCCGCGCGGATCCCCCGGTGTCCATCCGGACCGGCCCCGCGCACCGCCCGGCCGCCACACTCCGCGCGGCCTCCGACTGCAGCCGCTGCCGCGCGTCCTGCAGCTTCGCCTCGACGGACTGCTTGATCTCCGCGAGCCGCTTCTGCCGTACGGCGAGCTTCCGCCACGCCGCCCGCGCCGCCCCCTCGGCCTCCGCGTAGCTGCTCTCCGCCAGCTGCGCCCGCTCCATCATCCGCGAGAACGCCGCATCGGCCTGCTCGGCGAGCTCCATGCCGCGCAGCATGTCCTCGGGGCTGTCGGCCATCAGAAGCTGCACGGGATACGCGATCGCGCCCGACCCGCTGCGGTACTCGGCCCGCGCGACGAGCCCCATCTGGTCGTGGAACACCGCGAGTTCACGCCGCTTGCCCGCCAGCAGCCGCTCCATGGTGCGGGCCCTGGAACGCTCCGCGTCGGCAGCGTGCCTGCCGCGTTCGTACGAAGCCGTGGCCGTCGCCGCCTGGTCGTAGAGCCGCGCCACCTCGGCCCCGGTACGGGGCCCGTCCGAAGCCGAAGCGGCGGAGACGGGCAGGGCCGGCAGCAGGCACAGCACCGCGACCAGCAGCCTGCGGGGAAGTCGGTAGCGCATCCACGGATCGTGACCCCGCCGCAGGACAATTCTCCGTATTTACGGCTCACTCAGCGCCACTTGGCCTACAGCGGCACTTCCCATACCACCGTCGCGCCCGGCCCGCGACCGCCCTCCAGGCCGGGCCCGTGCCAGCTCGATCCGCCCAGCGATTCGGCGCGCCGGTTGAGATTGCGCAGCCCGCTGCGCCGCCCCCCTTCCGGGATGCCCACGCCGTCGTCACAGACCGAGAGACGTACCGCGTCACGCCCGTCCTCGAGATGCGCCGTCGCATCGACGACGACCTCGATCCTGCTCGCCTCCGCGTGCCGGAACGCATTGGACAGCGCTTCGCGCAGCGCCGCGATCAGGTTCTTCCCGGTCAGCTCGTCGACCATGGTGTCCACCGCGCCCAGGAAGCGGTGCGCGGGCTTGAAGCCGAGCGGCACGGCCGCCATGTTGATCTCCCGCAGCACGCGGGTACGCAGCCCGGACGGGGCCTCCGCGGGCCCCTGCTGGAGCGCGAAGATGGCGGTGCGGATCTCCTGGATCGTCACGTCCAGCTCGTCCACCGCCTTGCCGACCCCGGTCTGCACCTCGGGCACCATGGACCTGCGCTGGGCGCTCTCCAGCATCATCCCGGTGGCGAAGAGCCGCTGGATGACGAGGTCGTGCAGATCGCGGGCGATCCGGTCCCGGTCCTCGAAGACCGCGAGCCGCTCCCGGTCGCGCTGTGCCTCGGCCATCATCAGCGCGAGCGCCGCCTGCGAGGCGAACTGGGTGGCGAGGGTCCGCTCCGCCTCGGTGAAGGGACGGCCGCCGCGCACCCGCGGGGTGGCCAGCGCACCGAGGACCCGGCCCCCGCTGTGCAGCGGCAGCATCATGCTCGGTCCGTACCGCTCCGCGAGGCTGGTGACCATCCGGGGGTCGGTCGCGGCATCGTCCACGAAGACCGCCTCACCGGCCAGCAGCTTCCCGACGACCG
The DNA here is from genome assembly GCF_040654175.1 of Streptomyces sp. NPDC050738. NCBI lineage: Bacteria > Bacillati > Actinomycetota > Actinomycetes > Kitasatosporales > Streptomycetaceae > Streptomyces > Streptomyces sp. NPDC050738. Next base: position 693,244 of record NZ_JBFAHN010000001.1, on the reverse strand, counting down.
GGCTGTCCTGCGGGATGATCACGCCCAGCGCGTCTCGCGGGTGGTCCGAGGAGATGGCCACGATCTCCAGGCCGCCCTCCTCCGAGGCCGCGGGCAGCAGCACCAGCCCGGCGTCCGACGCGGCGAGATGGCGGGCCTGTTCGGCCACGACGGCGAGGGCGTCGTCCGCGTCGCCGCCGGCCAGCAGCGCGGTGGTGACGGCCACCGAACCGTCGATCCAGCGCTCGCGCTGGCGCGCGGCCTCGTACAGCCGCGCGTTGCCGATCGCGATCCCGGCCTCGGTCGCGAGGACCCGCACCATGTGCAGGTCGTAGTCGTTGAACTCGCCCCCGCCGTTCTTCTCGGCGAGATACAGATTGCCGAAAATCTCTCCCTGCACCCGGATCGGAACACCCAGGAAGGTCCGCATCGGCGGATGGCCCGCCGGGAATCCCGCCGAGCGCGGATCGGTGGTCAGATCCGCCAGCCGTACGCTGTCCGGCTCGTGGATCAGCGCGCCGAGCAGCCCCTTGTGCCCGTCGGGCCGCCTCCCGATCGCCGCCGCCTGCTCGGCGGTGACCCCGTACGTGACGAAGTCGGAGAGCCCCGTGGACTCCTCGTCGACGACCCCGATCGCGGCATAGCGTGCGTCCGCCAGCTCGGCCGCCGTCTCGCAGATCCGGTCCAGCGTGGAGTGCAGTTCGAGCCCCGTGCCGACCGAGCGCATCGCTTCGAGCAGTTGCGGCACCCGCGCGGTGAGCTCGGTGGAGAGCCCCTGAAGGCTGCGGGTCGCCCGGGTGGCGGCTTCGAGAGGATCCCTGGGATCCGGCGCTGACATGCCCTTGAGACTAGTTAGTCCCATTTGTTGAGGAAAGTCGGCCCGGGGAAAGCCGGGTACCGACCAGATCGCCCTCCCGCTCGCGGTCCAGCATCCGCCGCAGCGGCCCCTCGCTCCCCGCCAGCTCCGCATGGCTGCCGCGCTGCACCACGCGCCCGCCGTCCAGCACGATCACCTCGTCCACACCCTCCAGGCCCTTCAGCCGGTGCGTGATGATCACGGTCGTGCGCCCCCGGGTGGCGGCGAGCAGATCCGCCGTCAGCGCGTCCGCCGTCGCCAGGTCGAGGTGCTCGGCCGGCTCGTCCAGTACGAGAACGGGGAAGTCGGCCAGCAGCGCACGGGCCAGCGCGAGCCGCTGGCGCTGACCTCCGGAGAGCCGGGCGCCGTGCTCGCCGACCAGGGTGTCGAGCCCGTCGGGCAGCTCGTCGGCCCAGTTACCGAGGCGGGCGCGCTCCAGCGCCTGGCGCAGTTCGGCGTCGGTGGCACCGGTCCTGGCCAGCCGGAGGTTCTCCCGTACGGAACTGTCGAAGAGGTGCGCGTCCTGCGCGCACAGCCCGACGAAGCCCCTGGCCGTGTCCCCGTCCAGCGAGAAGGCGTCCGTACCGCCGAGCGTGTACGTCCCCGCCTCCACGTCCAGGAATCGCAGCAGCACCTGGGCGAGGGTGGTCTTCCCGGCCCCCGAGACGCCGACGACGGCGACCCGCTTGCCCTCGTCGAGCCGCAGGTCGAATCCGCTCAGCGCCGTACGGTCCGCTCCGGGATACCGGGCGCTCAGCCCGCGCAGTTCCAGCGGGAAGGGCGAGGCGGGAGCGGCGGCCGGCTGCTCGGGCTCGTGTACGGGAAGAGGCGCTTCCAGCACCTCCATGACGCGCTCGGCGCTCTTGCGGACCCGCTGGCGGTACTGCACGGCCAGCGGCAGCCCCGTGACCGCCTCGAACGCGGCCAGCGGCGTCAGCACGATCACCGCCAGCTCCACTCCGGCCAGTTGCCCCTCGCGCACCGCGCTCACGCCCACCAGTGCGGCCCCGGCCACCGTCAGCCCGCACAGCAGCGCGATCAGGCCGCCGCCGAGCGCGGTGGCGCCGGCGCCCCTGGAGGCGATCCGGGTCAGGTCCCGGTCGGCGTCCCTGGCTCCGCGCAGCCGCGCGGGCAGGGCCCCGGCCACGGCCAACTCGGCGTTACCGGTGAGGAGATCGACGACCCGCGTCGCGAGCAGCCCGCGCGCGGGCGCCAGTTGACGCTCGGCCCGGCGTGCGAAGGCTCCGGTCACCAGCGGCACCCCGACCCCCGCGGCCAGCAGCCCGGCGGCCAGCACCGCGCCCGCGGCGGGCAGCAGCCAGGCCACGAACCCGCATGTGCCGACGGACACGACCACAGCGGCGCCCGCCGGCAGCATCCAGCGCAGCCAGTAGTCCTGCAGCGCGTCCACATCGGCCACGAGCCGCGACAGTAGATCCCCGCGCCGGGCCGTGCGCAGCCCCGCGGGGGCGATCCGCTCCAGCCTGCGATAGACCGAGACGCGGAGCTCGGCGAGCATCCGCAGCACGGTGTCGTGCGAGACGAGACGCTCCATGTATCGGAAGATGGCCCGCCCGATCCCGAAGGCGCGGGTGGCGGTGACCGCGACCATCACATAGAGCACCGGCGGCATCTGCGAGGCCCGCGAGATGAGCCACCCCGAGGTGGCCATCAGCCCCACGGCGCTGCCCAGCGCAAGCCCCCCGAGCACCAACGCCCAGGCCAGCCGCCCCCGTACGCCCCGGGCGCCGCCGCGCACCCAGGCGAGAGCAGAACGCGCGGACCCTTCCACGGGAGGCCGCTGGGGCTCCGGCGACTCCTCCCGTACCGGAACCGCTGCCGCGGATGCCGTCAGATTCTCCGCGGTGCCTGCGGGCCGAGGCACCGCGGCGGCCGCCCCCCACGACAGTTCCACCACCCGGTCGGCCACCGCCAGCAGCACCGGCCGGTGCACGACCAGCAGGACGGTGCGGCCCGCGGCCAGCCTCCGTACCGCATCGACGATGCCCGCCTCGGTCTCCCCGTCCAGCGCCGCCGTCGGCTCGTCGAGGAGCAGCAGCGGGCGGTCGGCGAGGAAAGCCCGTGCCAGGGCGAGGCGTTGGCGCTGACCGGCCGAGAGCCCCGCGCCGTCCTCGCCCAGCATGGTGTCCGCACCCTGGGGGAGTGCGGTCACGAAGTCGTACGCGCCCGCGTCCCTCAGCGCACCGAGGACCGCCGCGTCGTCCGCGTCAGGACGCGCGAGGCGTACGTTCTCCGCGATCGACCCCGCGAAGAGATACGGCCGCTGCGGCACCCAGGCGATCCGCTCCCGCCACCGCCCGGCGTCGAGGTCCGCAAGGTCGGTGCCACCCACCCGCACCCGGCCGCCCTGCTCCGGCACGGCGAATCCCAGCAGTACGTTGAGCAGCGTCGTCTTGCCCACCCCGCTCGGCCCGGTGACCGCCACGGTCTCTCCGGGTTCGACCACCAGCGACAGCGAGTCGAGCGACGGCTGGGCACGGCCTTCATGCCGTACCGATACGTTGTCCAGCTCCAGCCGCAGCGAGCCCGGCACGTCCTCCGTGCCGCCCGCGGGCAGCGGCTCTTCCAGTACGGCGAAGATCTCCTCCGCCGCCGCGAGCCCCTCGGCCGCCGCGTGATACTGCGCCCCCACCTGCCGCAGCGGCAGATACGCCTCCGGGGCCAGGACGAGGATCACCAGTCCCGTGTAGAGGTCCAACTCCCCCTTGACCAGCCGCATCCCGATCGAGACCGCGACCAGCGCGACCGACAGGGTGGCCAGAAGCTCCAGGGCGAACGAGGAGAGAAAAGCGATCCGCAGCGTCCGCAGCGTCGCCAGGCGGTACTCGTTCGTGATGGCCCTGACCGACTCGGCCTGCGCCTTCGCCCGGCCGAAGACCTTCAGCGTCGGCAGCCCTGCGACGACGTCCAGGAAGTGCCCCGACAGCCGTGACAGCAGCCGCCACTGACGGTCCATCCGGGACTGGGTCGCCCAGCCGATCAGCATCATGAAGACGGGGATCAGGGGCAGCGTCCCGGTGATGATCGCCGCGGACACCCAGTCCTCGGTGACGATCCTCGCCAGCACCGCGACCGGCACGACCACAGCGAGCCCCAACTGCGGCAGATAGCGCGAGAAGTAGTCGTCCAGCGCGTCGACTCCACGCGTGGCCAGCGCGGTGAGCGACCCCGTCCGCTGCCCGTTCAACCAGCCGGGCCCCAGCGCGGCGGCCCGCTCCAGCAGCCGCCCCCGCAGCTCGGACTTGACCGCCGCACTGGCCCGGTGGGCGGCGAGTTCCGTCAGCCAGGAGACGAGCCCGCGCCCGGCGGCGACAGCGCCGAGCAGGAGCAGGGGCGTCCGCAGTCCGGCGACACCGTCACCGTGCTGGAACGCCCCCACCACCACATCGGCGATGAGCATCGCCTGGGCGACGACCAGCCCCGCTCCGGCGATCCCCAGCACCACCACCGCCCCGAGGAAGAGGCGGGTGGCACGGGCGTACCTGAGCAGGCGCGGGTCGATCGGTTTCACGTGAAACATCCCTCACATGGAGAGCCGGAACTGCAACTAGTGCGCGACTTCGGCGATGTGCTGCGTACCGATCCGCTTGCGGAACACCCAGTACGTCCAGCCCTGGTAGAGCAGCACGAGCGGCGTCATGATGCCCGCGACCCAGGTCATCACCTTCAGCGTGTACGGACCCGAGGCGGTGTTGTCGATCGTCAGGTTCCACTCCTCGTTGAGCGAGGACGGCATGACGTCGGGTGCGAGCGCCAGGAAGATCGTCGCGACGATGGCGGCGATCGCGACCCCGGTGAGCGCGAACGCCCAGCCCTCGCGGGCCTTCGCGTTCATCAGCAGTGCGCCGACGAGCGCCACGACCACCACGCACAGCGTCGCCAGGGTGGCGCCGTTGCCGCGTTCGCTCTGCAGCCAGATCAGGAAGCCGGCCCCCAGCAGCAGCGTGAGGACGCCGGCCTTGAGGGCGAGCGCCCGTGCCCGCACCCGGATGTCCCCGACGGTCTTCAGCGCCGTGAACACCGCTCCGTGCAGCGTGCACAGGCCGACGAAGGCAAGGCCCCCGAGTAGGGCGTACCAGTTGAGCAGGTCGCTGAACGAACCGGCGTAGTCCTGATCGGAGTTGATCGGCACGCCGTGCAGCATGTTGGCGAACATCGCGCCCCACAGGAAGGGGAGCAGCAGGGAGCTGACGAAGAGCACCAGTTCCCAGTTGCGCTGCCAGCTCTCCTGCGGCCGCTGGTGGCGGTACTCGAAGGACAGCACACGCACGATCAGCAGCAGCAGCGCCAGCACGAGCAGCAGATAGAAACCGCTGAAGAACGTGGCGTACCAGACCGGGAAGGCGGCGAACATCGCGCCCGCCGCGGTGAGCAGCCACACCTCGTTGCCGTCCCAGACCGGACCGATGATGTTGATCAGTACGCGCCGCTCGGCCCGGTCACGGGCGAGCAGCCGGGTGAGGATGCCGACCCCGAAGTCGAAGCCTTCGAGGAAGAAGTAACCGGTCCACAGAACGGCGATCAGAAGGAACCAGAAATCGTTGAGGCCCATGGCGAATCTCCTCTCAGTACGCGAAGGTCAGGGGCTTGTCGGCATCGGCGTCGTCGTCGCCGCCGGAGGGGCCGCGCAACGTCGGGTCCTTGGCGGGCGGCTGCTCGTCGGTGTCGGGACCCTTGAGGATGTACTTGCGCATCAGCCGTACGTTGATCCAGAACAGCACCCCGTACAGCGCGGTCAGCGCGGCGAGCGAGATGGCCATCTCCGTCTGGCTGACACCGGGGGAGACCGAGTCCGCGGTCCTGATGAGCCCGAAGACCGCCCAGGGCTGACGGCCCATCTCGGTGAAGATCCAGCCGATGGAGTTGGCGATGAACGGGAAGTACAGCGAGAACATCCCGACCCGCCAGCCCCACTTGGTGATCGTCGGGCCGAGCTCCCGCTTGTTGGTGAGCATCAGCCTGGGGATCTCGTCCTCGGCGGTCCGGTGCTCCGGTAGCAGCCACTTCTTCTTCCGGGTGAGCCAGAATCCGGCGCCCGCCGCGACAGCCGCGGTGAGGCCGATGCCGATCATCAGCCGGAATCCCCAGAAGGTGACGAAGATGTTGGGGATGTAGTCCGAAGGACTGCCGCCGTACTTCTCGGCCTCGGCCGCGGCGGTCTCGTTGATGCCGGGGACGCAGCTGTGGAAGTTGTTGTCGGCGAGGAAGGAGAGCAGGCCCGGAAGCTGTATTTCAACGGAGTTGTGTCCCTCGCTGACGTTGCCCACCGCGAAGATGGAGAACGGAGCAGGGCACTCGGTGTCCCACAGCGCCTCGGCCGCGGCCATCTTCATCGGCTGCTGCTTGAACATCACCTTGGCCAGGGAGTCGCCGGAGAGCGCGACCAGAACACCCGCGATCATCGTGACGACGAGTCCGAGCCTGAGCGAGGTGCGCAGGGTCACGGTCCGCTTCCGGTCGACCTCCTCGCCCGCGTCCTTGCGCTTCTTGATCTTCCACAGCAGATAGCTGGAGACACCGATCATGAAGGCGCCGCCGGTCAGGAAGGCCGAGGACATGGTGTGCGCGAACTGCCAGATCGACGTGTCCTGGAAGAGCACGCGGAAGACGTCGTTGAGGCGGGCCTGGCCGGTGACCTTGTCGATCTCGTAGCCGACGGGGTGCTGCATCCAGGAGTTGGCCGCCAGGATGAAGAACGCCGAGGCCATCGTGCCGATCGCCACCAGCCAGATGCAGGCGCAGTGGATCTTCTTGGGCAGCTTGTCCCAGCCGAAGATCCACAGTCCGATGAAGGTCGACTCGAAGAAGAAGGCGATGAGCGCCTCCATGGCGAGCGGTGCGCCGAAGACGTCACCGACGAACTTCGAGTAGTCCGACCAGTTCATGCCGAACTGGAACTCCTGCACCAGACCGGTCGCCACACCGATCGCGATGTTGATGAGGAAGAGCTTTCCCCAGAACTTGGTGGCGTGGAAGTACTTCTCCTTCCCGGTCCGCACCCACGCGGTCTCGAGCCCGGCGGTGAGCGCGGCGAGCGAGATCGTGAGCGGTACGAACAGGAAGTGGTAGACGGTGGTGATGCCGAACTGCCATCGCGCCAAGGTCTCCGGCGCCAGAGCTAGGTCCACGTCGTCAGTCTCCTTATTTCGCCGTGGTATCAGCGGCAGTCTGCCCCTTTGATCCCAGACATCGAGGGAGGAAACGGGACACGCTTGTGAACGCGTTCACATTCACAAGCAATTATGGCGCACACACATTCGGCACGACGAAGGCGGGGTCCCCTAAGAGGACCCCGCCCATGTCACGAACGTACGCAGACGACTTACAGCTCCTTGCGGAAGGCCTCGGCCGCCTTCAGGAAGAGATCGTTCGCCTCGGTCTCGCCGATCGTGATCCGGATCCCCTCACCCGCGAAGGGCCGCACCACGACCCCGGCCTTCTCGCACGCGGCCGCGAAGTCGCCCGTACGCTCCCCCAGCCGCAGCCACACGAAGTTGGCCTCGGTCTGCGGGACCGTCCATCCCTGGCCGCTCAGCGTCTCGGCCACCCGGGTGCGCTCGGACACCAAGGAGCCGACCCGGCCCATCAGTTCGTCCTCGGCGCGCAGCGAGGCGACCGCCGCGTCCTGGGCGAGCTGGCTCACCCCGAAGGGCACCGCCGTCTTGCGGAGCGCGGCCGCCACCGGCTCGTGCGCGACGGCGAAGCCGACCCGCAGGCCGGCCAGTCCGTACGCCTTGGAGAAGGTGCGCAGCACCGCCACATTGGGCCGGTCCCGGTAGAGCTCGATGCCGTCGGGCACCTCGGTGTCCCGGTTGAACTCCCGGTACGCCTCGTCCAGCACCACCAGCACATCGCCCGGCACCCGGTCCAGGAAGCGCTCCAGCTCGGCCCTGCGCACCACCGTTCCGGTCGGGTTGTTCGGGTTGCAGACGAAGATCAGCCGGGTCCGCTCGGTGATCGCGTCGTACATCGCGTCCAGGTCGTGCTTCTCGTCGGCGTCCAGCGCCACCTTCACCGAGGTCGCCCCGCTGACCTGGGTGATGATCGGGTACGCCTCGAAGGACCGCCAGGCGTAGATGACCTCGTCGCCGGGGCCCGAGGTGGCCTGCAGCAGCGACTGCGCGACGCCCACGGAGCCCGTGCCGGTGGCCAGATGCGAGACCGGCACCCCGAAGCGCTCGGCCAGCTCGTTCATCAGCCCCGTGCACGCCATGTCCGGGTAGCGGTTGAAGGTCCCGGCCGCGGCGAGCGCACTCTCCATCACACCGGGCAGCGGCGGATAGGGGTTCTCGTTCGACGACAGCTTGAACGCGACCGGACCGCCCGCCGCGGCGGGCTTTCCGGGCACGTACGCGGGCACTGAATCCAGCGCGGCACGCAGCTTGGGGCTCTTCTCGCTCACAGCGGTCTCTCCTCGGCTCGAATACTGCTCACCCTATGAGGATTCCCCGGTGCTGCGAAGAGCCGAGTGCGACGGGCGTACGGAGAGGGGGAGCGCTCCCCGCCCTGGCGCACGCCGGTGGCTCACGCCGTGGCGCGCGTCCCCCGTAGAGGTGAGTTGAGACCTCATCGAAACATCGACCATGGGGCAGGCCCACACGGGTCGATGGGCGTCACTCCACCCTCCGTCCCCTCAACTCCCATGGCATCGAAGGGATTTGACCGTAAACGACCATGCAGAAACGTGACTGCTCGTGGGTGCATATGCACGCGGCCCCAACGGCCCACATCGCCCTACTATCGGCCTGCCATGACAGCAGCAGGGAAGCACCAGGTGAGCCGGGCGGAGACTCCCCGCAGGCCCGGACGGCAGGGACGAGCGGGCATCAGGGACGTGGCCGCCGCGGCCGGTGTCTCCATCACGACCGTCTCCGACGCCCTCAACGGCAAAGGGCGGCTCCCCGATGCCACCCGCCGCCATGTCCGCGAGGTCGCAGAGAGACTGGGCTATCGCCCGTCCGCGGCGGCCCGCACGCTCCGTACCGGCAAGTCCGGCCTGATCGGCCTGACCGTGACCACATACGGGGATGAACCTTTCACCTTCACCGAATTCGCGTACTTCGCCGAGATGGCCAGAGCCGCCACCTCCGCCGCGCTCGCACGCGGCTATGCCCTAGTCATCCTGCCCGCCACCTCACGCCACAGCGCCGTGGACGTCTGGTCGAACGTCGCACTCGACGGAACCGTCGTGATCGACCCCTCCGACCACGACCCGGTCGTCACCGAACTCGTACGCCAGGGCCTTCCCGTCGTCTCCGACGGCCGCCCGGCGGGCACCCTGCCCGTCACGGCATGGGTCGACAACGACCACGAAGCCGCGGTGCTCGACATCCTCGACCATCTCGCCGCCGCCGGGGCCCGCCGTATCGGGCTGCTCACCGGGACCACCACCGACACCTACACCCGGCTCTCCACCCAGGCCTATCTGCGCTGGTGCGAGCGGGTCGATCAGGACCCGGTGTACGAGTCCTACCCGGCCCACGACCCCTGCGCGGGCGCGGTGGCCGCGGACCGCTTACTCGCCCGACCCGACCGCCCCGACGCCGTCTACGGACTCTTCGACCCCAACGGCACCGATCTGCTCGCCGCGGCCCGCCGCTACGGCCTGCGCGTCCCCGAGGACCTGCTGCTCGTCTGCTGCAGCGAATCCACCGTGTACGCCAACACCGAGCCGCCCATCACCACACTCTCGCTCAAACCCCGCAGGATCGGCACCGCCGTCATCCAACTGCTCATCGACGCCATCGAGGGCATCGAGCACGACCGGCCCGTCGAGCAGGTGATACCGACCGAACTCATCGTCCGGACGTCGTCCCAGCGACGCCCGCCGCGCACCACGGTCAGTCCGCCGCGCTCCCCCGCGCCGGACAACTGATCAGGCCATTCAGGAAAAATCACACCGAATCAACCCGTCAACCGTGGGCGCACCCGGATTCAACACCCCTGGTGCGTCACACAGGACGAAGCTCATTCCTATGATGGGCGGACGACACCGTGGACGACCCCGACCTGGAAGGTCCGACCGGTGCACGGCGGCGCGACGGTGGTGGAGGGGTCGATGACTCAGGGGGCCGGTCTGGAACCCACGGTGCGGACGGCTGCGGAGCCCGACTACTCCGTGCCGCCCGCGTACGCGCATGCATACGGATACGAGGGCGAGGAGCCTGCGGAGGCGGAGCCCGAGGGCTACACCCCCACTCAGCGCGATCTGCCGGTCATCGGCCGCGAGGGCCCCGGCGACACGGTCCCGGTCCCGACCGTCATCGAGGCCGCGCTCCCGGACGGTGAAGGCGGCCCGCTCTTCGTCGTCGGAGACGTCCACGGCTATCTCGACGAGCTGATCGACGCCCTCCAGGCGCAGGGCCTGATCGACGCCGAGGGCAACTGGTCGGCGGGCAACGCCCGCCTCTGGTTCCTCGGCGACTTCACCGACCGCGGCCCCGACGGCATCGGCGTCATCGACCTCGTGATGCGCCTCTCCGCCGAGGCAGCGGCCGCCGGCGGCTACTGCAAGGCCCTCATGGGCAACCACGAGCTCCTGCTGCTCGGCGCGAAGCGCTTCGGCGACACCCCGGTGAACTCCGGCGCCGGCACCGCCACCTTCCAGGCCGCCTGGCTCCTCAACGGCGGCCAGAAGGCCGACATGGACCGCCTCCAGGACGTCCACCTCCAGTGGATGGCCCGCCTGGACGCCATGGAGCTGGAGGACGACCACCTCCTGATGCACTCCGACACCACCGCCTACCTCGACTACGGCGACTCCATCGAGGCGGTCAACGACACCATCCGCGAGACCCTCACCCGTAATGACGCCGACGAGTGCTGGGACCTCTTCCGCAAGCTCACCAAGCGCTTCGCCTTCCGCGACGAGGACTCGGGGCCCAGCGCCGTCCAGGAGCTGCTCGGCGCGTACGGCGGCCGCCGCGTCGTCCACGGCCACAGCCCCATCCCGTACCTGCTCGGCCAGGTCGGCACCGAGGACGGCGAGGAGGAGTCGCGGCCGGTCGTCGAGGGTCCTCATCTGTACGCGGACGGACTGGCCATCGCCATGGACGGCGGAGTGACCATGGCCGGAAAGCTACTGGTCGTCCAACTCCCCCTGCATAACTGATCGCTGACGGGGAAGGCGCAGGAAAAGGCGCCGGGCGGGCGCGAACGGAGTGTTTTAGGGAAACCCCCTGTCACCCCGTGCCGTAACGGCTCTACCATCGGCTTATCCGTAGCAGGTTCTCCTCCGCTTCCGCCCAACTGCCCGTCACCAGACGGGCGCCCGGCCCTACGGAGCATCGGGGGATGCACATGAACAGCGCTCCGCACCTGCTGACCGAGGACCGCCCGGAGTTCGAGCGGATCCTCGACGAGGCACTGCGCACCGCGCACGACCGGCCCGATCTCGAAGGAGTCGGCCGGAGACTCAACACCGAGCAGCTGCGCACCATGGTTCTGGACGCCGGATCGATCGTCACCCAGGCCGCGTCCGCAGAGTACGAGCACTTCGTCAAGGTGCGCCAAGAGCTGCGCACGCCCGAAAGCCCCTCCATACGAGGCTCCGTGCTCGCCCCTGCGCTGGGCGAAGCGGCAGGGGAAGGCGCGGGCCTGGGCGCCGTCGTGGCCGTACTGGCTCCCGTTCTCGCGGGCACCGCCGCCCTGATCTTCCTTCTGGTGGGCTACATCCTCAAGCTCATCAGCCCACCGCCCGGCTTCGCGGACACCCTGATCACCGCGGGCTGGTTCTTCGGCGCACTCACCGCGCTGGCCATCCTGGTCGCGGCCGGCGGGCTGCTGCTCACCGCGCTGCGCAACGGTGCGACCGAGGTGCACGCCGAGGAGGAGCAGGAGGGCGACGAGCTCTCCGAGGAAGTGGCGCGGGCCCGTGACGCCTGGCGCCACGCACTCCTGGAGCGGGGCATACTCCCCTTCCTGCGCGACGCCCTGGCCGATCCGAGCGTCGACCCGACGGCCCCCGCTCCGTACCGCCCGGCGGGCCGCATCCCCAACCTCGGCTACAGCCGCCCCGACTTCGCCAGCCCCGACGAGGGCTCATCGGGCCAGCACCCCAGCTTCACCAGCCCGGACTTCACCAGCCCCGACTTCGGCGGCCCCGACCACCAGCCGGAGTGAACCGGCGGCCGGGGACTGCCTGTTGAGGCCCCAGCGAATCAGTCGGCGATGGGCAGATAGACCCGGTTGCCGGACGCGGCGAACTCCTTCGACTTCTCCGCCATCCCCGACTCGATCTCCTCCTGCGTGCCCCCGTGTTCGCGCCGGATGTCCTGCGAGATCTTCATGCTGCAGAACTTCGGCCCGCACATGGAGCAGAAGTGGGCGGTCTTCGCCGGCTCCGCGGGCAGCGTCTCGTCGTGGAACTCCCGCGCCGTGACCGGGTCGAGGGCCAGATTGAACTGGTCCTCCCAGCGGAACTCGAAGCGGGCGTCGGAGAGCGCGTCGTCCCAGTCCTGGGCGCCCGGGTGCCCCTTGGCGAGGTCCGCCGCATGGGCCGCGATCTTGTAGGTGATGACGCCGGTCTTCACGTCGTCACGGTTGGGCAGACCGAGGTGCTCCTTGGGCGTGACATAGCAGAGCATCGCCGTGCCCCACCAGGCGATCATCGCCGCACCGATGCCGGAGGTGATGTGGTCGTAGGCGGGCGCCACATCGGTGGTCAGCGGCCCCAGGGTGTAGAACGGGGCCTCTTCACAGATCTCCTGCTGGAGGTCGATGTTCTCCTTGATCTTGTGCATCGGGACGTGTCCCGGGCCCTCGATCATCGTCTGTACATCATGACGTTTGGCGATCGTGTTGAGTTCCCCGAGGGTCCTCAACTCCGCGAACTGGGCTTCGTCGTTGGCGTCCGCGATCGACCCGGGCCGCAGCCCGTCGCCGAGCGAGTACGTCACGTCGTACGCCGCGAGGATGTCGCTGAGCTCCTCGAAGTTCTCGTAGAGGAACGACTCCTTGTGGTGCGCCAGGCACCAGGCCGCCATGATCGATCCGCCGCGCGAGACGATCCCGGTCTTGCGGCGTGCGGTGAGCGGTACGTACGCGAGACGGACGCCCGCGTGCACCGTCATGTAGTCGACGCCCTGCTCGGCCTGTTCGATGACCGTGTCCTTGTAGATCTCCCAGGTCAGCTCCTCGGCCCGGCCGTCCACCTTCTCCAGGGCCTGATAGAGCGGCACAGTGCCGATCGGGACGGGGGAGTTGCGCAGCACCCACTCGCGCGTGGTGTGGATGTTGCGGCCGGTGGACAGGTCCATGACCGTGTCCGCGCCCCACTTGGTCGCCCATGTCATCTTGTCCACCTCCTCCTCGATGGAGGAAGTGACCGCCGAATTGCCGATGTTGGCGTTCACCTTCACCAGGAACCGCTTGCCGATGATCATCGGCTCGATCTCCGGGTGGTTGACGTTGGCGGGCAGCACGGCCCGGCCCGCCGCGATCTCCTCGCGCACCACCTCGGGGGAGACGTTCTCGCGGATCGCGACGTACTCCATCTCCGGGGTGATCTCCCCGCGCTTGGCGTACGCGAGCTGGCTCACCGCGCGCCCCTCGCGCCCCCTGCGGGGCTGGCGCGGACGGCCCGGGAAGACCGCGTCCAGGTTGCGTAGCCCCCCGCGCGGCGAGGTGTGCTTGATCCCGTCGTCCTCGGGGCGGACCGGGCGGCCCGCGTACTCCTCGGTGTCACCGCGCCCGATGATCCAGTTCTCCCGCAGCGGGCTGAGGCCGCGGCGTACGTCGGTGTCGATGGTGGGATCGGTGTACGGACCCGACGTGTCGTACAGCGTCACGTCCTTGCCGTTGGTGAGGTGCACCTGACGGACCGGCACCCGGAGATCGGGGCGCGAGCCCTCCACATAGCCCTTGTGCCAGCCGGGCGTGCGCCCGGTCTCGGCCGCTGTGTCCGTTGTGTCCTGGCTGACGGCAGGCGTGTGTGCATCTGCTGTGGTCATGAGACCTACTCCCTACGCCGGCATTACCCGGTAACAGGTTCGGCGGTCGGCGCAGCTGGTGTGCTGTCAGCGCCCTCTCAGCCCGGTGCTCCGAGCTCCCGCGTGTGCAAAGGTGCCCCCACGCTAGCGTCATGTCTGGCGCGGTGAACAGAGGGCCCCCCTCGTTCTTGCGATGATCGGGCGGTGACTTCTCCCCACGACACGCACGAGGCGCACGGCCACTCCCACAGCCACGGCCCCGCGGCGCCCGTGTCCCGGCATCTGCGCAAGGTGATCGCCGCGGTCCTGATCCCCTTCGCCGCAGCGGTGGTTGTCGGTCTGGTGGTGCTGTGGCCCGGCGGTGCGCCCGAGCACGCCCGCACCGGTGTCGGCTTCGACCAGCAGACCCAGCAGGCCAAGGTGACGCAGGTGGAGAAGGTCGACTGCAAGGACGTGAACGCCGCACAGAACCAGTCGTCGTCCTCGACGTCCTCGACGCCCGAATCCAACTCATCCAGTTCATCGGGCACCTGCGAGAAGGCGACCGTCGAAGTCACCACCGGCGACGACAAGGGCCGTACCTTCACCACCATCGTCCAGCCCGACTCACCGCGGCAGTTGCACGAGGGGCAGAAGGTCGTCGTGGCGTACGCGCCCGATGCCCCGCACGACCTGCAGTACTCGGTGACCGATGTGAACCGCAAGGTCCCGATGGCGGTGCTCGCCGCCATCTTCGCGGTGGCCGTGGTCGTCGTGGGCCGGATGCGCGGAGTGATGGCGCTGGTCGCGCTCGCCGTCTCCTTCGCGATCCTCTCCCTCTTCATCCTCCCCGCGATCCTGCACGGATCGAACCCGCTGCTCGTGGCGGTGGTCGGGGCGAGCGCGATCATGCTGATCGCCCTCTACGCGTGCCACGGCCTGACCGCCCGCACCTCGGTCGCGGTCATCGGCACCCTGATCTCCCTGCTGCTGATCGGGCTGCTCGGCTCGCTCTTCATCGGCTGGGCGTATCTGACCGGCAACACCGACGACAACACCGGTCTGATCCACGGTCTCTATCCCCACCTGGACATGAGCGGCCTGCTGCTCGCCGGCGTCATCATCGGCTCGCTCGGTGTCCTCGACGATGTGACGGTCACCCAGACCTCCGCCGTATGGGAGCTGCACCAGGCCGATCCGTCGATGGGCCCACGGGCGCTGTACCGCGCCGGCATCCGGATCGGCCGCGACCACATCGCCTCCGTCGTCAACACCCTCGTACTCGCCTACGCGGGTGCTGCCCTGCCGCTGCTGCTGCTCTTCTCCATCGCACAGAGCAGCGTGGGCATGGTCGCCAACAGCGAGCTGGTCGCCGAGGAGATCGTACGGACGCTGGTCGGCTCGATCGGTCTGGTCGCCTCGGTCCCGGTGACCACGGTGCTCGCGGCGCTGGTCGTCTCCGCGGACCGTACGGGACCCCAGGCCGCACCTGATTCCGTACACGTACCCGTACGCAGCGGAAAGGGCGGCGGGGGCCGCCGCCGCAAGGCCTGAACCGGCTGCGGCTCAGCTCAAACCCCCAGCGCCTAGCCCGCGTTCTCCTCGGCGAGAATCCGCCCCAGCGCCTCTTCGAGATTGCCTTCGAAGTCACCCAGCGTGCGCTCCTGCCCGAGCGGCACGAGCTTGTCCGTACGGTCGAGGAAGGCGATCAGCGGGGCCGTGCCGGCCTTGAAGAGCGCACTGTCCTCGCCCACTTGAAGCCGGATGTGGACGTCGGCGAGCGACTCGGGGTCGGTCGGCGCGATGTGCACATCGCCGTCCCCGGTAGGTGCGTTGATGCCGTCGAGCAGCAACTCACGCCCGAAAGCCCAGGTCACAGGCGCATCTCCGGGCAGATGGAAGGTCATCCGGATCGCGTAGGGGTCTGGCGCCTCGTACCGGAGCTCCACCGGAATACGGAACGAGAGCTCCTCGGAGACGAGAAAGCTCATCATGACCTCTGCCTGAACCGAATCGCGCATGTACCTCTACCCCGCAGTGGATGCCGTGTTGGAACAGAAGGATTGGCCGGGAATCTTCCCCCATGGCCCTCTTGACTTAATCGTGCTGTAAGCGCTACCAGATCACAAGGAGTGATATTTCAGATACTGATAGAGAACGCCAGCGTCCGTAGGAGTGTCCCGACTTCGGACCGTAGTCGGTCGACTGCGGGGAGGAGTTGACCGGCCTGGTGTGCGGGGAGAGAAATGGCCATCGTCGCGGCGCCGGAGCCGGCCGTGATCGGAATCGCCGCACAGACCGTGCCCAGGGCGTACTGCTCCCGCTCGACCACGGGTTGCATGCGCTCCATGGAGGCCAGCCGATCCAGCAGCGTGGACCGGTCCCGTACGGAATGACAGGTCACCGGCCGCACCGGATGGCGGTCCAGATGGTCCCTGCGGGCCTTCTCGTCGAGCTGGCTCAGCAGACACTGCCCGATCGCATGGGCGTGAGCCGTCTCACGGAAGTCCGCCCACTCCGAGACGGCGGGTGAGTCAGGGGTGTCGGAGACGGCGACGATCTCGATCTCCCCGTCGCGGTAGATACCGAAGTAGACGGGGGCGCCGATCGCGTCGCGCCAGTGCGCGAGCGACTCGACGATCGAGGTGCGACGGTTCTGCAGCGCTCCGCCGCCCGCCAGCCGCTCGGCGGCCGGCCCGTACACGAACACACCGTTCTCGCGGCGCAGATAGCCCTCATGGGTGAGGGTGCGCAGCAGGTGGTACGCGGTCGGCAGGGGAAGCCCTGCCTCGCGTGCGAGCTGTTTGGCGGGGGCTCCGTCCCGATGGGAGCCCACAGCCTCCAGCAGTCTCAGAGCCCGTTGCACCGACCCGATCAGGGTGGGTACCGCGGTTTGAGGCGTTGGCGTCGTGGCCAACTTTTCACCCCCAGGCGTGGACACCGCCACCCGCAAACCGCAGGTCACAGCGGTTCCGGGCCTTGGTTCCCAGGGGGCAGCAGAGGCCTGCCACTCTATCCGGAGCCCTTGAGGGGGTGAGGGGGAAAGCGTCTTCCGTTCCCTCACCCGGGCTAACGGCCGTACGGGCTACCAGTCGCTGCGCGAGTCCGAGGAGGACGACATGAACTTCCGTACGACATAGATCAGTCCGCCGACCAGGGCGACGAAGATCAGCGCCTTGAAGAGCAGGGCCACCACGACGCCGATCACCCAGGTGATCAGGGAACCGAACACGACCAGGGCGATGACGGGCACCGCGACCCACTTCACCCACCACGGCATCCCCGCGAATATCTCCCGAACCGCCATCGCCCTTACCTCTTCCTGGTGTCTGCAGACCTCGTGGTCTTCTGCTCTCGATGCTAGAGGCGGCAGGGGTGGCAGCGGGGCCCTCGCAGCCCTTGAACTCCCCTGACGCGACCCCTACGGGACCGGGGGTCCCCAGGGGCCGAGCCCTCAGCCCTCGGGTGGAGAGAAGACCACCAGGACCCTCAGATCCTCCGAGATGTGATGGAACTTGTGCGCCACACCGGCCGGTACGTACACCACCGAGCCCCGCGCGACCTGCGTCGTCTCCATCCCGACCGTGATCGAGGCGCGGCCGCTCGCCACGAAGTACACCTCGTCCTGGGCGTGCGGCTGCTGAGGGTCGCCGGCGCCCGCGTCGAGCGCGTACAGACCGACCGACATGTTCTTTTCGCGCAGGAACTGCAGATACGCACCGTCGTTGGCAGCGCGCTCCGCCTCCAGTTCGTCCAGCCGGAATGCCTTCATGGTCCGTCCGCCCCTGCCCTTGTACCGATCATGTCTGCCACGATCAGACACATGAAGAATTTCGTAGTCAAGACGGTCGCCAACGCGGCCGCCCTCCTGGTCGCCATCTGGCTGGTCTCGGGCATCACGCTGACCGGCGACTCCACCGGCGGCAAGGCATGGGCCCTGATCCTCGTGGCGCTCGTGTTCGGGCTGGTCAACTTCCTGGTCAAGCCCATCGTGAAGCTGCTCACCCTGCCGCTGTTCATCCTCACGCTGGGGCTGATCACGCTGGTGGTCAATGCCCTGATGCTGCTGCTGACGTCCTGGCTGGCCGACAAGCTGAACCTGGACTTCCACGTCGACGGCTTCTGGGCCGCTCTGGTCGGCGGACTGATCATCTCGATCGTGGCATGGGCGATGCACATGATCCTTCCCGACAACGACTGAGCGTGCGGCATGAGTGAAGCGGGAGACGGGACGCGGGCCGTACGCGCCGGCCTGCCCGCGCCCGTGCAGTACGAACCCGCCCTGCCGGGCCCGGTCTTCGCCGCCCATTACCACCTCTCGGGCGACCCGACCGGGCCGTACACCTACGGCCGGGACACCAACCCGACGTGGACACACCTCGAAGCGGCCATCAGCGAGCTGGAGTCACCGGGGGAGCCGGCCGAGACCGTCGCCTTCGCCTCCGGGATGGCCGCCGTCTCCGCGGTACTGCTCTCCCAGGTGCGCGCGGGCGATGCGGTGGTGCTCCCCGACGACGGGTACCAGGCGCTGCCGCTGCTGCGCGCGCAGTTGGAGGCGTACGGCGTCGAGGTGCGCACCGCGCCGACGGCGGGGGACGCGCAGCTGTCCGTGCTGCGGGGCGCCAGGCTGCTGTGGCTGGAGACGCCGTCCAATCCGGGGCTCGATGTGTGCGATGTACGGCGGCTGGCCGCCGCGGCACACGCCGGCGGGACCCTGGTCGCCGTCGACAACACCCTGGCCACCCCGCTCGGGCAGCGCCCGCTCGAACTGGGCGCCGACTTCGCGGTGGCCAGCGCGACCAAGGGGCTGACCGGGCACGGGGACATCCTGCTCGGCTACGCGACCTGCAGGGACGCGGAGCTGGCGGCCCGGGTGCGCACCTGGCGCAAGGTCGTCGGGGCCATCCCCGGGCCGATGGAGGCCTGGCTCGCACACCGCTCGCTGGCCACTCTCCAGCTGCGCGCGGACCGGCAGTCGGCCAACGCCCTGGCACTGGCCGAGGCATTGGCAGGGCGCCCCGAGGTGAGCGCACTGCGCCACCCCGGACGCCCGGGCGACCCCTCGCACCGGACCGCCGTGGCCCAGATGCGGCGCTTCGGCTGCGTGGTCTCCTTCGTACTGCCCGACCGGGAACATGCCGAGCGCTTCCTGCTCGCGCTGCGCCTGGTCGACGACGCGACGAGCTTCGGCGGCGTACGGTCCACGGCCGAGCGGCGCGGAAGGTGGGGCGGCGACGCGGTGCCGGAAGGTTTCATCCGCTTCTCGGCGGGGGCGGAGGACACCGGTGACCTGGTGACCGATGTGCTCAGGGCGCTGGACGAGGCGGCCCAGCGGTAACACCCCTACGTAAGACGGACGGTCCGAGCCTCCCCCCTCATGGCTCGGACCGTCCCGGTTCCGCGCGCGAAGAACCGCCCCATCAAGGCTAGTTGACTCTGCGTCAGTGTCCAATCACAGTAGCGACAGAGACCTATCGACATATTTATAGTTGGCTCGGCCGGGGCAGCTTCCGGAGGACGTCTTCGCAGCGAACCGGACAGGAGGGCAGGGACATGGATCTCGCCCTGCTCCGCACCTTCGTCACCGTGCACAGGGCCGGTTCCTTCACCCGTGCCGCCGCCCTGCTGGGACTCTCGCAGCCCGCGGTGACCAGTCAGATACGCACCCTGGAGCGGCAGTTGGGCCGCCCCCTCTTCCTGCGCCAGGCCCGCGGCGTCACCCCCACCACCATCGGCGACGAACTCGCCCACCGGGCCGCCCCGCATCTGGACGCCCTGGTCGAGATCACCGAGACCGGCCTCGCCGACGAGGCGGGATCACGCACCCTGCACCTCGCAGGACCGCCCGAGTTCACCTCCCTGCGCGCCCTGCCCGCGCTCACCGCCCTCGTCCCGCAGGGCCTCGCCCTGCGGGCCACCTTCGGCACCGCGGAGGAGACCCTGGAGGGGCTGGCGGCCGGCCACCACGATCTGGCGATCACCACGGCCCGGCCGCGCGGCGGGCTGCTCACCGCGGTCGCCCTCTGCGACGAGGAACACGTACTGATCGCCGCCCCGCGCTGGGCCGCCCGCATCGGACCCGGAGTGCTGCGCCATCAGGGCCCTTCCGTACTGCGCGAGCTGCCGGTGCTGGAGGTCCACGAGTCGCTGCCGCTGGTCTCCCGCTACTGGTCCGCCGTCTTCGACGCCCGTCCGGCCGCGACAGGGACGGTCGTGGCGCCGGACCTGCGGGCGGTGCTGCAGGCGGCGGTGGCCGGCGCGGGTCTTGCCGTACTGCCGCGATATCTGTGCCAGGAGGCCCTGGAACGCGGGGAAGTGGTGGCGCTCCTCGATCCGCCGGTACCTCCGCTGCGCACCTATTTCCTCGCGGTACGCACCGGCACGCTCGCGCTGCCGCACATCGCGCGGGCGCAGGACTGGCTGCTGCGCGCTGCCGCCGACTGGTCCTGACAGCTGTTCGACAGCGCCCGGAAAGTTTCGGAACGGGCCAGGCGGGCCACTCTCTTGCCATGACCGAACGCCCAGTGGTCAAGCGCACCGCACGCGCCATCCTGCTCGACGGCGCCGACCTCGTCCTCATCAAGCGGACCAAGCCCGGAGTGGATCCGTACTGGGTGACGCCCGGCGGAGGGGTCGAGCCGGAGGACGCCACCGTCGTCGATGCCCTGCACCGTGAGGTGGACGAGGAACTCGGCGCGAAGGTCACCGATGTCGTGCCCTGCTTCGTCGACACCGTCGAGCACATCCCCGAGGGCGGGGGCCCGACGGGTGTGAAGGTGCAGCACTTCTTCGTCTGCCGCCTGGAGTCGATGGATCCCTCCCGGCGGCACGGGCCCGAAATCGACGAGCCCTGCGGGGAGTACGAGATCGTCCGTGTGCCCTTCAGCCGGGTCGGGATCGCGGCCGTCCATCTCGTACCGCTGTCGCTGCGGCACTACCTGGACGGCAACATCGAGGGCGTACGGGCGATGCACGCGCCCGATCTGGGCTGACCGCTAGTCGCCCGTGGCCACGAGCTCCTCGACGCCGTCGTGGCGTATCCGCTCGAAGGGGACGCCGACGTTCTTCAGTGCGTCGAGACTGCTGCGGATCATGCCGGGCGGGCCTGACAGGAAGGCGTCGTAGGAGTTCCACGGCCCGTACTCCCGCACGACGTCCGGCAGTTGGGTGCCGCTGTCCACCACCGTGCGCACCTTCAGCCAGGAGTGCGCCTGCTGCAGCCTGCGCATCGTGTCGAGGTCGTACAGGTCGTGGTCGCTGCGGGCCCCGTAGAAGACTTCCACCGGGCGCTTCTCGCCGTGCTCCGCGACATCCTCGACGAGCGCCTTGATGGGCGCGATGCCGGTGCCGCCGCCCAGGCAGAGCATCCCGTTGACGGTGGTGTGGTCGACCGTCATCGAGCCGCCGGGCGGGCCGAGCCGGAGGATGTCGCCCGGGCGGGCCCGGTGGACCAGCGCTCCGGAGACCCAGCCGGCCGGAACCGCCTTGATGTGGAAGGAGAGCAGCCCGTCGGCGCGGGGCGCCGATGCGAAGGAGTAGTGCCGCCATATCCGCGGCCACCAAGGGGTCTCCAGGGTGGTGTACTGCCCGGCGAGAAAGGGGTACGGCTGGTCGGGTCTGAGCGTGACGACCGCTATCTCGGGTGTCCGCAGATCGTGCGAGACGACCTCGGCGAACCACCAGGGCGGCGCGCGGCGCTCGCTCTCGGCGGCCGCGTCGATCATCACCTGGGACATCTTCGTGTACGCACGGACCCAGGCGGCCTGCGTCTCCGCGCACCAGGTCCTCTCCGCGTACCGGGTCAGCGCCCCGATGAGAGCCTCGCCGACGGCCGGGTACTGCTCGGGCCTGGTCCCGTACTTGCGGTGCCCGCGGCCCAGGTTCTGCAGATAGGCGGCCAGGCGGTCGGAGTCGTCGAGGTGGTCCGCGGCGGTCAGCAGGGCCTTGAGCAATCGGTCGCGCTGGGAGTCCATGGCGGCCGGGAACAGCGATCTGACCTCGGGGTGGGCGATGAACAGCAGCGCGTAGAAGTACGAGGTCACCTTGTCCGCGACGGGTGCGATCTCCGCCAGGGTGCGGCGGATGAGCAGGGCGTCACGGGAGGCGCCGAGCGGATCCGGCTCGGGATCGGGCTCGGGCTCGGGATCAGGCGGGTTCACCTGGCCGGCCGGAGGAGCGGGGGCCGGCCCTCTGAACCAGCCGCCATCGGCCGACGTCGTGGTCGGAGCGTCCATACCCGTGCCTCGCCTCAGAACCTCGGCCGCCGTTCTCGTGGTCGGAGGGTCTCAGGCGTCCGGACCTCTGCGGACAAAGAGCGGGAAGTCCGGGTACTGGAGGTCGCTTTGTGGTTAGGCTCCGGTGCCCTGTGTCATTCCCGGGTCATCCCTGGATCAGCGCGTACGCCTCACGGAGATCGCCTCCCGCATAGGTGTGGGTGGCCAGTCGGGCGACGTGGTGGTCGGCGTTGACCGCCACCGACACCGGTACGGCGCCGAAGAGGTCCACGTCCGACAGCGAGTCCCCGTACGCGACACAGTCGTCCCTGCCGACCCCGAACTCCGTACAGAGCCGGTCGGCCACCAGCACCTTCGCGGCCGGGCTGAGGATCCCCGCAGGATCCACGGGGCGGGTGAACGGCACGTCGGGGAAGCGCGAACCGTGCGCCGCGTGCGCACCCCAGCCGAGCAGCCGCTCCACGAAGAACGACGGCGAGAGCGAGATGACGGCGCAGTAGTCGCCGCGCTCGCGTATCTCCCGCCACACCTCCTGGATCCCGGTCAGCCATGGCGCCGTCTCGAAGGCCGCCGCCACATGCGCCACGGTGAGGTCCGTCCACAGGGCATGCGCCCTCAGTGCGTACTGCGGTGGGCCGATGAGGCCGGTGGAGAGCTCCCTCTCCAGCTCCCCGATCTCCTCCAGCAGCCCCAGCTGCCGGGAGAGCTCCACCGGGGCCGCCGATCCGCGGATCAGCGTGCCGTCCAGGTCAAAGAGATGAAGTCGCGCCATGTGTGCCGACGCTAGTACAGAGGCCTGCGTGCTGGGGAAGACGCCCCCGCTCCTGCTTCCCGGCGCCGTGTTTCACGTGAAACACGATGCCGGCATCCCGGAAAGCGGTGGACGCCGTCCCGCCGCATCGGACAGCCTGACCCCCATGCCCTCACTGCTCGCCGAACTCTCCATCCGCCGGCTGACCCTCGGCGACCTCATCTCCTGCTCCGACCTCTCCGAGGACCGCGGCTGGCCGCGCGAGGAGCACAAGTGGGGGCTGCTGCTCGCGGCAGGCACGGGTTACGGCATCGACGACCCGTCGGGCAAGGGCCTGGCCACCGCCTGCGTGGTGACGTCGTACGGGCCCGGACTGGCCGCCATCGGAATGGTGTTGGTGGCCGAGCGCCATGCCAGGCAGGGCGTGGGCCGGCGCCTGATGAAGCACGTGCTCGCCGAGTACGCGGGCACCCCGCTCACCCTGCACGCCACCCCGCACGGCCGTCCTCTTTACGAGGAGCTCGGCTTCGTGACGACAGGCCGGGCCGAGATGGTCCGGGGCCACTTCCGCCCGTCGGGACCGGCGCCCACCGTCGCCACCCGCCCGGCCACGGCGGACGACCTGCCCGCGATCCTGCGCCTGGACGCCGAGGTCTTCGGCGGCGAACGCACCCATGTG
The DNA here is from genome assembly GCF_040654175.1 of Streptomyces sp. NPDC050738. Taxonomy (NCBI): domain Bacteria; kingdom Bacillati; phylum Actinomycetota; class Actinomycetes; order Kitasatosporales; family Streptomycetaceae; genus Streptomyces; species Streptomyces sp. NPDC050738. Next base: position 669,816 of record NZ_JBFAHN010000001.1, on the reverse strand, counting down.
CTCACCCGCCTGCCGGCCTTCGCCGACCAGCTCCGGGTCGCGGAGGACGCGAACGGCATCATCGGCTACGCGGCCGCCTGGCCCAACATGGACACCCAGGTCGTCGGCCCGCTCATCGCCCGTGACACGGAGACGGCCAAGGCGCTGGTCTCCTCCCTGGCGGAGGGGACGGACCGCCCCTTCCGTACGGACGTCGACGTACGCCATGAGGAGCTCCTGAACTGGCTGAAGGAGAACGGCCTGGAGCCGGTCTCCTTCAACGCGGTGATGACCTATGGGATCCCCGCCCTCCCGGGCGACTGGACCCGCCGCTTCACGCCTCTGACGGTTGCGGCCGGCTAGGGGCGTCCGCGGACCGCTCGGCGGCGTGGGCGCCGGCGACGATCCGGCTCCGGGAGACGCTTCGCCGCTCGAGGCCGCTGGAGACGACGGCCAGCACCAGCGCCGAGGCCGCGAGGACCGCCCCGACCCAGTTGGGCGCGGTGTAGCCGAGCCCGGCCGCGATGACGATCCCGCCGAGCCAGGCGGAGAGCGCGTTGCCGAGGTTGAAGGCACCGATGTTCACCGCGGAGGCCAGTGTCGGCGCCCCGGCTGCCTGGTCGAGCACCCGCTTCTGCAGCGGCGGTACGGTCGCGAAGCCGAGCCCGCCGATCAGGAAGATCGTGACGGCGGAGGCGATCTGGTGGTGCGCGGTGACCGTGAAGAGCGCCAGCACCAGGGCGAGGCCGCCCAGGGAGATGTACAGCATCGGCATCAGAGCCCGGTCGGCGAACTTCCCGCCGATGAGGTTGCCCGCGACCATGCCGAGCCCGAAGAGGACGAGCAGCCAGGTCACGGAGGACTCCGAGAAGCCCGCGACGGTGGTCATCATCGGCGAGATGTACGTGATCGCGGCGAAGACCCCGCCGAAGCCGAGCACCGTCATCGCCATGGCGAGCAGCACCTGCACATTGCGGAAGGCCGCGATCTCGTGGCGCAGATGTACGCCCTCGGGCCGGGGCTGCTCGGGGACGAGCTTGGCGACGCCCAGCAGTCCGAAGACCCCGAGCGAGGCGACGATCAGGAACGTCAGCCGCCAGCCGATGTCCTGCCCGATGAGCGTGCCGAGCGGTACGCCGACGACATTGGCCATGGTCAGACCGGTGAACATCAGGGCGATCGCCCCGGCCTTCTTCTCGGGGGCGACCAGATCGGCCGCGACCACCGAGCCGATGCCGAAGAAGGCGCCGTGGGCCAGGGAGGCGACGATCCGTCCGGCGAGCATCACGCCGAAGACGGGTGCGAGCGCCGAGATGACGTTGCCGACGATGAAGAGCCCCATCAGCAGCATCAGCATCTTCTTGCGCGAGATGCGGGTGCCGAGGGCGGTCATCAGCGGGGCACCGGCGACGACACCGAGCGCGTATCCCGTGACGAGGAAGCCTGCGGTCGGGATCGAGACCTGGAAGGTGTCCGCGATCTGCGGCATCAGCCCCATGATCACGAACTCGGTGGTTCCGATACCGAACGCCCCGATGGCGAGGGCGAGGAGCGCGAGTGGCATGGGGTTTCACCTTCCCGAAAAAGTTTGCACGAGCGCCTTACATGCAGAGACAATACTTGCAGACGCCGACTAATTGCAAACGCGGGCTATTGCGCCAGTGCCCTATCCTGGATCCCAGCCGCTCCGGCACGCAGGAGGAGAAGAACGCCATGACAGCCACCGATCCCGCACTGACCGCCCTCTCCCAGGGCTGGTGCGCCCTTTCCCTGCTGCACGGCCGCATCGACGGCCATATCGAGAAGGCGCTGCAGACCGGACACGGGCTGAGCGTGCGCGAGTACTCCCTTCTCGACGTCCTGAGCCGACAGCACAGCGGCCCCGGCGGCCACCTCCAGATGAAGCAGGTCGCCGACGCCGTCGTCCTCAGCCAGAGCGCCACGACCCGCCTGGTCACGCGCCTGGAGGACCGGCACCTGCTGACCCGCTACCTCTGCGACACCGACCGCCGCGGCATCTACACCGATGTCACCGAGGCCGGCCTCGCCCTGCTCGCCAAGGCCCGCCCGACCAATGACACGGCGCTGCGCGAGGCCCTCGACGAGGCCGCGAAGAATCCGGAACTGGCCCCCCTGGTACGGGCGGTCGAGGAGCTGAAGGCCCCCGCCCCGGCCGCCGTATAGCCTCCAGACCATGAGCGACCTGGAGATACGCCCCGCGGCCCCGTCCGACATCCCCGCGATCGTGGCGATGCTCGCGCACGACCCGCTGGGCGAACAGCGCGAGTCCCCCGACGACCTCGCCCCGTACGAGGCCGCCTTCGAGCGCCTGGCGGCGGACCCGAACCAGTACCCGACGGTCGCCGTCCGCGACAACCGCGTCGTCGGCACCCTCCAGCTGACCGTGATCCCCGGCCTCTCCCGCCGCGGTGCCACCCGTGCGGTCATCGAGGCCGTCCGCGTCCATGCCGACGAGCGCGGCAGCGGCCTCGGCACCCAGCTCATCGAGTGGGCGATCGCCGAATCCCGCCGCCAGGGCTGCCAGTTGGTCCAGCTGACCTCCGACATCTCCCGCGCCGACGCCCACCGCTTCTACGAGCGGCTCGGCTTCACCGCCTCCCACGTGGGATTCAAGCTCCAGCTCTGACCTACAGGCCCCGCCACCCGCCCTCGTCCACACCACCGGGGACGGCATCTCCGGCCTCGTACGGCTGCCGTACGTACACGAACGACCCGAGGTCCAGATGGCTCACCGAGCCGTCCTCGCGTCGCACCACCCGCAGCGTCTCCCCCAGGTGGTAGCCGTCCAGGCCGGTCCAGGTGCCGTCCTCCTCCGCACGGAAGCGCGAGCCCCGCCCGGGGCCCCGCAACGGGCTGAGCTCGACCGCGCCCTCCGCCGCCACCCGCAGCACGTAGGCGTACGTCCCCCAGTACCAGGGCCCCGTCAGCGCGAGCAGCGCCTGGTCGATGCCGGGCAGCGGCCGCCACGGCTCCGGGATCCTCGGCTCCGCATCGGCCGTGATCCGCACCAGATCCGCCGCGACCGCGCCGACCGCCACCCCCGACGTCGCATTGGCCAGCACGACGGCCGCCACACCGTCCTCCACGCTCACCCACAGCGTGGCGACGAACCCCGGCAGCGACCCCGTGTGCCCGGCCAGCGTCCGCCCGTCGCGCCGCGCCAGCTGCACCCCGAGCCCATAGCCGGCGTCCCAGTCCCCGGCACCGGGCGGCGCCGACGGTGTCCGCATCTCCCGTACGGAATCCGCGCTCAGCACCCGCTCGTCGCCCTCCGCGAGGAAAGCGGCAAAGCGACACAAGTCACCCGCCGTGGACCACAGTTGTCCCGCGGGCGCCATCAGTCCCAGGTCCTCGGACGGCTCCGGCAGCATCACATCCGCCCAGGGGTGCACCGCCCAGCCGCCCGCGGCCGGCGCCTCGGCCTGTGCGCTCGTACGGTGCATGCCCAGCGGCAGACAGACCTCGCGCCGCACCACCTCGGCCCACGGCTCGCCGCGTACGGCCTCGATCAGCGAACCCAGCAGCGTGTAACCGGGGTTGGAGTAGTGGTGGACCCGCCCGGCCGGGTGCGGCCCCGGGCGCTCGCCGAGCACGTCGGCGAGCTCGGGGCGCTCCGTTCCCGGCGTCCGCTCCCACCATGCGCCCGGGGTCTCCGCCGCCAGCCCCGCGGTGTGGCCGAGCAGCTGAGCGATCGTCACATCCCCCGCGCCCGTGCCGGGAAGGTGCTTCTCCAGCGGATCCCCGAGGTCGAGCAGCCCCTCGTCACGCAGCCGCAGCACGACAACGGCGGTGAACGTCTTGGTGATCGACCCGATCCGGTACTGCGTGTCCGCATCCGGAGCATGCCCCTCCACACACGTGCGCGCACCGGACCACACGAGCTGCCCGTCGCGCATCACCGCCCCGACCAGCGAGGGAGCGCGCCCTTCGGTCTGAGCGGTGGCGATGCGGTGCAGCAGGGCCCGTTGGGTCGTCGGAAGAAGTTCGGGGAATGCGGAAGAAGTCATGGTCGAGAGGTACCCCAACAGCCCGTACCCGTCGACCGATTAAGCCTCTGTGTCAGGTCTGCGCCATGTCCACGAAGCGCGAGTAGTGGCCCTGGAAGGCGACGGTGATCGTCGCGGTGGGGCCGTTACGGTGCTTGCCCACGATGATGTCCGCCTCGCCCGCGCGGGGTGACTCCTTCTCGTACGCATCCTCGCGGTGCAACAGGATCACCATGTCCGCGTCCTGCTCGATCGAGCCGGATTCACGCAGGTCGGAGACCATCGGCTTCTTGTCGGTGCGCTGCTCGGGGCCACGGTTCAGCTGCGAGAGCGCGATCACAGGCACCTCCAGCTCCTTGGCCAGGAGCTTGAGGTTTCGCGACATGTCGGAGACTTCCTGCTGACGGCTCTCGGACCTCTTGGACCCGCCCGCCTGCATCAGCTGCAGATAGTCGATCACGACGAGCTTGATGCCGGCACGCTGCTTGAGCCGGCGGCACTTCGCGCGGATCTCCATCATCGACAGGTTCGGGGAGTCGTCGATGTAGAGCGGGGCCTGGGTGACGTCCGGCATACGGCGGGCGAGGCGGGTCCAGTCCTCGTCGGTCATGGTGCCGGAACGCATGTGGTGCAGCGCGACACGGGCCTCGGCCGACAGCAGGCGCATCGCGATCTCGTTGCGGCCCATTTCGAGCGAGAAGATCACGCTGGGCAGGTTGTGCTGGATCGAAGCGGCACGGGCGAAGTCCAGCGCCAGCGTCGACTTACCCATGGCGGGACGGGCCGCGATGATGATCATCTGGCCGGGGTGAAGGCCGTTGGTGAGCTGGTCGAGGTCGGTGAAGCCGGTCGGGACGCCGGTCATCTCGCCGCTGCGCGAGCCGATCGCCTCGATCTCGTCCAGCGCACCTTCCATGATGTCGCCGAGCGGCAGATAGTCCTCTGTGGTGCGCTGCTCGGTGACCGCGTAGATCGCGGCCTGGGCCGAGTTGACGATGTCGTCGACGTCGCCGTCGGCGGCGTATCCCATCTGCGTGATCTTCGTCCCGGCCTCGACCAGACGCCGCAGAACCGCCCGCTCATGGACGATCTCCGCGTAGTACACGGCGTTGGCGGCCGTCGGCACCGACTGGACGAGCGTGTGCAGATACGGCGCCCCGCCGACCTTGGTGATCTCGCCGCGCTTGACCAGCTCGGCGGCGACCGTGATCGGGTCGGCCGGCTCGCCCTTGGCGTAGAGGTCGAGGATCGCCAGGAAGACGGTCTCGTGCGCGGGGCGGTAGAAGTCGTTGCCCTTGAGGACCTCCACCACATCCGCGATGGCGTCCTTGGAGAGCAGCATGCCGCCGAGCACGGACTGCTCCGCGTCGATGTCCTGCGGGGGGACCCGCTCGAAGGCCGAGGCACTGCCGCCGTCCCAGGCGCCGTTGTCCCCGCCCCGGTCGTGCTGCTCTCGACCGTTCGCCTGGGCCTCACCGCGCTGCCTGCGGGCGGGCAGACGGTCACCAGGACCGCTGTCGGCCCAGGGGTCGTCCAAGGGCTCGGAAATGCTCACCGGGCCGCCTCCTCCCGTCCGCTCCGCGGACCTCGCCGTGCCACTCTTTCTTACGGCACGGCTCTGACAAATGAGACGCCCGGCTCCGATTCCGGCGCGTCGGGCGACGGTCCACGGTAGGCCTGTCGCCGACGTCAGCCAATCTGGTTATCCACAGGCCCTGTGGGTGACGGACCCGTTGCTGTGGAGAACTCCCCAAAACCTGTGCACGACACGGGGGACAGCGCTGTGGACAACAATTCACCCCCACCCAACCACCCCACTTGACCTGCACTTTTATCATCCACCGGCTGTGGGGGAGAAAAACTTTCCCAACCGGACCAAGATCGCGACAAACAGCACACAGCCGAAGCGGAAACGAACCACCAAGTAAGGATCGCAGAGGCATTGCATCTCTTACCTGTGGAAGATTAGATTGATCCCCATGGCACAGGCCCCCGCTCCACCGAAGCGCAGCAGACGACTCCACGACCGGGAGATCATCTCCCTCGCCGTCCCCGCCTTCGGCGCGCTCGTCGCCGAGCCCCTCTTCGTCATGGTCGACAGCGCCATCGTCGGCCATCTCGGCACCCCGCAACTGGCCGGTCTCGGGGTCGCGGCGGCCCTCCTCACCACCGCCGTGAGCATCTTCGTCTTCCTCGCGTACGCCACCACGGCCGCCGTCGCCCGTCGGGTCGGCGCCGGCGATCTCCAGTCGGCGATCCGCCAGGGCATGGACGGCATCTGGCTCGCCCTGCTGCTCGGCGCCGCCGTCATCGCCGTGGTCATGCCCACCGCCCCCTGGCTGGTCTCCCTCTTCGGCGCCTCGGACACCGCTTCCCCCTACGCGGTCACCTATCTGCGGATCTCCAGCCTCGGCATCCCCGCCATGCTGGTCGTCCTGGCCGCCACCGGCGTGCTCCGCGGCCTCCAGGACACCAGGACACCCTTGTACGTCGCCGTGGGCGGCTTCGCCGCCAACGCGGCTCTCAACGCCGGTCTCGTCTACGGCGCCGGTCTCGGTATCGCGGGCTCCGCCTGGGGCACGGTGATCGCCCAGTTCGGAATGGTGGCCGCCTATCTGGTGGTGGTCGTACGAGGAGCGAGACGGTACGGCGCCTCGCTGCGCCCCGACGCCGCGGGAATCCGCGCCTGCGCCCAGGCCGGGGTGCCCCTTCTCGTCCGCACGCTCTCGCTGCGAGCCGTCCTGCTGATCGCCACAGCCGTCGCGGCCCGGATGGGCGACGCGGAGATCGCGGCCCACCAGATCGTTCTCTCCCTCTGGAGCCTGCTGGCCTTCGCACTCGACGCCATCGCCATCGCGGGTCAGGCGATCATCGGCCGCTACCTGGGAGCCGACGACGCCAAGGGCGCGCAGGAGGCCTGCCGGCGCATGGTCCAGTGGGGAATCGCCTCAGGAGTGGTCCTCGGCATCCTGGTCGCCGTCGCCCGCCCGCTGTTCATCCCCCTGTTCACCAGCGACGCATCGGTCCAGGACGCCTTGCTGCCCACCCTGCTGGTGGTGGCCGTCACCCAGCCGATCGCCGGGATCGTCTTCGTGCTCGACGGCGTACTGATGGGCGCGGGCGACGGCCCGTATCTCGCCTGGGCCATGGTGCTCACGCTGGCCGTCTTCACTCCGGTCGCCCTGCTGGTCCCCGCCCTCGGCGGCGGGCTGACCGCCCTGTGGTGGGCCATGACCCTGATGATGGCGGTCCGCCTGGTGACCCTCTGGCTGCGCGCCCGCTCGGGCCGCTGGATCGTCACCGGCGCCACCCGCTGACCTGCTGCCTGGTTGCCCTGTGCCCTGTGCCCTGTGCCCTGTTTCACGTGAAACAGGCCGAGTGTCCGACCGGGGGGCCGGGGGTCGTCCCCCGGAAAGCACAGCACGTGAAACAGCATGCGAAACAGCAAGAGGGCCGCACCCCGTGGGGTGCGGCCCTCTCTACTGCTCTACGAGCAATTGCTGCGATCAGGCAGCAACGACCTCGACGCCGAGCTTCGCAGCGACGTCGGCGTGCAGACGCACGGAGACATCGTGGGAGCCGAGAGTCTTGATCGGCGAACCGAGCTCGACACGGCGCTTGTCGACGACCGGACCACCGGCGGCCTTGATCGCCGAGGCGATGTCGGCCGGGGTGACGGAGCCGAAGAGACGGCCGGCGTCGCCGGAGCGAACAGCCAGACGGACCTTCACGCTCTCGAGCTTGGCCTTGACCTCATTGGCCTGCTCGATCGTCGAGATCTCGTGGATCTTGCGGGCGCGGCGAATCTGCGCCACGTCCTGCTCGCCACCCTTGGTCCAGCGGATCGCGAAACCACGCGGGACCAGGTAGTTGCGGGCGTAGCCGTCCTTGACGTCAACGACGTCGCCGGCCGAACCGAGGCCAGCGACCTCGTGGGTGAGGATGATCTTCATTTTTCGGTCACCCTTCCCTTATCGCGCGGTGGACGTGTAGGGCAGCAGCGCCATCTCACGGCTGTTCTTCACAGCCGTGGCGACGTCACGCTGGTGCTGCGTGCAGTTGCCGGTCACGCGGCGGGCACGGATCTTGCCGCGGTCGGAAATGAACTTCCGCAGCATGTTCGTGTCCTTGTAGTCCACGTAGACGGTCTTGTCCTTGCAGAAAGCGCAGACCTTCTTCTTAGGCTTGCGCACAGGCGGCTTCGCCATGGTGTTTCTCCTGTGTGATCAAGAAGTGGGGAACGAGCTGCCCTAGAAGGGCGGCTCGTCCGAGTAGCCGCCGCCAGAGTTGCCTGCACCAGAGTTACCGGCGCCACCGGAGCTTGAGCCCCAGCTGCCGCCGCCCTGCTGCTGACCGCCACCGGCCGGCGCGCTGGTGGCCCACGGGTCGTCGGCGGGTGCACCGCCACCGCCCTGCTGGCCTCCGCTGGGGGCTCCGCCCCAGTTGCCGCCGCCCTGCTGGCCGCCGCCTCCGCCGCCGTAACCACCCTGGCCGCCCTGCTGACCACCGCGACCGCTGGTCTTGGTGACCTTGGCCGTGGCGCTCTTGAGACTGGGGCCGACTTCCTCGACGTCCAGCTCGTAGACCGTGCGCTTGACGCCCTCGCGGTCGTCGTACGACCGCTGCTTCAGCCGGCCCTGCACGATGACGCGCATGCCTCGCGTAAGCGACTCCGCGACGTTCTCCGCCGCCTGACGCCAGACCGAGCAGGTGAGGAACAGGCCTTCGCCGTCCTTCCACTCATTGGTCTGCCGGTCGAAGATGCGGGGTGTGGACGCGACACGGAACTTCGCGACCGCCGCACCGGACGGGGTGAAGCGCAGCTCGGGGTCGTCGACGAGATTGCCGACGACCGTGATGACGGTCTCGCCTGCCATGGGTGAACCTCTCGGCGGGGATTGCTTCTGGCTGCTTGTTGCTACTCGGACCCGATGACCACTGAGCTAGAAGCTCAGTGGGTCTCGGGACGGAGGACCTTGGTCCGGAGGACCGACTCGTTCAGGTTCATCTGTCGGTCGAGCTCCTTGACGACTGCGGGCTCGGCCTGCAGGTCGATGACCGAGTAGATGCCCTCAGGCTTCTTCTTGATCTCGTAAGAGAGACGACGACGGCCCCAGGTGTCGACCTTCTCGACCTTTCCGTTGCCCTCACGGACGACGGAGAGGAAGTTCTCGATCAACGGGGAGACAGCGCGCTCCTCGAGATCGGGGTCGAGGATGACCATCATTTCGTAGTGACGCATGTAGAACCCACCTCCTTTGGACTCAGCGGCCACGGTCGATCCGTGGCAGGAGGGTCGTGATGCGTATGCAACGGTATCGGCCACCACTGACAATCCACCTCCCTGAGGAGGGGGCTCGGCTCGTGGTCAGGGCAGACACCGGCGCAGACCGTACAGAGTACCTGCACAGTGGCTTCCGGTTGAAATCCGGCGGTCAGGGGAGCCACTCTGTACACATCGGGTGTGTGCGGCGCTACTCTGCGCCGCCTTATGCCAGGAGGTGCCTCATGGCACAGGCAATTCGACGCAACCCCTCCGCTTCCCTCTTCGCCACGGACGGCAAGCCGCATCCGTTGCAGGACACCCTGGTCGCCCTGACCGTGGTGCTCGGTGCGGTTGCCTTCGCCACGTCGTTCTTCCACAACCTGCACCTGCTGAGCTCCTGGGCGGGGCTGGCGGGGATCCTCACCGGTGCGTACGGGATGTTCGTCTCGGTCACGACCCGCGAGCGGTTCCTGGTGATCCTCGGACTCGGCGCCTCTGCCGTCGGCTTCTTCATCGCCATGGCCCACGGCGGGCTCTTCGGCGGGGTGGTGGGCGGCTAGCGGCGCCCACGGTCCCCTCACTCCCCCTGCGGCCAGACGGGGCGCAACCCCGGCGCAGTAGGCTTCGGCGCGAGACACGCCTGCCGAGGAGCGCCCCGTATGAGCCTGACCCTGAGGACCATCAGCCGAGAGCAGCATCTGGCCTACATCCAGAGCCTGCCGTCGGCGAGTCACTGCCAGGTCCCGGCATGGGCAGACGTCAAGACCGAGTGGCGCTCCGAGAGCCTGGGCTGGTTCGACCCGTCCGGACAGCTCGTGGGCGCGGGCCTGGTGCTCTACCGGCAGCTGCCGAAGATCAAGCGCTACCTCGCCTACCTCCCCGAGGGCCCGGTCATCAACTGGTACGCGCCGAACCTGGGCGACTGGCTGCAGCCGATGCTGGCGCACCTCAAGAACCAGGGCGCCTTCTCGGTGAAGATGGGCCCGCCCGTCGTCATCCGCCGCTGGAACTCGACCGCGATCAAGTCCGGCATCCAGGACCCGGACGTGAAGCGGCTGCGCGACGTCGAGGCCACCCACATCGAGCCGCGCGCCTTCGAAGTCGCCGACAGGCTGCGGAAGATGGGCTGGCAGCAGGGCGAGGACGGCGGCGCCGGTTTCGGTGACGTACAGCCCCGCTACGTCTTCCAGGTGCCTCTCGCCAACCGCTCCCTGGACGATGTCCTCAAGGGCTTCAACCAGCTGTGGCGGCGCAACATCAAGAAGGCCGAGAAGGCCGGCGTCGAGGTGGTCCAGGGCAGCTACGAGGACCTCGCCGAGTGGCAGCGGCTGTACGAGATCACGGCAGAGCGCGATCACTTCCGGCCGCGCCCCCTCTCGTACTTCCAGCGCATGTGGACCGTCCTCAACACCGAGGACCCCAACCGGATGCGCCTGTACTTCGCCCGCCACAACGGAGTGAACCTCTCCGCGGCGACGATGCTCGTCGTCGGCGGACACGTCTGGTACTCCTACGGCGCCTCCGACAACATCGGCCGCGAGGTCCGGCCCTCGAACGCGATGCAGTGGCGGATGCTGCGCGATGCGTACGCCATGGGCGCCACTGTGTACGACCTGCGCGGCATCTCCGACTCGCTGGACGAGACCGACCACCTTTTCGGCCTGATCCAGTTCAAGGTGGGCACCGGCGGCGAAGCCGTCGAGTACGTCGGCGAGTGGGACTTCCCGCTCAACAAGCTGCTGCACAAGGCGCTCGATATGTACATGTCGCGTCGCTGACATCCCCGTAAGACCGTTCATACCTCTCATACACCGCAGCCACCAGAAAGGTTCCGGGCCCGGCCATGGCGCTCTCCCTCTACGTCGACACCGCGCGCTGGCGGGCGCACCAGAAATCCGTGACCGAGCAGTTCCCGGGGATAGTGCCGGTCTGCAAGGGCAACGGCTACGGCTTCGGCCATGAGCGGCTCGCCGACGAGGTGACCCGTTTCGGTTCCGACATGCTCGCCGTCGGCACCACCTACGAAGCCGCCCGGATGAAGGACTGGTTCGGGGGCGACCTGCTCGTCCTGACGCCCTTCCGCAGGGGCGAGGAGCCGGTGCCGCTGCCGGACCGGGTGATCCGTTCGGTCTCTTCCGTCGACGGCGTGCACGCGCTCGTCGGCGCCCGCGTCGTCATCGAGTGCATGAGCTCGATGAAGCGCCACGGCGTCGCCCAGGAGGACCTCGGCCGGCTGCAGTCGGCGATCGACGACGTACGGCTCGAAGGCTTCGCACTTCACCTGCCGCTGGACCGCACCGACGGATCCGACGCGGTCGAGGAGGTCATCGGCTGGATGGACCGGCTGCGTTCCGCCCGTCTCCCCCTGCACACCATGTTCGTCAGCCATCTGCGTGCCGAGGAACTGGCCCGTCTGCAGCAGCAGTTCCCGCAGACCCGCTTCCGCGCCCGTATCGGCACCCGGCTGTGGCTGGGCGACCACGAGGCGACGGAGTACCGCGGCGCGGTCCTGGACGTCACGCGCGTCTCCAAGGGCGACCGCTTCGGCTACCGCCAGCAGAAGGCCGCCTCCGACGGCTGGCTGGTGGTCGTCGCGGGCGGCACCTCGCACGGAGTCGGACTGGAGGCACCGAAGGCGCTGCACGGGATGATGCCGCGGGCCAAGGGCGTGGCGCGGGCCGGTCTGGCGACCGTGAACCGCAACCTGTCGCCGTTCGTATGGGCGGGCAAGCAGCGCTGGTTCGCCGAGCCGCCGCACATGCAGGTGTCGATCCTGTTCGTGCCCTCGGACGCACAGGAGCCGCGCGTGGGCGACGAGCTGGTGGCCCATCTGCGGCACACGACAACACAGTTCGACCGTCTCGTCGACCGCTGAGCACGCAGCCGAGCACGTAGCCGAGCAGACCGCGAAAAGGCTCCCCCGGATCCAGCCGGGGGAGCCTTTTCATGCGTGCCGTGAGGTCACGGTCACGGCTGTTTCCAGTGCTCCGCACCCCACTCCACGAGCTGCTCTTCGTAGTGGTGCGCCGCATGCCGCGGCGGATGCGCCGCCGCCCCCAGCACGAACTCGTCCGGCGCCCCGTCCAGCACACCCCCCGACGGGTCGTCGGAGCCGTCCTTGCGTACGACGTCGCGATCCGGCATGAGGATGTCCCGCACGATCACCGCGCAGAGGTACAGCGTCCCCGCCAGGTGCAGGATGATCGCCCACTGGTAGCCGTCCTGCGGCAGCCCCTTGGGCTTGTCCCCGCTGCCGATGTACGCCAGGTACAGCCAGATCCCCAGGAAGTACATCGACTCGCAGGCCTGCCAGATCAGGAAGTCCCGCCAGCGCGGCCGCGCCAGGGCGGCGAGGGGGATCAGCCACAGTACGTACTGCGGCGAATAGACCTTGTTGGTGAGGATGAACGCGGCGACGACCAGGAAGACGAGCTGGGCAAGACGGGGGCGGCGCGGCGCCATCAGGGCGAGCGCCGTGAGGCCGCCGCAGGCCAGCAGCATCAGCAGGATCGAGACGTTGTTGACCATGTCGACGTCGAGGCCACCGGGCGCCCAGCGCTGCTGGACGATCAGCCAGAAGGAGCCGAAGTCGACTCCGCGGTCATGGCTGAAGGACCAGAACTTGCTGAACCCCTCGGGCGCCAGGAACATCACCGGCAGGTCCACCACCAGCCAGGCCGCGAAAGCGCCCAGCAGCGCGGTCAGGAACTCCCGCCATTTCCCGGCCCGCCAGCACACCAGGAGGACCGGCCCCAGGATGAGTGCGGGATAGAGCTTCGCGGCGGTCGCAAGTCCGATCAGGATGCCGAACGCCAGTGGCCTGCTGCGCGACCACATCAGCATCGCGGCGGCCGTCAGCGCGACCGCGAACAGGTCCCAGTTGATGGTGGCGGTGAGCGCGAAGGCGGGAGCCAGGGCGACCAGCAGAGCGTCCCAGGGGCGACGGCGGTGGGTGCGGGCGACGCAGGCGGCGATGACCGCCGTACAGATCATCAGCATCCCCGCGTTGACCATCCAGTAGACCTGCTCGCGGTGCTGCATAGAGCCGCCGTGCGGGGTCAGCCAGGAGGCGACCTCCATGAACAGGCCGGTCAGTACGGGGTATTCGAGGTACTGCATGTCGCCGTTGATCTTGTCGAAGTACGGGACCAGATCGTCGGCGAAGCCGCGCCCGACATAGAGGTGCGGGATGTCGGAGTAACAGGCGTGCGTGTACTGGGAGGTGGCCCCCTGGAACCACGCCCAGTCGTAGCAGGGCATCTTCTGCACCATGCCGAGCGCGAACATGCCGATCGCCACGAGGACCACGACCCGTACCGGCGTCAGCCAGCCGTAGCCGGGCCCGGTCCCCAGCCGGGCGAACCGGCCGACGGGCCCCCCGATCAGCTCGCTGCCGGCGGCCGCGACTTCGTCCTGCCGCGTGGGTCGCACGACATCCTGGGGGCCGGGGGCGTCCTCGACGTCTCTGTGCACGCTCGTCATGGCCCACATCCTGCCGTACGCCGCTGTGGGCACGGCGAGGGCCGCCGCAGCTGGTGCTGCGACGGCCCTGGAGCGGCGGGGTGACCGGCTGTCAGCCGGTCGGTCAGCCCCAGATACCACCGTTCCCGTTCCCGTTGCTGCCTCCGTTGTTGCCAGGACTGCTCGTGGTGGCAGATGGCGTGGGGGTGGGGGAGCTGTTGTTGCAGTTCCAGTCCCACTTGCTGCTGCAGGTGGAGGACGGGGTGGGCGTCGGTGTCGGGGTGGGCGTCGGCGTCGGGATCGTGGCTGTCATGGACGGCGTCGGGGTCGGAGTGGGAGGCGGCGTCGGGGCGGGGCTGTGAAGGCCTCCGCCGTAGACGACCTCACCGAGGTCCTCGGCGGGCGGGAAGTCCTCGGACGGTGTGCCGTCGAGCGCTTCGGCCATGTAGTCGTGCCAGATCTGCGCGGGGAACGACGCTCCGTGGATCTTTTCCTTGCCGAAGGTGCCGTACATCTTCTCGAACTTGCGGTTCTTGTTCTTCTCGTTGTCGTCCAGGCGGTACATGTCGATGGCGGTCGACAGCTGCGGGGTGTACCCGACGAACCAGGCGGAGATGTTTCCGTCGGTGGTGCCGGTCTTGCCCGCGATTTCACGGCCGGGCAGCTGGGCCGACGTACCCGTGCCCTTGTCGACCACGGTCTTCAGTACGTCGGTGACATTGCTGGCCACCGCGGAGGAGAAGGCGCTCTTGGTCTTCTGCTCGTGCCTGTAGACCGACACCCCGTTCTTCTCCACCCCGGTGACGGAGAAGGGGTCGTTCTGCCGGCCGTTGTTGGCGAAGGTGGCGTACGCGCCGGACATGCGGATCGCGCTCGGGTTGGAGGTACCGATCGAGAACGAGGGGACGCTGGCGTCAGCCATGGTGCTCTTGTCGTCCTTGAGACCTGCAGCGACGGCCGCCGCCTTCACCCTGTCGGTGCCGACGTCCATACCGAGCTGCACATAGGCCGAGTTGACCGACTCCCGCATAGCCTCACGCAGGTCGATCGCATAGTTGGGCGCCTTCCCGACCGACTGCTTGTCATCGTTCTCCTGCAGCCACTCCTTGCCCTCCTTGTCGGTCCAGTCGCTCCCGTCGAACCTCTTGATCTTCAGGTCGTTCTTGCCGCTGTAGAGGCTCTTCGTCGATACGACGGTCCGCTTGGACCCGTCGTCCGGGTCACGCACGCCATCCGTGAGCGCGGCCGCCAGTACGAACGGCTTGAACGTCGATCCGACCTGGGCGCCGGTCACATCCGCGTTGTTGGTGAAGTGCTTGGTGGCATCTACACCGCCGTAGATGGCCTTGATCGCGCCGGTCTTCACATCCACCGAGGAGCCGCCGAATTGGACGTGGCTGTCCTCGGGCCTCTTGGGATCGCTGTTTTCCTTGCGGACCCTTTTGACAGCCGCTTCCAGTTGATTGACCTTCTTCTTGTCAAAGGTCGTGTGGATCTGGTAGCCGCCCTTGCTGAGGTCGTTGGACGTGATCTTGGTGTTGTTGGTGACGTAGGACTTCGCGAGGTCGACCAGATAGCCGATCTGACCGCTGAGCTGAGCGTTCTTCTTGAGCCCGTCGACGGGCGGCAGCGCCGTGAACTTGGCCCGATCCGCAGCGCTGATGCGCTCGTCCTTGACCATCTCGTCGAGAGTCCAGGACCAGCGCGCCTTGACCCTCGCCGTGTTGTGCTCGGGGGTGGCCTCCGGGTCGATCCCCCGATTGCCCGCCGGGTCGTAGTACGTGGCTCCCTTGAGCAGCGCGGACAGGAAGGCGCACTGGCTCGCGTTCAGGTCCTTGGCGTCCGTATGGAAGTACGTACGGGCCGCCGCCTGGATCCCATAAGCACCGCGACCGTAGTACGCGGTGTTCAGGTACCCCTCCATGATCTCCGGCTTGCCCTTCGTCGTCCCGACCTTGATGGAGACGAAGAGTTCCTTGAACTTACGGCTGAGAGTCTGCGACTGGTCGTCGAGCATCGCGTTCTTCACATACTGCTGAGTGATCGTCGACCCGCCCTGGGTCTGACCGCCCTTGGCCATGTTGACGAGCGCGCGCGTGATGCCCTGGGGGTCGATGCCGCTGTCGGTCTCGAACGTCTTGTTCTCCGCGGACATGACGGCGTACCGCATCTCCTTGGGGATCTGGTCGTACGGAATGATCTGGCGGTTGACCTCGCCGCCCGTGGCGACCATCTGGCTGCCGTCGGCCCAGAAGTAGACGTTGTTCTGTGCCTGTGAGGTCTTGGCGACGTCCGGAACGCTCACCATGGCGTACGCGATCGTGCCCGCGCCCAGCAGAACGCCGGCGAAGCCGATGCAGGTGCCCGTCACGAGCTTCCAGGACGGCATCCAACGCTTCCAGCCGTACTTGTCCGCCCGCGGATAGTCGATGATCCGCTTCTTGGACGGACGGCGCCCACGCCCGGCAGCACCATCGAATCCGCCACCGCCGGCGCCACCGCGCCCACCACCGCCGCGACGACCACCGCCACGGCCTCCGGGGCCGCCCGGCCCCTGCGGGCCGTCGCCGGGTCCGGGTGCACCGCGTCGGCGACTGCCGCCCCCGGTACCCCGCTGGGCGGCGCGCCTGGCTTCGGCACGTCCGCCGTACGGACGCTCCTCACCGTACGAACCGGAGGGCGACCCGGTAGGGGTGGACCTCGTGGGTGCCGCACGGCGGCCGGAGGGCTGCGGTGCAGCCCGCCTGTCCGCGGCGCGACCGCCACCTTGCGGCTGTGGCGGTTTGCGACGGTGCTCGCTCATCGAACGACTACTCCTCGGGCAGGCGAGATCGCCTGGAAGCGGCAGTTGAGTTCCGGTCCCCCCGACATGCGGACCTCTTGGTTCCGAGACAGCTGACGCCCCCTGGCGTCACTCGGTTCCCGGTGGTCTGCATTCCGCACACACTACGCACGGTCAAAACCTGCCGAGTGCCGATGTTCACCCCAAATCAGGCAAGTTGCCTCCTGCGAATTGGTGATGTGACGCCGTTCACGATGACCCCCCTTGCCCCAGACGCAAGGCCGTTCTATCGTGCTGATGTATCGAGTCGATACATCAGCACGGCATAAAGACTTCCGGACGATCCGCGGCAGCCAGAGGGGGCGAAGGATGAGCAGACGCGCAGGCATCCTCGAATTCGCCGTACTCGGCCTGCTCCGCGAGTCCCCGATGCACGGCTATGAGCTGCGCAAACGACTGAACACCTCGCTGGGGGTCTTCAGGGCCTTCAGTTACGGGACCCTCTACCCGTGCCTCAAGACGCTGGTCGCGAGCGGCTGGTTGATCGAGGAACCGGGGAGCGCCCCCGAGGACGCCCTGGCCGCTTCACTCGCAGGGCGCCGCGCCAAGATCGTCTACAGGTTGACGGCCGATGGGAAAGAGCACTTCGAAGAGTTGCTCTCGCACACCGGCCCCGACTCCTGGGAGGACGAGCACTTCGCTGCCCGTTTCGCCTTCTTCGGGCAGACGGAGCGTGAGGTGCGGATGCGGGTTCTCGAGGGCCGCCGCAGCCGGCTGGAGGAGCGCCTGGAGAAAATGAGCGCCTCTCTGACCCGGACGCGCGAGCGCCTGGACGACTACACACTTGAGCTGCAGCGGCACGGTATGGAGTCCGTGGAGCGCGAAGTGCGCTGGCTGAACGAGCTCATCGAGAGCGAGCGGGCGGGCCGGGATCAGCGACGATCCCCCGACGCCGGCGCTGCTCAGCAGGACACATCAGGAGATGCGGGCGGCCTGCCCCGGCACCGGGGTGCCACCCCGCCGGATCCGTCCGAAGACACCAAGTAACGAGGTCCTGCAGTCAGCAGGCCCTCATCCACTCAGAACACAGGGAGCACCCGGTATGGGTTCGGTTCGCGTAGCCATCGTCGGTGTGGGCAACTGCGCCGCCTCGCTGGTCCAGGGCGTCGAGTACTACAAGGACGCTGACCCCAAGGCCAAGGTGCCGGGGCTCATGCACGTCCAGTTCGGCGACTACCACGTGGGTGACGTCGAGTTCGTCGCCGCCTTCGATGTCGACGCGAAGAAGGTCGGCCTCGACCTCTCGGACGCCATCGGTGCCAGCGAGAACAACACCATCAAGATCTGCGATGTCCCCAACAAGGGCATCACCGTTCAGCGTGGTCACACGCACGACGGTCTGGGCAAGTACTACCGCCAGACGATCGAGGAGTCCGCCGAGGCCCCCGTCGACATCGTCCAGGTCCTCAAGGACCAGCAGGTCGACGTCCTCGTCTGCTACCTCCCCGTCGGTTCCGAGGTCGCTGCGAAGTTCTACGCGCAGTGCGCCATCGACGCCAAGGTCGCCTTCGTCAACGCCCTCCCGGTCTTCATCGCCGGCACCAAGGAGTGGGCCGACAAGTTCACCGAGGCCGGCGTCCCGATCATCGGTGACGACATCAAGTCGCAGGTCGGCGCCACCATCACGCACCGCGTGATGGCCAAGCTCTTCGAAGACCGCGGTGTCCGCCTCGAGCGCACCATGCAGCTGAACGTCGGCGGCAACATGGACTTCAAGAACATGCTGGAGCGCGACCGCCTCGAGTCGAAGAAGATCTCGAAGACGCAGGCCGTCACCTCGCAGATCCGTGACCGCGAGCTGGGCGAGAACAACGTCCACATCGGTCCGTCGGACTACGTGGCCTGGCTGGACGACCGCAAGTGGGCGTACGTCCGCCTCGAGGGCCGCGCCTTCGGCGACGTCCCGCTGAACCTCGAGTACAAGCTCGAGGTGTGGGACTCCCCGAACTCCGCTGGTGTCATCATCGACGCCGTGCGCGCCGCGAAGATCGCCAAGGACCGCGGCATCGGCGGCCCGATCCTCTCCGCGTCCTCGTACTTCATGAAGTCCCCGCCGGTGCAGTACTTCGACGACGAGGCCTTCGACAACGTCGAGAAGTTCATCAAGGGCGAGGTCGAGCGCTAAAGCTCCTCCATCGACTGATCGTTGAGGGTCCCCGGGCAATCCGCCCGGGGACCCTCTCCGTATGTGACTCTTGCGACTATGGCCGTCGTTCGTGATCTTCGCGTGCTGCTGCGCCTGTCCGGATTCCGGCGGCTGCTGGCGCTTCGGCTGCTCTCGCAGTCGGCCGACGGCGTCTACCAGGTCGCGCTCGCCACCTATGTGGTCTTCTCCCCGGAGAAACAGACCTCCCCCGCCGCCATCGCCTCGGCCATGGCCGTCCTCCTCCTCCCGTACTCCCTGATCGGCCCGTTCGCCGGCGTCCTCCTGGACCGCTGGCAGCGCCGCCAGGTCTTCCTGTACGGAAATCTGCTGCGGGCCGTCATGGCGAGCGGCACGGCCCTGCTGATCCTCGCCTCGGCCCCCGACTGGCTCTTCTACGCCTCTGCCCTGAGCGTCACCGCGGTCAACCGCTTTGTCCTGTCCGGGCTTTCGGCCGCCCTGCCCCGCGTCGTCGACCCCGGCCGGCTCGTCATCGCCAACTCCCTCTCCCCGACCGCCGGCACCCTCGCCGCGACCCTGGGCGGCGGACTGGCTCTGGGCGTACGGGTACTGGCCGCGGACTCCGACGCCGCCGTGGTCCTCCTGGGCGCCTTCCTGTACCTCTGCGCCGCCCTGTCCTCGCTCCGTATGTCACGCGAACTGCTCGGCCCCGACCAGGAGTTGCTCCAGCCCCGCCTCGCCGCCGCCCTGACGTCCACCGCACAAGGGCTCGTCTCCGGTGTACGACACCTCGCCGAGCGCCGCTCCGCCTCCCGCGCCCTGGCCGCGATGACGCTGATGCGCTTCTGCTACGGCGCGCTGACGGTGACGGTGCTGATGCTGTGCCGGTACGCCTGGACCACAGAGGAATCCGAAGGCCTGGCCCTGCTCGGCATCGCGGTCGGAGTCTCGGGGGCCGGGTTCTTCCTCGCGGCGGTGACGACCCCCTGGGCGGTGGGCCGGCTCGGCCCGTACGGCTGGATCGCGGCCTGCGCGGGATCGGCGGCCGTACTGGAACCGGCGCTCGGCCTCCCCTTCGAGCCGGTCCCGATACTGATCGCCGCATTCGTCCTCGGCCTGGTCACCCAGGGCGCGAAGATCTCCACCGACACGGTGGTCCAGTCCTCGGTGGACGACGCCTATCGGGGACGGGTCTTCTCCCTCTACGACGTCCTCTTCAACGTCGCCTTCGTGGGGGCGGCAGCGGTGGCGGCACTGATGCTCCCGCCCGACGGGAAGTCGGTCCCGCTCGTCGTCACGGTTGCCCTGATCTACGCGGCGGTTGCTGCGCTTATGTTCCGTTTTCGCCGCGGGTAAGTGTCACATCAAAGCCACAGAGCCTCTCCAGGCTGCAGAAACCCCGAATCGGACCGGTAACTTACGGTCGTCAACGACGCGCCAGTGCGCCTTTCCGAGGGGGACCTCCATCATGTCCACACCGCCGCCACAGGGTCAGAACCCGTACGCGCAGCAGCCCACCACCCCGTACGGCCAGCAGCCCCAGGGCGGCAACCCCTTCGGCCAGCAGCAGCCCGGGGTCCCCCCGCAGCAGCAGCCCCCGTACTTCAACCAGGGCGGCCCGATCCCGCAGGCCCCGGTGGGGCAGCAGACCGGCAGCGGCAAGGCCAAGAAGATTCTGCGCATCGTCATCCCGGTGGCCGTCATAGCCATCGTCGCGGTCACCTGGTTCGCCAACCGTGACGGCGCGAGCTCCGCGTCGGTCGGCGACTGCATGCACCGCGGAAGCGCCAGCGCCACCGACCCCGATCTCAAGGTCGTCGACTGCAGCGACGCCAAGGCCCAGTACAAGGTCCTGGCCAAGATCAAGGGCGACTTCAGCCGCACCGAGGCCTCGGCGAAGTGCACTGAGGCGGTGAAGGATGCCTTCCAGTACACCTACACCCAGACCAACAGTGGCTCGAGCTTCCTTCTCTGCATCGCGGAGTACAAGAAGTAGTCAGCACAGGCGAAGGGGCGGTGTTTCACGTGAAACACCGCCCCTTCGTCGTGCCACCGCCCACCATGTTTCACGTGAAACATGCACTCAGCTCTGCTGTGCGGCCCACCACTCCTTGAGCGCCGCGGCAGCCGCCTCGTGCTCCATCGGCCCGTTCTCCAGCCGCAGTTCCAGCAGGAACTTGTACGCGTTCCCGATCACAGGCCCGGGGCTGACGCCCAGAATCTCCATGATCTGGTTGCCGTCCAGGTCGGGCCGGATCGAGTCCAGCTCCTCCTGCTCCTTCAGCTGCGCGATGCGCTCCTCGAGCCCGTCGTAGGCACGCGACAGCGCGTTCGCCTTGCGCTTGTTGCGCGTGGTGCAGTCCGAGCGGGTCAGCTTGTGCAGCCGTTCCAGCATCGGACCCGCATCACGCACATACCGGCGTACGGCGGAATCGGTCCACTCTCCGGTCCCGTAACCGTGGAACCGCAGATGCAGCTCGACCAGCTTGGTGACGTCCCTGACCATGTCGTTGGAGTACTTCAGCGCGGTCATACGCTTCTTCGTCAGCTTCGCGCCCACCACCTCGTGGTGGTGGAAGGAGACCCGGCCGTCCTCCTCGAAACGACGGGTCTTCGGCTTGCCGATGTCATGCAGCAGCGCCGCCAGTCGCAGCACCAGGTCGGGCCCGTCCTGCTCCAGGTCGATGGCCTGCTCCAGCACGGTCAGCGAGTGCTCGTAGACGTCCTTGTGCCGGTGGTGCTCGTCGCTCTCCAGCCGCAGCTCGGGAAGCTCGGGAAGCACATACGCGGCCAGGCCCGTGTCGACGAGCAGTGCCAGTCCCTTCCGGGGATTCTCCGACAGCAGGAGCTTGTTGAGCTCGTCCCGTACCCGCTCGGCCGAGACGATCTCGATGCGCTCGGCCATGGCCGTCATCGCAGCGACCACCTCGCCGGCGACCTCGAAGCCCAGCTGCGCGGCGAAACGCGCCGCCCGCATCATGCGCAGCGGATCGTCGGAGAACGAGTCCTCAGGGGTGCCGGGCGTGCGCAGCACCTTCGCCGCGAGGTCTTCGAGCCCGCCGTGCGGATCGATGAACACCTTCTCCGGCAGCGCGACAGCCATCGCGTTGACGGTGAAGTCGCGGCGTACAAGGTCCTCTTCGATGGAGTCGCCGTACGAAACCTCAGGTTTGCGCGAGGTCCGGTCGTACGCCTCGGACCGGTAGGTCGTGACCTCGATCTCAAAGCCCTGCTTCTGACAGCCCACCGTGCCGAAGGCGATCCCGACCTCCCACACCGAGTCCGCCCACGGCCGGACGATCTGCAGTACGTCCTCGGGGCGGGCGTCGGTCGTGAAGTCCAGGTCGTTGCCGAGCCGGCCGAGCAGCGCGTCCCTGACCGAGCCCCCGACCAGCGCGAGGCTGAACCCGGCCTCCCGGAATCGGCGGGCGAGGTCGTCGGCGACCGGTGACACACGCAGCAGTTCACTGACCGCACGGTGCTGCACCTGGCTCAGGGCACTGGGGTTGTCTTCATTGGCATTCGGCACAACAGAAAAGGGTACGTGGCCCCAGCTGCCCGAGCGTCCCAGTTTCCGTGCCGCCCCGGTCACTCTTCCGATCATGTAGAACAGTCCGCGGCACTTCGCCACAGTGGGCCTCGTTACCATGCGTGGACGCACAACCGACGACCACTGAACGACGACGAGGGACGGGCGAGCGCGTGGCCGAGGCGGCAGACTTCCAGGGGACGGCTCCCTCACCTGCCCGCCGGTGGCTTCGGCGCACGGCAGCAGCGGCGGCCGGCGCCCCACTCGTAGCGGCCCTGATCTGCGGTTACGCCGCCGGTCCCGCACAGGCGGCGCCAGCGGCCTCGGGCTCCGGATCGGTAGAAGTCTCCCTCGATTCCCTCTCTCCCAGCGCCCCCGTGACAGGTGACACGGTCACCTTCACCGGCACGGTGACCAACAAGGGCAAGGAGACCGTGACCGGGGCCCATGTCGGGCTGACCGTGGGGCCGCGTCTCTCCGGACGTTCCGCGATCGACGACGCGTCGAAGCGCACGGGGTACACCCCGGGGGTCGACCCGGCGGAGATCGGCGGCAAGTACACGGTCAAGTTCCCGAAGCTGGCCACCGGCATCAGCCAGGACTTCACCCTCTCCGTCCCGGTCAGCAAACTGGATCTCGGGGAGGACGGTGTCTACCAGCTCGGCGTCACGCTCTCCGGGGAGACCTCGGGTTCCCAGTACGACCAGGTTCTCGGCATCCAGCGGACCTTCCTCCCCTGGCAGCCCGACGCACAGGACAAGAAGACCCAGCTCACCTATCTCTGGCCGCTGACGTCCCGGACGCACCTGACGGCGGAGACCGGTTCCGACGAACAGCAGACGCCGGTCTTCGCCGACGACAAGCTGGCCGCCGAACTCGCCCCCGGCGGGCGGCTGGAGCAGATGGTCTCGCTGGGCAGCACGCTGCCCGTCACCTGGGTGATCGACCCTGACCTTCTCGCCACGGTCGACGCGATGACCAGGAGCTCCTACCAGGTCAAGTCCGGCGACACCACGGTCGCGGGCAGGAACCAGGCAGTCGCCAAGAAGTGGCTGAGCTCCCTGGAAGATGCCGTACAGGGCCAGAAGGTCATCGCGCTGCCCTTCGCCGACCCGGACCTCGCCTCGCTCGCCCACCACGGCAAGAACGTGCCCAGCGCCCTGAGCCACCTCCAGCGCGCCACCGAGGTGGCCGTCACGACCGTGGAGACGGTTCTGCACGTCACGCCGTCGACCGACTTCGCCTGGCCGGTGAACGGCGCTGTGGACCCGTCGATCATCGATGTGGCGACCTCCGCCGGCGCGCACAACGTGATCGCGCGCAGCGACAGCCTCGAGGAGACGGCCGGCCTGCCGTACACGCCCACCGCCGCCCGCCCGATCGGCAGCGGCACCACCGCCGTGGTCGCGGACGCCAGGCTCTCCACCACCTTCCAGGGCGACATGTCGAAGGCGCGGAGCTCCACGCTCGCCCTGCAGAACTTCCTCGCCCAGACGCTGGCGCTCACCCTTCAGGACACGGAGAAGCAGCGCAGCATCGTCGTCGCCCCACAGCGGACCCCGTCGGCCTCCCAGGCCCAGTCCATGGCCGCCGCACTGCACGCCCTCGATTCCCAGCGCTGGACCCAGCCGACCGATCTGGTCACGGCTTCGAAGGCAGCCCCCGACGCCCGTGCCACGACCCGGGTTCCCAGTACTTCCTCGTACTCCGGCGCCCTGCGCTCCCAGGAACTGCCGGCCCAGGCCTTCCAGGACGTGCGGACCACCCAGACCAGCCTCGACGGCTTCAAGGTCGTCCTCACCCTGCCCGACCGGGTGGTCACCCCCTTCGGCAACGCGATCAATCGCGATCTCTCGACCTCCTGGCGCGGAAACGCGACGCAAGGCCTGGCTTACCGCTCCGGGGTGCAGCAGTACCTGACGAGCCTCACCGGACGAGTCCAGATCGTCCAGAAGTCGGACATGACGCTCTCGGGGCGCAGCGCGACGATCCCGGTGACGGTGCAGAACAAGCTGGTCCAGGGCGTCGGACATCTGACACTGCGGCTGAGGTCGGAGAACCCGACCCGCCTGCACGTCGGAAAGTCCAAGGACTCCATCGTCGAGCAGCAGGTGGAAGTCGACGGCGGCCACAGCCAGACGGTGAAGTTCACCACCACCGCCAACGCCAACGGCCCCATCACGGTCTACGCCCAGCTCTACACCGACGACGGCACTCCGTACGGCGAGGCAATGCCCTTCACCGTCAACGTCTCCGAGATGCCCGCGAACGTCATGCTGGTCATCGGCGGCGGCGTGCTCCTGTTGCTTCTCGCAGGGGTACGGATGTACACCCATCGCAAGCGCGCCGCCGCACGTGAGGCCGCGGCCGGGGGTGACATCCCCGAGCAGCCGGGTGACCCGACACCGGACACCCGACCGGAAAGCGGGGACCCTGCGGAGGCTAGTGAGAAGGTGGACCGTTGAGCGATCGATGTCGTGGCCGGTCGGCCGGGGACGATGAGGTGGGGTACCGATGAACGCGCCGTACGACGGTGACCGCGGCCAGGGTGCCGGGGGTGCAGATCCGGCGGGACAGGTGCCCCCGTCGCAGCCTGCCTCGGACCAGTACCCCCAGGCTCCGTACGCTCAGCCTCCCTACACCCAACCTCCGTACGCCCAGGACCCGTACCTCCAGGACACGTACGACTACGACCCCTACCGGGCTCAGGACCTCACGGCCCAGGACCCGGTGACCGAAGCGCTCTACGACCAGGCGGCCCACCCGCCGCCCCCGCCCGGCACCTGGGCGGACCCCCAGCCGCTCTACCAGCAGCCGGCCTCGCCGCAGTACGCCCCCAATCCCCAGGTGTGGGCCCAGACGCCCCCTCCTGAGCCCGAGGGCCCCTCCCGCTTCCTCCCGTACGGCGACGACGCGACCACCCAGTTCGTCGGCCTCGACGACCTGGTGAGCCAGGCCGCCGAGCGGCCCGACGAGCAGGACGCTTTCGCCTATCTCTTCCGGGACCAGCAGGGCACGGCGCCGAATCCCGCGCCCACCCCTGAGCCCGAGCCCGTCGCCCCCGTCCCGCCCAAGTCCGGTGGCCGCGCGTCGGGCATCCTGAAGTCGAGTGCGGTGATGGCAGCGGGCACGCTGGTCTCCCGCCTCACCGGCTTCGTACGCACCATGGTCATCACCGCCGCCCTCGGCGCGGCGACGCTCGGCGACGCCTTCACCGTGGCGTACACCCTGCCGACGATGATCTACATCCTGACCGTCGGCGGCGGCCTCAACTCCGTCTTCGTACCCCAGCTGGTGCGTTCGATGAAGGAGGACGAGGACGGCGGTGAGGCCTACGCCAACCGTCTGCTCACCGTCGTCATGGTCGCGCTCGGCGTCATCGTCGCCGTCGCGGTCTTCGCAGCGCCCCTGCTCATCCACCTGATGTCGTCGACCATCGCCAACGACCAGGCGGCCGACAGTGTCGCCGTCGCCTTCGCCCGTTACTGCCTGCCCACCATCTTCTTCATGGGTGTGCACGTGGTGATGGGCCAGATCCTCAACGCACGCGGCAAGTTCGGCGCGATGATGTGGACCCCGGTCCTCAACAACATCGTCATGATCTTCACCTTCGGCATGTTCATCTGGGTCTACGGCACCTCCGCCGAGTCCCGCATGGGCGTCGAGACCATTCCGGCCGACGGCATCCGGCTGCTGGGCATCGGCACGCTGCTCGGCCTCGTCGTCCAGGCGCTGGCGATGATCCCCTACCTGCGCGAGGCGGGCTTCCGCTTCCGCCCCCGCTTCGACTGGCGAGGCCACGGCCTGGGCAAGGCGATGAAGCTCGCCAAGTGGACCGTCCTGTTCGTCCTCGCCAACCAGGCGGGTGTCCTGGTGGTCACCCAGCTCGCCACCGCGGCAGGCCACGCCTCGGGCCGGGACGGCGCCGGCATCATGGCGTACTCCAACGCCCAGCTCATCTGGGGCATGCCGCAGGCGATCATCACCGTCTCCGTCATGGCAGCCCTGCTGCCGCGCATCTCCCGCGCCGCCCACGACGGCGACCCGGGCGCGGTCCGCGACGACATCTCCCAGGGCCTGAGGAACTCCGCGGTGGCGATCGTCCCGGTCGCCTTCGCGTTCGTGGCCCTGGGTGTGCCGATGTGCACCCTGCTCTTCTCCTCGAGCGGCGTGCAGGCGTCACAGTCCATGGGATACGTCCTGATGGCCTTCGGCCTCGGCCTCATCCCGTTCTCCGTGCAATACGTGGTCCTCCGCGGCTTCTACGCCTACGAGGACACCCGCACGCCCTTCTACAACACCGTCATCGTCGCCGCCGTCAACGCGGCGGCCTCCACGCTCTGCTACGTCGTACTTCCGGCCCAGTGGGCCGTCGTCGGCATGGCCGCCTCGTACGGACTCGCCTACGCCGTCGGTGTGGGCGTGGCCTGGCGCAGGCTCAGCAAGCGCCTCGGCGGCGACCTGGACGGCACACACATCCTGCGGACGTACGCACGCCTCTCCCTGGCCTCCATCCCGGCAGCCGTCGTAGGCGGGGCTGTGGGCTTCGGAATCACCCGGACGCTGGGCCACGGCGCTTTTGCCTCGCTGGCGGCCCTGATCGCCGGGGGAATCGTGCTCCTGGGTGTGTTCTTCATCGCCGCCAAGCGCATGCGGATCGCGGAGCTGAATTCGATGGTCTCCATGGTCCGCGGGCGTCTCGGGCGCTGATCCTGGCAGAAGCGCACAACCATCGTCCGTCGTCGTGTGTCGTGCATAGCGCCGGACTGTGGGCACAATTGGCATGACTTTGCAGACTGGCTGACAGCGCGCAACGGATGGGGAGGCAGGAGCGACGGTGGCGGAACGAAGCACGGCTGCCGTCGACGTGGCCGACAACAGCGGCGATGAGCCGCTGTCCGCCAAGGCGGGCAAGGCCACGGCCGACGGGGTGGCGGAGTCCCACGACACGGCTGACAAGAACACGCAGGACACCGGGAGCGACCAGAAGAGCCCTGAGCCTTCGGTCGCGACACCGGAACTGCACAGCGGTCACAAGCTGGCCAGACGCTACCGGCTCGAGGAGTGCGTCACCCGTCTGGACGGTTTCAGCAGCTGGCGTGCGGTCGACGAAAAACTCCGCCGCGCCGTCGGAGTGCACCTTCTTCCCGCGGACCACCCGCGAGCCCGGCCCGTCCTGGCCGCAGCACGCTCCTCAGCGCTGCTCGGGGACCCGCGCTTCGTGCAGGTCCTGGACGCTGTCGAGGAGAACGATCTCGTCTACGTCGTCCACGAGTGGATGCCGGATGCCACGGAACTGACCTCGGTGCTCGCCTCCGGTCCGCTGGAGGCCCACGACGCGTACCAGCTCGTCAGCCAGATCTCCCAGGCCATGGCCGCGGCCCACCGCGAGGGCCTGGCCCACCTGCGGCTCACCCCCGGCGCCGTGCTGCGGACGTCCAGCGGTCAGTACCGCATCCGGGGGCTCGCCGTGAACGCCGCCCTGCGCGGCATCAGCTCCGACACTCCCCAGCGCAGCGACACCGAGGCGATCGGCGCCCTCCTCTACGCCTCGCTGACCCAGCGCTGGCCGTACGAGACGGACGCCTACGGCCTCTCCGGCCTGCCCAAGGGTGTCGGCCTGATCCCGCCCGACCAGGTACGGGCAGGAGTCCACCGCGGTCTGGCCGAGCTCGCCATGCGCGCGCTCGCCAACGACGGTGCCACCGCCTCCCGCCAGGAACCGCCGTGCACCACGCCCGACGAGCTGGCGAAGGCCGTCGGTGAGATGCCGCGCATCCGCCCGCCGGAGCCCGCTTTCACTCCGCCGCCCGAGTACCAGCGCACCACCTACCAGCAGGGCACCTACGGCCGCCCCGCGGCCGGCCCTGGACCCGCCGTCACCCAGCCCGTGGCCGCCCCGCCCGCCCCGCTGCAGAGCCGCACCGGCAAGGCCCTCAAATGGGCCGTCTCGGCGCTCCTCATCGCTGCGCTCGGCCTCGGCAGCTGGCAGCTCGCGGACACGCTCCTGGACCGCAACAAGAAGTCCGACGATCCGGATACGTCCACCACTAACAGGGGTGGAGGCGGCAGTGACGGCGAGAAGAACTCCCTGCCGCTCGCGGTGAAGGGTGCCGCGGAGTACTACCCGGACGGCAAATCCCAGCACCCCGGCGACGTCAAGAAGACCTACGACGGAGACACCTCGACGTACTGGCGGACCTACTCCTTCAAGGACGGGCCGGATTTCAAGCCGCCGTTCAAGGAGGGCGTGGGCATCATCTACGACCTGGGCTCGGCCAAGAACGTCTCGGCCGCGTCGATACTGCTGCACTATGGCGGCGACCACACCACGGTCTCCTTGTACGCGGCGGATTCACTGGCCCCGTCGGCTCCGCTGAACTCGATGAAGAAGATCGCGTCCACCGACACCACGGGAACCACCGCACAACTGAAGACCGGCCAGAAGGCCAGTACCCAGTACGTTCTCGTCTGGATCACGGCAATGCCGTACTCCCCGAAGGACCAGTACAGCGGCGCCGGTTACAAGCAGGCCATAACGGATGTGAAGTTCACCGGCTGATCAGGCCGTCAGGGAGGGGGCTCACCGTTGGACGACGCCGCGCTCGGCACCACAGGCGACCAGGCCCTCCTGGCTGCCCATGTCGCCGGCGACCCCGACGCCTTCGGTGAACTCGTCCGCCGCCACCGCGACCGCCTCTGGGCGGTCGCGCTGCGGACCCTGGGCGACCGCGAGGAGGCCGCTGACGCCGTCCAGGACGCCCTCGTATCCGCCTACCGTGCCGCCCACACCTTCCGCGGCCAGTCGGCCGTCACGACCTGGCTGCACCGCATCACCGTGAACGCCTGTCTCGACCGGGCGCGCAAAGCAGCCTCCCGAAAGACCTCGCCCATGCACGACACGGAGCGCCTCGAGCAGTTGCTGGAGCCCAACGAGTCCGCCGAGGCTCCCGCCGTGCGCCAGGATCTCCACCGGGAGCTGCTGGAGGCTCTGGGAACCCTTCCCGCCGAGCAGAGAGCGGCGCTGGTGCTGGTCGACATGCAGGGATATCCCGTAGCGGAGGCGGCTCGCATGCTGGACGTACCGACGGGGACCGTGAAGAGCCGCTGCGCCCGCGGCCGGGCCAGACTGCTGCCCCTGCTTACCCATTTGCGTAACGAGGAAGGCGAGGCCCCCGGGACGGCCGGGGGAAGGAACCGGACGCGGGGGACATCCGTCCCACCACCGGCATCGGGACCACGAGACGCAGGACCGAGCGATCCGGCGGCTACGAAGGGCGGAGGTGGGCGCGCGTGACATCCACGGCCGACACGACTCAGCACCCGGACGTCTCGGAGATCTCCGATCTCACCGAAGGTCTGCTTCCGCCGTCCCGGACCGCCGACGTACGCCGGCACCTCGACGAGTGCACACTCTGCGCCGAGGTACGCATCTCGCTGGATGAAATTCGAAGCCTGCTGGGTACCCTGCCCGGACCGCAGCGCATGCCGGACGACGTCGCGGGCCGGATCGATGCCGCGCTGGCCGCCGAGGCGCTCCTGGACACCACCTCCGTCCCCCATCAGACGACACATGTTTCACGTGAAACATCGCCCACTGCGCAGCCTTCGGAGACGCCTGCGGCGGACAGGCCCGCAGGACGGTCCAGTGCGGCCACCGGACCTGGTCGTGCCCATCCCACACGACGCCGCCGGCGCAACGCCGTACTCGGTGCGGCTTTCGGTGCCGCTCTGATCGGAGCAGGCGTCTTCCTGGTGCAGTCGGTGCATCCCTCGGGGAGCGACCGCGCCGCGTCGAAGCCAGCAGACGATTCGTTCGCTGCCGACGGGCTGGAGGACAGGGTCCAGTCTCTGCTTGTCACCGGTTCCGGTTCGAGTTCCGGCACGGACAGTCCGTCGTCCGCGAAGGGCACATCGCCCTCCCTCGGCATCAAATCCAATTCCCCCAAGGTCGCGCCGCTTGTCCACGTGCCACCGTGCGTCCAGGCCGGAATCGGGCGGGACAACGCGCTGGCGTCGCAGCGAGGCACGTACGAAGGCGCAAAGGCCTATCTCGTAGTGCTACCGCACCCCACCGACCCGGAGCTCGTCCAGGCCTACATCGTCGATGCCACCTGCGTCGACACCGGTTCGCCGGCCAAGGGCAATGTGCTGCTGACCCGTTCCTACGCCCGCCGCTGACCATCTCGGGAATGCGAGCCCCGTAGGATCCGTTGGGTGGGATGAGAGTCCACTGGACCAGCCCCCAGTAGGCAGCAGGCAGCCCGCAGAGACGAGGAAGAAACCCGTGAGCGACGTCCGTAACGTGATCATCATCGGCTCCGGGCCCGCCGGTTACACCGCGGCGCTGTACACCGCGCGCGCATCGTTGCAGCCGCTGGTGTTCGAAGGTGCCGTCACCGCCGGAGGTGCGCTGATGAACACCACCGAGGTGGAGAACTTCCCGGGCTTCCGCGACGGCATCATGGGCCCGGACCTGATGGACAACATGCGCGCCCAGGCCGAGCGGTTCGGCGCCGAGCTGGTCCCCGACGACATCGTCGCCGTCGACCTGACCGGTGAGATCAAGACGGTCACCGACACGGCGGGCACGGTTCACCGGGCCAAGGCCGTCATCGTGACGACCGGTTCACAGCACCGCAAGCTCGGCCTCCCGAACGAGGACGTGCTTTCCGGTCGCGGTGTCTCCTGGTGCGCCACCTGTGACGGCTTCTTCTTCAAGGACCAGGACATCGCCGTTGTCGGCGGTGGCGACACCGCGATGGAGGAGGCGACGTTCCTCTCGCGCTTCGCCAGGTCGGTCACCATCGTCCACCGTCGTGACAGCCTCCGCGCTTCCAAGGCGATGCAGGAGCGTGCCATCGCCGACCCGAAGATCAAGTTCGCCTGGGACAGCGAGGTCGCCGAGATCCACGGTGAGCAGAAGCTCTCCGGTCTGACCCTGCGCAACACGAAGACAGGGGAGACGTCCGAGCTACCGGTCACCGGGCTGTTCATCGCCGTCGGGCACGACCCGCGCACCGAACTGTTCAACGGCCAGCTGGACCTGGACGACGAGGGCTACCTGAAGGTGTCCGCGCCGTCGACTCGTACCAACCTCGCTGGTGTCTTCGGTGCCGGAGACGTCGTCGACCACACCTACCGACAGGCGATCACAGCCGCGGGCACGGGTTGCTCCGCCGCCCTCGACGCCGAGCGGTTCCTCGCCGCTCTCGCCGACAGCGAGAAGGCCGCTGCCGCCACAGTCTGACCGACACCTTCCCCACCCCACACCCCAAGAAAGAGGAGGCCGCCGTGGCCGGCACCCTGAAGAATGTGACAGACGATTCCTTCGAGCAGGACGTTCTCAAGAACGACAAGCCTGTGCTGGTGGACTTCTGGGCTGCCTGGTGCGGCCCGTGCCGCCAGATCGCCCCGTCGCTCGAGGCCATCGCGGCCGAGTACGGCGAGCAGATCGAGATCGTCAAGCTCAACATCGACGAGAACCCGGAAACCGCTGCCAAGTACGGCGTGATGTCCATCCCGACGCTCAACGTCTACCAGGGCGGCGAGGTCGCCAAGACCATCGTCGGCGCGAAGCCGAAGGCCGCGATCCTCCGCGACCTCGAGGGCTTCATCGGCGACGAGGCCAAGGCCTGACGCACACCACGTTTCACGTGAAACAGGGGCCGCCCTTCTGGGCGGCCCCTGTTTTTGGCTTCTGTGAGAGCGATCCTCACAGCGGCCGCAGAACGGGCTCCTTCTGCACCGCGCCAAGGAGACGGTCCAGGGCAAGCTCCACGTCCTCTTTCCAGGACAGTGTTGTACGCAGCTCAAGCCTCAGCCGAGGATGGACAGGGTGCGGCCGTACGGTCTTGAAGCCCACGGCCAGCAGATGGTCGGCGGGCAGCACACACCCCGGCTCCTTCCAACGGGCATCTCCGAACGCTTCGATCGCCTTGAAGTTCCGTCGGAGCAGATCCTTGGCGACCGTCTGCACCATCACCCGTCCAAGACCCTGGCCCTGATATCCCGGCATGATCCACGCCGTGATCAACTGCACGGCATCCGGAGAGACGGGGCTGGTGGGGAAGGCCGTGGAACGCGGCACATAGGCCGGAGGCGCGTAGAGGACAAAGCCCACCGGTACGTCATCCACGTAGGTGACTCTGCCGCAGGACCCCCACTCCAGCAGAACAGCCGAAATCCAGGCTTCCTTCTCCAGTTCAGGCGTGCCTGCCTTTACCGCAGCTTCTCCACTGACCGGATCAAGCTCCCAGAAAACGCATGAGCGGCAGCGCTTGGGGAGGTCCGGAAGGTTGTCCAGTGTGAGCGGTACGAGCCGACGCCCCATGAAGGCTGTTCCTCACTTCCTTCGCCTGCCGCGCTACGGGCGGCTGTGAGCACGGTCCGTTCCCTGAGCAGACTGCCGACGAATCCGCCGACTGCCCCCAGCCCCAGACCAGCGGTCACCAGACGAGTGCGGCTCACCGATTGCATGGGCCCCGCCCTCCCTCCGAGATGGATCAAGGTGGATGCGCCATACCCAACGCATCGTATCCATCCCGCCATCGCACGCATACCGTGAGAAAGCAAAGGGCGGGTCGTGTCCGGTACGCACCGGACACGACCCGCCCTTGCAGCGGATTCGCGGACTCAGTCCTCGTCGCTCTCCGCAGCGGCTTCGGCCTGTCCCTTGTCCATGACCCTGCCCTCACCGGGGGCCAGCGATCCCAGAATGCGGTCCAGATCCTCCATCGAGGCGAACTCGACGACGATCTTTCCCTTCTTCTGCCCCAGGTCGACCTTCACTCGCGTCTCGAAGCGATCCGAGAGGCGCGAAGCAAGATCGGAAAGCGCGGGCGACAGCCGGGTACCGGCACGCGGCCCCTTTGCCTTGGCCGAGCTCTGCGGGCGTGACCCCATCAGAGTCACGATCTCCTCGACCGCACGCACCGAGAGACCCTCGGCCACGATGCGATGCGCCAGCCGGTCCTGCTCGGCCGAGTCGTCCACGGAAAGCAGCGCCCGCGCATGCCCTGCGGAGAGCACGCCGGCGGCGACCCTTCGCTGTACCGGCGCAGAGAGCCTCAACAGACGCAGCGTGTTGGAGACCTGCGGCCGCGAGCGGCCGATCCGGTCGGCCAGCTGGTCAT
This sequence comes from Streptomyces sp. NPDC050738, assembly GCF_040654175.1. Taxonomy (NCBI): domain Bacteria; kingdom Bacillati; phylum Actinomycetota; class Actinomycetes; order Kitasatosporales; family Streptomycetaceae; genus Streptomyces; species Streptomyces sp. NPDC050738. The sequence goes on along the minus strand of NZ_JBFAHN010000001.1, from coordinate 636,493 downwards.
GCGTGCAGTTGAAGTCCTTGAGCAACTGGTCGTACGCCGCAGCCTCTTCCAGGGGGTTCAGCTGCGCACGGTGGAGGTTCTCCAGCAGCGCGTCCAGGAGAAGCTTCTCGTCATCGGTCGCGCGGACGATCGCCGGGATCCGCTCCAGCCCCGCCTCACGGCAGGCACGCCAGCGCCTCTCACCCATGATGAGCTCAAAGCGCTCGCTGCCCACCTGCCGTACGACGACAGGCTGGAGAAGCCCTACCTCCTTGATGGAGGTCACCAGCTCGGCGAGGGCATCCTCGTCGAACACCTCGCGCGGCTGCCGCGAGTTGGGGGTGATCGAGTCCAACGGCAGCTCGGCGAAGTACGCGCCAACCTGCTGCGTCGACTCCGCGGCAGCATCCGGCGATGCCTCCTGCGGCGGCACTGTTTCACGTGAAACAGCGCCCGCGGGCAGAGCGGTCACCTTCGCCGCCGCCACCCCGCGCTCGGCTGTCAGTACCGGAACAGCCCCCGGAGACATGGACGCGCCGCCGGTGGACGGACCCGGCCTCTCCTGTGGGGCATTGGGGATCAGCGCGCCGAGCCCCCGCCCCAGCCCTCTACGTCGCTCGCTCACTGGATCCCCTCCGACATGCTCTGCTGGCTGTTCTGACTGCCCGTGTGCGCGTGCTGAGCGTCGTAGCTCACGCCGACCCCTCGCAGCGCGATCTCACGGGCCGCTTCAAGATACGACAGTGAACCGCTGGATCCCGGATCATAGGTGAGCACCGTCTGCCCGTAACTGGGGGCTTCCGAGATACGCACGGAGCGCGGAATGCTCGTACGGAGCACCTCGCGGCCGAAATGGCTGCGTACTTCGTCGGCCACCTGAGAGGCAAGGCGGGTCCTGCCGTCGTACATGGTCAGCAGGATCGTCGACACATGCAGATCGGGGTTGAGATGTCCCCGCACCAGGTCAACGTTCCGCAGCAGCTGCCCCAGCCCCTCCAGCGCGTAGTACTCGCACTGGATGGGGATCAGCACCTCGGCACCGGCAACCATCGCGTTGACGGTCAACAGACCCAGCGAGGGAGGGCAGTCGATGAGGATGTAGTCCAGCGGCTGCTCGTACGCCTGGATGGCCCTCTGCAGGCGGCTCTCACGGGCCACCAGAGAAACCAGCTCGATCTCGGCACCGGCCAGATCGATGGTGGCCGGCGCACAGAAGAGACCCTCGATGTCCGGGACCGGCTGTACGACCTCGGAGAGCGGCCTGCTCTCCACCAGCACGTCGTAGATCGAGGGGACTTCGGAATGATGGTCGATCCCCAGCGCCGTCGAGGCGTTGCCCTGTGGATCAAGGTCAACCACCAGAACGCGTGCGCCGTGCAGCGCAAGCGACGCGGCAAGGTTGACCGTCGTAGTGGTCTTACCGACCCCGCCCTTCTGATTGGCAACCACCATCACGCGTGTCTGCTCCGGCCGTGGAAGCCCTTCGCCGGCACGGCCAAGGGCTTCCACCGCCAGTTGGGCAGCACGACCAATAGGGGTGTCGTCCATCGGGGGCGGTGTTTCACGTGAAACATCCTCCCCCGCCGACTCGGTACGGGGACCGGGGACCGGATCGGTCTTCGGTCCCGCGATGTTGGCGTCGGACCGCAAGGATTCACTCTCCTCGACTTCAGGCTCGCAATGCACAGAGCCTGTCATGCTTTCGGGGTTGTGAACCAGCGAGGCATGTTCTTCTGTGGATGAATCCACCTTTGTGGACAACCCCGTGGCCCCAAAGGGCTTCCGGTCACGCGGCGAGGATGCCGCACGACCGCGACTGATGATCCCATGCAGCAGAGAGCGACGTTTCACGTGAAACACGATGCCTGGGGTGTCACCCCAGACCGCTCCGACACTCCGAAATGCATACGTTTGGAAGCTTGCATGGAGCCGATCAGCGTCGTCGGCGCGTACGGCTCACCCGTGCCGCCTTGGCCCGCTTCGCTGCGAAGCGGACACCGCCAGGGCTCTCCCCGACCTCGACCCGGACCACGGTGGACAGGGGATCGACGATGCCCTCCCCGACCTGCAGCACCTCGGTCTCCACCACGCCCAGCTTGCTCAGTGCAGCCCGGGCGCCCTGGATCTCTTCCTCTGCCGTGTCGCCCTTGAGCGCCAGCATCTCCCCGTAGGGACGCAGCAAGGGCACGCCCCAGCCGGCCAACCGGTCCAGCGGAGCGACCGCTCGCGCCGTCACCACATGCACCGGGGGCAGCTTGCCGAGAACCTCCTCGGCCCGTCCACGGACCACTGTCACATGGTCCAGGCCCAGCATCTCGACCACTTCCTGAAGGAAGTTGGTACGCCTCAGCAGTGGCTCGAGCAGAGTGATCTTCAAGTCCCGGCGGACCAGTGCCAGCGGAATGCCGGGCAGACCCGCCCCGGAACCGACATCGCAGACCGTGACGCCTTCGGGGACGACCTCCGAAAGCACCGCACAGTTCAGCAGATGCCGCTCCCAGAGCCGGGGCACCTCGCGCGGGCCGATCAGGCCCCGCTTCACGCCCGCATCAGCCAGGAGCTCGGCGTACCGGACAGCCTCCGGGTAGTACTCACCGAAGACCGCGTGCGCTTCTTCCGGCGCCTGGGGGAGCTCTGCTTCCTCCGTCACGGGGAGACCGTCCTTCCGTACTGCACTACCGCACTCGGGTGGATGACTATCAGGCTGACAAAGTTCGGCCCCGCCTGCGAACAGACGGGGCCGACAGAACGATTGAACCGGTCAGGCCGGCAGGACGACGACGAAGCGCTGGGGCTCCTCGCCCTCGGACTCGCTGCGCAGGCCCGCGGCCGCGACCGCGTCATGCACGACCTTGCGCTCGAAGGGCGTCATCGGCTCGAGCTTCACCGGTCCACCGGAGGTCTTCACCTCGTCGGCGGCCTTGGCCCCCAGTGCGGCAAGCTCTTCGCGCTTCTTGGCCCGGAAGCCCGCGATGTCCAGCATCAGCCGGCTACGGTCCCCGGTCTCCCTGTGCACGGCGAGCCGGGTGAGCTCCTGAAGAGCTTCCAGCACCTCGCCGTCACGGCCCACGAGCTTCTGCAGATCGCGGCTGTTCGCGTCGCTGATGATCGATACCGCAGCCCGATCGGCCTCGACATCCATGTCGATGTCACCGTCGAGGTCGGCGATGTCGAGCAGACCCTCGAGGTAGTCGGCCGCGATCTCGCCTTCCTGCTCCAGGCGGGAAACAGTGTCGACGCCTTCGGCGGGGGCGGAGGTAGTGGTGCCTTCCGTCACGGGAGGGGCTCCTTCTTACTTCTTGGACGGGTGCTTGGGCCGCTGCTGGCCCTTGCGCTGCCCGGGCTTGGCTTGGCGTGAGTTACCGGAGGCCTTGGACCGCTGCGCAGGCTTGGTGTCCTGCGGCTCGTCCTTCTTCTCCAGTGAGGTCTTCTCCGCGGCGTCGGATTCCTCGACGACCGACTCAGAGGCCTTGGCAGCGCCCTGCTGGGCCCCACCCGTCTGACGCTGCGACTTGGACTGACGCTTGGGCTGCTGGCGCTTGGGCGCGACGTCCGCGTAGGTGCCGCCGTCCGCCTCGGCTGCCACAGCGGCATCGCTCTTCTCCACCGTGCCGTCTGCCAGGGCGACAAGCCCTGCCTTGCTCAGCGTGGTGATGAACTTGCGCTCGGCATCATTGCGGTCCTTCGTCTCCTTGGAGGCGACGCCCTTGACGATGATGCGCTCGTGGCGCGTACGTGCCTTGCCGTGCGTGACCAGGTGCTTCTGCATCCGCTCCAGCAGACCGGACTGTGCGGCGCTGCCCGGAGTCGGGTTGCGGTGGATCACGAACATCTGCTGGCCCATGGTCCACACGTTGGTGGTCAGCCAGTAGACGAGGACACCGACCGGGAAGTTGATGCCCATGACGGCGAACATGACCGGGAAGACGTACATCAGCATCTTCTGCTGCTGCATGAACGGCGTCTTGACCGTCATGTCGACGTTCTTCGTCATCAGCTGGCGCTGCGTGTAGAACTGCGACCCCGACATCATCACGATCATGATCGCGGTGACGATGCGCACGTCGGTGATGGAGGCGCCCAGCTTGGCGACCTCGGCCGCGCTGTCCATGAACTTCGACGCCAGCGGGGCACCGAAGATGTGCGCCTTGCGAGCACTCGCGAGCAGCGGCTCGTCGATGACGCCGATGGTCTTGCCCGAGGCGATCGCCGAGAGCACGTGGTAGAGGGCAAAGAAGAACGGCGACTGCGCCAGGATGGGAAGGCACGAGGAGAGCGGGTTTGTACCCGTCTCCTTGTACAGCTTCATCATCTCTTCGGACTGACGCTGCTTGTCGTTCTTGTAGCGCTCCTGGATCACCTTCATCTTCGGCTGGAGCGCCTGCATGCCACGGGTCGACTTGATCTGCTTCACGAAGAGCGGGATCAGGCAGATCCGGATCAGGACCACCAGGGACACGATGGAAAGGCCCCAGGCCCATCCGGTGTCAGGGCCGAAGATCCATCCGTAGAACGTATGGAACTGGACGATGACCCAGGAAACAGGCCAGGTGATGAAGCTGAACCAGCCGGCGATCGTATCCACTAATCAGGCTCCTTGAGCATTGGGCGAGGTCTCTGCGGCCGGGCCGGTCTCCTGACCGGAGTGCCCGCCCTTGCTTGTCCGCCACGCGTTGCGCAGCGCTTCGTGCCAACGTGGACGTCTACGGGGTGCGACATGGTCCACACCGCCCGGCGACCACGGATTGCAACGCAGGATGCGCCAGGCGGTCAGCGCCGTGCCCTTCACCGCGCCGTGCCGGTCGATAGCCGTATATCCGTAGTGGGAACACGACGGGTAGTACCTGCAGACGGGACCCAGAAGAGGGCTGATCGTCCACTGGTACAGCTTGATGAGAGCCAGCAGCGGGTACTTCATCGCGCGCCCCCTCCCAGCAGCCGCTGAAAGGCGGCATCCAGGTCTCGGGCCAGCTGTGCATGGTCGGCGTCACCCGCTCCGGGCAGCGCCCGTACGACCACCAGGCTACCGGGGGGCAGCTGGAGCAGCCGGTCACGCATCAGATGGCGAAGCTTGCGCTTCACCGCGTTGCGGACGACCGCTCCGCCCACTGCCTTGCTTACGACGAAACCCGCACGTGTCGGGGGAGTGACCTCCCCGGGCACATGCGGGTCCGTTGAACCGCTACGCAGATGGACGACGAGAAGCGGGCGGCCTGCCCGGCGACCCTGTCGTACCGCGGTCGCGAAGTCCTCGCGCCGCCTCAGCCGATTCTCGGTAGGCAGCACGTCATAACCTGTACGAGATCAGGCGGACAGGCTGCTGCGGCCCTTGCCACGGCGGTTGGCCAGGATGGCGCGGCCGGCGCGGGTACGCATGCGGAGGCGGAAACCGTGGGTCTTGGCGCGACGACGGTTGTTCGGCTGGAAGGTGCGCTTGCTCACTCGGGGGCTCCAGAAATGAATCGGTGGTGGCGGGACATCGCCTGGCTGTCACCGTGCGCCCACGAGGAAGCTCGCGTATACGCCCGTGTGCACCGCTACACGATCAATGAAGATCGTGATCTTTGCCCATCGGAGGCAGGCGGCAGCAGCCATCGACAACTCGACCTGGTCACGGTACGCGCGGCTACGCCATCCGGTCAAACCAGGCGGTCACCGGGGCCGACTGTCCCCAGCCTGTGGACAACAACTTGAACGTCGTCAGCTGCCGCGACTACCGTGGCTGAACTTGCCTGCCTTCACACCCCGTCCCGAGAACCACACATTCGTGGGACCTTCGAGAGAGCGTGCCCTGTGGCTGACGTACCTGCCGATCTTGCCGCAGTGTGGCCACGCGTGCTCGAGCATCTCCTCGGCGAGGGCCAGCAGAACATCGCCCCCAAGGACAAGCAGTGGATCGAACGGTGCCAGCCGCTTGTTCTGATCAACAACACCGCACTCCTTGCCGTCCCCAATGAATACGGCAAGCAGGTACTCGAAGGACGGCTCGCCCCGCTCATCAACGAGATGCTGACTCTCGAGTGCGGCCGCCCGACCCGGATCGCGATCACGGTCGACGACACGATCGGCGAGCCCGCTCCGCCGGCACCTCCCGTGCAGCAGCAGCCGCACTACCCGTCGCCCCCGCAGCTCGACGAGCCGCGCCACATCGACACCTACGAGGACTACGGTCGCCGGCCCGCTGACGACGGAATGCCGACCGCCCGGCCCGCCTACCCGGACTACCAGCAGGAGCGCCCCGACCCCGGCGCCTGGCCGCGTACCCAGGAGGATCTCTCCTGGCAGCAGCAGCGCCTCGGCGGGTACCAGGAACGCGACCCCTCGCCGGAACAGTGGCGCGAGCCGTACGCACCTCCCCGGCAGCATCCGTCGCAGCAGCCTCAGCACGACTACCGGCAGCAGCCCGAGCGGCAGCAGTACGAGCAACAGCGCCCCGAGCACGGTGGTCCCGGCAGCCACCGGGACCACCGCGACGCCCAGGAGCAGCAGGGCCCGCGCCACGGCGGCGGACCCGGCTCCCCGATGCCGTCCGGCGGCGGCCGGCCCGGCCCGCTGGCCGCACAGCCCGCGCCCGCCGCGGGACCCGGCGAGCCGCACGCCCGACTCAACCCGAAGTACCTCTTCGACACCTTCGTCATCGGCGCGTCCAACCGCTTCGCGCACGCCGCCGCGGTGGCGGTGGCCGAGGCGCCGGCGAAGGCGTACAACCCTCTGTTCATCTACGGGGAGTCGGGGCTCGGCAAGACCCACCTGCTGCACGCCATCGGGCACTACGCACGCAGCCTCTATCCGGGCACCCGGGTGCGGTACGTGAGCTCGGAGGAGTTCACCAACGAGTTCATCAACTCCATCCGCGACAGCAAGGGCGACACCTTCCGCAAGCGCTATCGCGATGTGGACATCCTGCTCGTCGACGACATCCAGTTCCTCGCGAGCAAGGAGTCGACCCAGGAGGAGTTCTTCCACACCTTCAACACGCTCCACAACGCCAACAAGCAGATCGTGCTCTCCTCCGACCGGCCGCCCAAGCAGCTGGTGACCCTGGAGGACCGGCTTCGCAACCGCTTCGAGTGGGGTCTGACCACCGACGTACAGCCGCCGGAGCTGGAGACGCGCATCGCGATCCTTCGCAAGAAGGCCGTACAGGAGCAGCTCAACGCCCCGCCGGAGGTGCTGGAGTTCATCGCCTCCCGCATCTCGCGCAATATTCGCGAGCTGGAGGGGGCGCTGATCCGGGTGACGGCCTTCGCGTCGCTCAACCGGCAGCCGGTGGACCTCGGCCTCACCGAGATCGTGCTGAAGGACCTGCTCCCGGGCGGAGAGGACTCGGCTCCCGAGATCACGGCGAGCGCCATCATGGCGGCCACCGCCGACTACTTCGGGCTGACCGTGGAAGACCTCTGCGGATCCTCGCGCAGCCGCGTGCTGGTGACGGCCCGGCAGATCGCGATGTACCTCTGCCGTGAGCTCACCGACCTCTCACTGCCCAAGATCGGGGCGCAGTTCGGCGGCCGCGACCATACGACCGTGATGCACGCGGACCGCAAGATCAGGGCGCTGATGGCCGAGCGCCGGTCCATCTACAACCAGGTCACCGAGCTCACCAACCGCATCAAGAACGGCTGACACAGCAGCTTTCAGGGGCCGATCGAGCCCCTCGAAGGGCGTCCGGGGACGAACTCCCCGGGCGCCCTTCGTCGTTCCGGGCCCCGCCTCTGTTCGAATACCTGGGCGCGGGAGAGTGTTCTCCACAGATCTTGGGGCCTGAGGCCGTCCACACCCTGGGGACTGCCGAGTTGTCCAGATTATGTCCACAGGGGCGGTTGCTGAGACTTCATCACACCTGGTCAGGGGGCTGTGGATTTGTGGCCAACCGGACCCCACAGGCTGTGGACAGAATTTTCATCCACAGGGGCCGGGACGAGTTGTCCACCGGCGGCCCACAGGGTTGGCCGTCTTGTCCCCAACTTCTCCACACCCTTGTCCACTGTTCGGCAACGAAACGCCCGAGGTCACTGGGTCGAGTGAAAGCGGTCACACCAAGGGGGTCGGTTGGGCTGTGGGGAACGTGGGTAAAGCTGGGGACAGCGCTGGGGAGAAGTACCCCCGTCCTGTGCATCGGGTGTGCAGAACTTTTCGATGTCCACAGATCGGCCGGGTTTTCCACCGGCTCCACCCACAGGCACGGTGGACAAAGAAGCTTACCTGACCTGCGAAAACAGGGTTTTCCACCGTTTCCACAGGCCCTACTACTACTACCCCCTAGAGTTAGCTGGAATTTCGCTTCGAAGTGGGGCCTGTGCACAACTCGGCGCCGGAGCCTCCGAAGCTGCTTGTCGCGACTTGACCCCGACTCGCACCGAGTGTCGGTGGCTGCTGTCAGACTGTTCCCCGGCAACAAGCCGACGACGAGGCCAGCAGGGCAGCGAGCAACAGCAGGAGGCGGTTCCGGTGAAGATCCGGGTGGAGCGCGATGTACTCGCCGAGGCGGTGGCCTGGACGGCACGCAGCCTCCCGGCACGTCCGCCGGTGCCCGTTCTTGCGGGCCTTCTGCTGAAGGCGGAGGAAGGCACTCTGAGCCTCTCCGGCTTCGACTACGAGGTCTCGGCACGGGTATCGGTCGACGCAGAGATCGAAGAGGACGGCACGGTCCTGGTCTCGGGGCGACTGCTCGCCGACATCTGCCGAGCGCTTCCGAACCGTCCGGTGGAGATTTCCACAGACGGTGTACGAGCGACCGTGCTCTGTGGGTCCTCGCGGTTCACACTCCACACCCTGCCTGTGGAGGAGTACCCGGCCCTGCCGCAGATGCCCACCGCCACGGGCACCGTCCCCGGTGAGGTCTTCGCTTCTGCTGCCGCCCAGGTGGCCATTGCCGCCGGCCGCGACGACACGCTGCCCGTCCTCACCGGTGTGCGGATCGAGATCGAGGGCGACACGGTCACCCTGGCCTCCACCGACCGCTACCGCTTCGCGGTCCGCGAGTTCCTGTGGAAGCCGGAGAACCCGGAAGCCTCCGCGGTCGCCCTGGTGCCCGCCAAGACGCTCCTGGACACTGCCAAGTCGCTGACCAGCGGCGACACGGTCACGATTGCGCTCTCGGGCTCCGGATCCGGCGAGGGTCTGATCGGCTTCGAGGGTGCCGGGCGGCGTACGACCACCCGCCTCCTCGAGGGTGACCTGCCGAAGTACCGGACGCTCTTCCCGACGGAGTTCAACTCGATCGCCGTCATCGAGACCGCGCCGTTCGTCGAGGCCGTCAAGCGTGTGTCCCTGGTGGCCGAGCGGAACACTCCGGTACGCCTCAGCTTCGAGCAGGGCGTGCTGATCCTCGAGGCCGGTTCCAGCGACGACGCACAGGCTGTGGAGCGAGTCGACTGCAAGCTCGACGGGGACGACATCTCGATCGCCTTCAACCCGACGTTCCTGCTGGACGGGCTCAGCGCGATCGACTCCCCGGTCGCCCAGCTCTCCTTCACGACCTCGACGAAGCCGGCGCTGCTCAGCGGCCGCCCCGCGGTGGATGCCGAGGCGGACGACGCGTACAAGTACCTGATCATGCCGGTACGTCTGAGCGGCTGACCCCGCAGGTGTGTACCTGCGTCCCGGCGTAGGCTCGGACGCAGGTACGAAACGCCACCACGTCACTAAGGATCTTCTGATGGAGCTCGGTCTCGTCGGCCTCGGCAAGATGGGCGGCAACATGCGCGAGCGCATCCGCCGCGCAGGCCACACCGTCATCGGTTACGACCGCAATCCGGACCTCGCGGATGTCAACAGCCTGGAAGAGCTTGTGAGCAAGCTCAAGGGTCCGCGGGTCGTCTGGGTGATGGTCCCGGCAGGTGCCGCGACCCAGTCCACCGTCGACGAACTCGGTGAACTGCTGGAGCCGGGCGACATCGTCGTGGACGGCGGCAACTCCCGCTGGACCGACGACGAGAAGCACGGCGAGGAGCTGGCGGCCAAGGGCATCGGCTTCGTCGACTGCGGCGTCTCCGGCGGCGTCTGGGGCCTGGAGAACGGCTACGCGCTGATGTACGGCGGGGACGCCGAGAACGTCGCGAAGGTGCAGCCCATCTTCGACGCCCTCAAGCCCGAGGGTGAGTTCGGCGCGGTCCACGCAGGCAAGATCGGCGCCGGCCACTTCGCCAAGATGGTTCACAACGGCATCGAGTACGCCATGATGCAGGCGTACGCCGAGGGCTGGGAGCTGCTGGAGAAGGTCGACTCCGTCACCGACGTGCGCGAGGTCTTCCGCTCCTGGCAGGAGGGCACCGTCATCCGTTCCTGGCTGCTCGACCTGGCGGTCAACGCGCTGGACGACGACGAGCACCTGGACAAGCTCCGCGGGTTCGCCGCCGACTCCGGCGAGGGCCGCTGGACCGTCGAGGCCGCGATCGACAACGCCGTACCGCTGCCCGCGATCACGGCATCGCTCTTCGCCCGCTTCGCCTCCCGCCAGGACGATTCGCCGCAGATGAAGATGATCGCGGCGCTGCGCAACCAGTTCGGCGGCCACGCGGTCGAGAACAAGAAGTAAGTCAGCAAGCAGGGGGAGGTCGGACCGCACGCATGCACGTCACGCATCTGTCGCTGGCCGACTTCCGCTCGTACGCCCGGGTCGAGGTCCCTCTCGATCCGGGCGTCACTGCGTTCGTGGGCGCCAACGGCCAGGGGAAGACCAATCTGGTCGAGGCCGTCGGCTATCTGGCGACGCTCGGGAGCCATCGGGTCTCCTCCGATGCGCCGCTGGTGCGCATGGGCGCAGACCGGGCCGTGATCAGGGCCGCCGTCACGCAGGGAGACCGCTCCCAGCTGGTGGAGCTCGAGCTCAATCCCGGTCGGGCGAATCGAGCCCGTATCAACAGGTCCTCCCAGGTCAGGCCGCGGGACGTGCTGGGGATCCTACGTACGGTGCTGTTCGCCCCCGAGGACTTGGCCCTGGTCAAGGGCGACCCGGGTGAGCGCCGCCGGTTCCTGGATGAACTGATCACTGCCCGTTCACCGCGCATCGCGGGAGTGAGGGCCGACTACGAGCGCGTGCTGAAGCAGCGCAACACCCTGCTGAAGTCGGCCGCCATGGCACGCAGGCACGGCGGCCGGTCGATGGATCTGTCCACGCTCGACGTCTGGGACCAGCATCTGGGGCGCGTGGGCGCGGAGTTGCTCGCGCAGCGGCTGGACCTGATCGCGACGCTGCAGCCGCTGGCGGACAAGGCGTACGAGCAACTGGCCCCGGGGGGTGGGCCGGTGGCACTGGAGTACCGCAGTTCGCTGGGCGAGGGCATCGAGGGTGCGCAGACGCGTGAGGAGCTGTACGAGCTGCTGATCGCGGCGCTGGTGGATGCCCGGAAGCAGGAGATCGAGCGGGGGGTGACGCTGGTCGGACCGCATCGGGACGATCTGGTGCTGAAGTTGGGGCGCCTCCCGGCCAAGGGGTATGCGAGCCACGGCGAGTGCTGGTCGTACGCGCTGGCGCTTCGGCTGGCTTCGTACGACCTGCTGCGCGCCGAGGGCAATGAGCCGGTGCTGGTGCTCGACGACGTCTTCGCCGAGCTGGACGCGCGGCGGCGGGAGCGGCTGGCGGAGCTGGTGGCACCGGGTGAGCAGGTACTGGTGACGGCAGCGGTCGACGATGACGTTCCCGGCGTGCTCGCAGGTGTGCGCTACGGCGTGACGAACGGTGCGGTGGAGCGACTGTGAGCGAGCAGCCGTCCTCCCCCGCCGAGCAGCCCAAGGTTCCTGAGCCTTCCGGGGTCGATCTGGCACGGGTCGCGCTGCGCGCGGCGAAGGAGCAGGCGAAGGCGCGGGGCGCGGCAGCTCAGGAGAAGAAGCAGGCCAAACGGGGTGGACTGCGGTCGGGGGCCCGCGCCGACGGGCGTGATCCGTTGACGCTGGGCGCTGCGATCAACCGGTTGATCACCGAGCGCGGCTGGGAGACGCCGGCTGCGGTGGGCGGAGTGATGGGGCGGTGGCCGCAGATCGTCGGGGAGGACCTGGCGAAGCACTGTGTCCCGCTGCGCTATGACGAGGAACCCGATGAGCGGGTGCTGACCGTGCAGTGCGATTCGACGGCGTGGGCGACACAGTTGCGGTTGCTGGCTCCCCAACTGGTCGCCCGGCTGAATGCGGATCTGGGGCACGGCACGGTGCGCCTGATCAAGGTGCTGGGGCCGGGTGGGCCGCCGCAGCGGTTCGGGCGGCTGCGGGCGCCGGGGAGCACGGGTCCGGGCGACACCTACGGGTGAGGTTCGGCGGCCGACGCTGTTTCACGTGAAACATCCGTGTCGCGCGCGAGGCCGTGTGAAATCCGGGGCTTCCGGTGCGTACCGCTGCCCGGTGTGTGGGCCGTGAAACCGGTGGTGGGCGGTGAGGCGTCCCTCACCGTAGTGGGTGGTTGACAGCCCGAAGCGCTGAACGCCCGCGTGAGCCTCTTGGAGCCCCATCCCGGATATGGGGAGTCGGACGGAGGAGGTTCAGGGCGGCACATGTGGACTCAGGTACCGGCAAACCCCCATTCGGGTCGGCGCTACCGGTAGACTGGGCAGCAATCCCGTCAGCTTGCGGGACACGTCGACAACACGCTGAACGACGCAGCCGTTCCCGCTAGCCCGGAGATCGGCTTGTGCTGTGCCAGAAAGGGCGCTTCGTGGCCGATTCCGGCAACCCCAACGAGAATCTTCCCTCCACTGCCGGCGAGAACGGCGAGGTCACCACCTCGTACGACGCCAGCGCGATCACCGTCCTCGAGGGTTTGGACGCTGTTCGCAAGCGACCCGGCATGTACATCGGCTCGACCGGTGAGCGGGGACTCCATCACCTCGTGTACGAGGTAGTCGACAACTCCGTCGACGAAGCCCTGGCAGGGCACGCGGACACGATCGACGTCACGATCCTCGAGGACGGTGGCGTCCGCGTCATCGACAACGGCCGAGGCATCCCTGTCGGCATCGTCCCCTCCGAGGGGAAGCCGGCCGTCGAGGTCGTACTGACCGTGCTGCACGCGGGCGGCAAGTTCGGCGGGGGCGGTTACGCCGTCTCCGGTGGTCTGCACGGTGTCGGCGTGTCCGTCGTGAACGCGCTGTCGCAGAAGGTCGCCGTCGAGGTCAAGACCGACGGCCACCGCTGGACGCAGGACTACAAGGTGGGCGTCCCGACCGCGCCGCTCGCCCAGCACGAGGCCACGGATGAGACCGGCACCACGGTCACCTTCTGGGCCGACGGCGACATCTTCGAGACGACCGAGTACTCCTTCGAGACGCTGTCGCGGCGCTTCCAGGAGATGGCCTTCCTGAACAAGGGCCTCACCCTGACGCTGACCGACGAGCGCGAGTCGGCGAAGGCGACGGTCGGCGCGGACACGGCGGACGAGGCGGACGACGAGCAGGTCCGCACCGTGAAGTACCACTACGAGGGCGGCATCGTCGACTTCGTGAAGTACCTCAACTCGCGCAAGGGCGAGATGATCCACCCGACGGTCATCGACATCGAGGCCGAGGACAAGGAACGTCTTCTCTCGGCCGAGATCGCGATGCAGTGGAACTCGCAGTACAGCGAGAGCGTGTACTCCTTCGCGAACACGATCCACACGCACGAGGGCGGTACGCACGAAGAGGGCTTCAGGGCCGCGATGACGGGCCTGGTCAACCGGTACGCGCGGGACAAGAAGATCCTGCGCGAGAAGGACGACAACCTCTCCGGCGAGGACATCCGCGAGGGCCTGACGGCGATCATCTCCGTCAAGCTGGGCGAGCCGCAGTTCGAGGGGCAGACCAAGACCAAGCTGGGCAACACGGAGGCCAAGACCTTCGTGCAGAAGGTCGTGCACGAGCACCTCACGGACTGGTTCGACCGCAATCCGAACGAGGCCACGGACATCATCCGCAAGGCCATCCAGGCACAGACGGCCCGTGTCGCCGCCCGCAAGGCGCGTGACCTCACCCGTCGCAAGGGCCTGCTGGAGTCGGCGTCGCTTCCCGGCAAGCTGAGCGACTGCCAGTCGAACGACCCGACGAAGTGCGAGATCTTCATCGTCGAGGGTGACTCCGCCGGCGGTTCGGCGAAGTCCGGCCGTAACCCGATGTACCAGGCGATCCTGCCCATCCGAGGCAAGATCCTGAACGTCGAGAAGGCGCGGATCGACAAGATCCTGCAGAACACCGAGGTCCAGGCGCTGATCTCGGCGTTCGGTACCGGTGTGCACGAGGACTTCGACATCGAGAAGCTCCGCTATCACAAGATCATTCTGATGGCGGACGCCGACGTCGACGGTCAGCACATCAACACGCTGCTGCTGACCTTCCTCTTCCGCTTCATGCGGCCGCTGGTCGAGGCCGGGCACGTGTACCTCTCGCGCCCGCCGCTCTACAAGATCAAGTGGGGCCGGGACGACTTCGAGTACGCCTACTCGGACCGGGAGCGCGACGCGCTCGTCGCACTCGGCAAGCAGAACGGCAAGCGGATCAAGGAAGACTCGATCCAGCGCTTCAAGGGCCTCGGCGAGATGAACGCCGAGGAACTGCGTGTCACCACGATGGACGTCGACCACCGTGTCCTCGGTCAGGTCACGCTCGATGACGCGGCCCAGGCCGACGACCTGTTCTCGGTGCTGATGGGTGAGGACGTCGAAGCACGGCGCTCCTTCATCCAGCGCAACGCCAAGGACGTTCGGTTCCTCGACATCTGAGTCGGTCCGTCGCTGACCGCTTCGAAAGGATTTTGACCAGCAATGGCCGACGAGACTTCCCCCGTTACCGAGGGCCCCGCAACCCCTGAAGCAGACCAGCCTGCCATGCGGATCGAGCCCGTCGGGCTCGAGACGGAGATGCAGCGCTCGTACCTCGACTACGCGATGTCCGTCATCGTCTCGCGTGCGCTTCCCGATGTACGGGACGGGCTGAAGCCCGTGCACCGCCGCGTCCTGTACGCGATGTACGACGGCGGATACCGGCCCGAGAAGGGCTTCTACAAGTGCGCCCGCGTCGTCGGTGACGTCATGGGTACGTACCACCCGCACGGCGACTCCTCGATCTACGACGCCCTGGTCCGCCTGGCGCAGCACTGGTCGATGCGCATGCCGCTGGTGGACTCCAACGGCAACTTCGGTTCCCCGGGCAACGACCCGGCCGCCGCCATGCGGTACACCGAGTGCAAGATGATGCCGCTGTCCATGGAGATGGTCCGGGACATCGACGAGGAGACCGTCGATTTCAAGGACAACTACGACGGCCGTAACCAGGAGCCGGTGGTTCTGCCGGCGCGCTTCCCGAACCTGCTGATCAACGGTTCGGCGGGCATCGCGGTCGGTATGGCCACCAACATCCCGCCGCACAACCTCCGTGAGGTCGCGGCCGGCGCACAGTGGTACCTGGAGAACCCGGAGGCCTCGCACGAGGAGCTCCTGGACGCGCTGCTCGAGCGCATCAAGGGCCCGGACTTCCCGACGGGCGCGCTCGTCGTAGGCCGTAAGGGCATCGAGGACGCGTACCGCACGGGCCGTGGCTCGATCACGATGCGTGCGGTCGTCGCGGTCGAGGAGATCCAGGGCCGCCAGTGCCTGGTGGTGACGGAGCTCCCGTACCAGACCAACCCGGACAACCTGGCGCAGAAGATCGCCGACCTGGTGAAGGACGGCAAGGTCGGCGGCATCGCGGACGTCCGTGACGAGACCTCGTCGCGTACGGGCCAGCGCCTGGTCGTCGTGCTCAAGCGCGACGCCGTCGCCAAGGTCGTGCTGAACAACCTCTACAAGCACACCGATCTGCAGTCGAACTTCGGCGCCAACATGCTGGCGCTGGTGGACGGGGTGCCGCGCACCCTGTCGATCGACGCGTTCATCCGCCACTGGGTGACGCACCAGATCGAGGTCATCGTCCGGCGTACGAAGTTCCGCCTGCGCAAGGCGGAGGAGCGCGCCCACATCCTGCGCGGTCTGCTCAAGGCGCTGGACGCGATCGACGAGGTCATCGCGCTGATCCGGCGCAGCAACACCGTCGAGATCGCGCGCGAGGGCCTGATGGGCCTGCTGGCGATCGACGAGATCCAGGCGAACGCGATCCTGGAGATGCAGCTGCGCCGGCTGGCCGCTCTGGAGCACCAGAAGATCACGGCCGAGCACGACGAGCTGCAGGCCAAGATCAACGAGTACAACGCGATCCTCGCCTCGCCGGAGCGTCAGCGCACCATCGTCAGCGAGGAACTGGCGGCGATCGTCGACAAGTTCGGCGACGACCGGCGCTCCAAGCTGGTGCCTTTCGACGGTGACATGTCCATCGAGGACCTCATCGCCGAGGAAGACATCGTCGTCACCATCACCAACGGTGGCTACGTCAAGCGCACCAAGACCGAGGACTACCGCTCGCAGAAGCGCGGCGGCAAGGGCGTACGCGGGGCGAAGCTGAAGCAGGACGACATCGTCGACCACTTCTTCGTCTCCACCACGCACCACTGGCTGCTGTTCTTCACGAACAAGGGCCGGGTCTACCGCGCGAAGGCGTACGAGCTCCCGGACGCGGGGCGCGACGCGCGCGGGCAGCACGTCGCCAACCTGCTGGCTTTCCAGCCGGACGAGCAGATCGCACAGATCCTCGCGATCCGCGACTACAACGCGGCGCCGTATCTGATCCTGGCCACCAAGGGCGGCCTGGTGAAGAAGACGTCCCTGAAGGACTACGACTCCCCCCGTTCGGGTGGTGTCATCGCCATCAATCTGCGGGAGACCGCGGACGGCAGCGACGACGAGCTGATCGGCGCCGAGCTGGTCTCCTCCGAGGACGATCTGCTGCTGGTCAGCAAGAAGGCGCAGTCGATCAGGTTCACCGCAACGGACGATGCGCTGCGTCCCATGGGGCGTGCGACCTCGGGCGTCAAGGGCATGAGTTTCCGTGAGGGAGACGAACTGCTCTCGATGAATGTCGTCCGGCCGGGTACGTTCGTGTTCACCGCCACCGACGGCGGGTACGCGAAGCGCACCCCCGTCGACGAGTACCGCGTCCAGGGTCGCGGTGGCCTTGGTATCAAGGCCGCCAAGATCGTGGAGGACAGGGGCTCGCTCGTCGGCGCGCTGGTGGTCGAGGCTACGGATGAAATCCTCGCCATCACGCTCGGCGGCGGTGTGATTCGTACGCGAGTCAATGAAGTCAGGGAGACGGGCCGTGACACCATGGGCGTCCAACTGATCAACCTGGGCAAGCGCGATGCCGTCGTCGGTATCGCTCGTAACGCCGAGGCCGGCCGTGAGGCCGAAGAGGTCGACGGCCCCGATGGGGACGAGATCGACGAGGCCACGGACAGCGCGGCCGAGGTGGTGGACGAGGGCACCGAGCCTTCGGCCGGGGAGCACGAGGAGTAGAGCGTGAGTGGAGCCACGGGCGCCGGAGCGGCCGCTTCCGGAGCTGGAGCACATGGTGCCCGTGGCCCTGCCGCGGACTCCCAAGGGGGAACGGTGACGGACACCCGGGGGGCGCAGCCCCAACCGCAGAGTTACGAGGCGCAGCCTCAGCAGCCTCCGTACCAGCCGCCACAGGCGTATCCCGCGCCCCAGGGCGGCGGGGGTACGCACGGCGGGCACGGCGGGCAGCAGCGCGCCGGTGGCGCTCAGCAGACCGGTGCGGTGCGCCGGCCGCGTACGGGCGCACGGACCACTCCGCGGACGCGCAAGGCGCGGCTGCGGGTGGCCAAGGCCGATCCGTGGTCGGTGATGAAGGTGAGCTTCCTGCTCTCCATCGCGCTGGGGATCTGCACGGTCGTGGCGGCCGCGGTGCTGTGGATGGTCATGGACGCCATGGGGGTCTTCTCCACGGTCGGCGGCACGATCAGTGAGGCCACAGGATCCACCGAGAGCAGCGGGTTCGATCTTCAGTCGTTCCTGTCGCTGCCGCGGGTGCTCCTCTTCACGTCGGTCATCGCCGTCATCGACGTTGTGCTGGCCACGGCGCTGGCGACGCTCGGGGCCTTCATCTACAACCTGTCGGCAGGGTTCGTCGGCGGCGTGGAGCTCACCCTCGCCGAGGACGAGTAGAGCTGCGGGTATCGATTTTGGGACTGGCCCTGAAGTGCGCTAATCTTCAGGGGCAGCGCGGGGCTATAGCTCAGTTGGTTAGAGCGCATCCCTGATAAGGATGAGGCCACAGGTTCAAATCCTGTTAGCCCCACTTGCACAAAGGCCCCCCGGCGATCTAGTCGGGGGGCCTTTGACATCTACGGCTGACATCAGCCGATAAGCGGGTCTTCCAGGAGTTCGGCGAGCATCGTCACCGCCTCGCGTTCTCCGTCGCCAACCACCTGCGTGTAGATGTCCATGGTCATGCCGATCTGGCTGTGCCGCAGGATCGCCTGCGCCACCTTGGGATGGACCTTCAAGAAGGCGAGCAGAGTTGCACAGGTCTTCCGCGCGATCCTGACTGTGATCCGCCGCACACCAGACCGCGTGACGAGCCGATCGAAACTCCGCGAGAAGCCCACGGGGTCGATAAGACCACCATGCTCGGCGGAGAAGACCACGTCGTGATCCGGCTGCTGATTCCAGGCACCGGTAGCCAAGGTCCGTTCCAGTTCCTGGAGCTTCCGGCGTTCCGCCAAGGCTTGGGAGCAGAAGTCGGGCAGAGGCAGCACCGCCTGTGACGACTCCGTTTTGAGGTCCTTCAGTACCAGACCGACGCCCTTGACCCGCTGCACCTGCTTGGTTGGGGTGAACTGGCCATTCTCAAAGTCGATGTCCTGCCAGCGCAGCCCCAGCACCTCACTGCGACGGAGCCCAAGAACGAGCACCAGCACGCAGGCCGCGTAGAGGCGGTGAGCACGCGCCGTCCGCAGGAAGGTGATTGCTTCGCGTGCGTTCCACGCCTTGCCTCTGTCGGTGCTGACCTTCGGCATGTCCACCAGCAGCGCGACGTTGCGCGTTAGTAGCTCTTCCCGAACGGCCCGGTTGAGGGCGTTGCGCAGCGTACGCAGCACCTCGAAGCGGGTAGCAGCACCGACCTTGGCGCCCTTGAGTGTGGCCATGAATGCGCGGAGTTGGGCGGGCGTCAGCCGGATCAAGGGCTTCTTGTCGAGGTTGGGCAGCAGGTAGAGCCGGACCTTGGACTCGTACTTGACGTATGTGTTGTGTTCGCGATCCGGCTTCACGATGTGCTCAAGCCAGTAGGTCAGCCACTCCCCGACCGACCAGGCCCGCGAAGGCACGGGTACGCCGTTGCGCTCCTGATCTTGTAGCTTCCCGAGCTTCTCCGCCGCTTCGTCGTACGTCGCGCCGTAGACGTACTTCCGCACGCGGATTCCATCGCTGTTAGTGACGTACGCCGCCCCCTGATAGCGACCGTCCGCGCGCTTTGTGATCGTGCCCCCACCATTGGGGCGACGCTTGGTCATCGGCCCCCCGCTTCGATCCGATTGCGGATGTAGTCCTCTATCGCCCCCGCAGGGATTCGACGGCACCCACCGTCCGTGAAGGACACGAGTCGCTTCGAACGGATCAGGTCGTAGACCTTTGAACGTCCATACTTCAGCCGCGCCATGACCTCCGGCACGGTCAGCACCTCAGGCGGGGCGGTGGTCATGTTGCGGCTCCCTTCAGAGCGGGTCGGTCTTGCATGGCTTCACGGGCGGTCTCGCGGTTGACGCGGATGTCTTCCGCGATCGATGCAGCAAGGGCGGATTCCCCGGGAGTGTGGCCGTGTCCGGCGTAGGTCCAGTGGGCCAGGACGAGGGTGGTGTCCGGGTCGGGCAGGCCCAGGGCTTCGCGTTGTTCGGCGGCGCGGTACTCGGCACGCACGGAGCGGCGCTCGGCGAAGGTCCGGGAGTAGTGGCGGGACTTGGTCAGGAAGTGGCCGCGGAAGCCGAGCATGTGAGCCCAGGCCCACAGCCGGTAGGCGGGGTAGAGGGGTTCGAGGTCCCAGCACGCGCGGATCAGGCGACGGGCGTGGTCGGGGATGTGGTGTTGGTCGAGTTCGGCCAGCTCCCCGATGCGGCGGTCGAGGGTGCCGGTGGTCTCGGCTGCCTTGGTGGCGTACTTGGCGACGTAGGAGGCAACGGCCCCTTCGGTGATGTCGTCCCCGTCGTTGAAGGCTTGGACGGGCCGGATATCGAGCTGTTTACCCCAGGCCAGGACTCGGCTCGGTTGGTCTGAAACGGCCGGCACGCGAGCGGTGACGTAGGGATGAGCGGCAGCGCTCTCGATGCACGCGGTGAGGAGTTCGAGGGTTGCCCAGCGCGGGGGTGAGGTGTCGGGACCATCGGGTCCATCCAGGCGGATCACGGCATGAAAGTGGATTGCACCGCGCTTCTGGAATTCGGCGACCTTCCCGAACGACAGCCGCGCCGTCTCCTTGAACGCTTTCTGTGTGAGCCCGGCAGCGGCGGCGAGTTCGCGGCGGAGTCGGTTGACGAAGCGGTGCCAGAGCTCGCCTGCGTGGTTGTTGAAGAGCACGGCGCCCGCGTAGTCGTACGAGTGTGGATCGAGCGGGGTGCCCAAGGCCGGGGCGTCCTCGGCATGGCGGGTACCGCAGCGGCAGCGGCCAGTGTCCGGGCGGTTGTGGACCGGCCCGAACGAGGGCGCAGTGAACGTGGCGAAGACCCGTGGCCGACTGCTCACGGTGGCAGGGATGTTCATGGCGTCGTCTCCGGAGAGACCCGCGCGGATCAGGCGGTAGGCGTCTCCGGCGTAGAGGTAGGCGCAAGACGGGCAGCGCGAGGCACGACGGTTTCCACAGGCGACCCGCAGCCGACCACCGGGCTCATCCCCCGTTGAGTACGCGTGCAGGTGCTGACCGGTGGTCTTGTCACGAGTGAGAGTCCAGCCGGTCAGGTGGATCGGATTGGAGCAGCCACCGGTCTTACGGATCTGTTCTCGCCAGCGGTCGAAACCGGGCGCGGAGGCCACCCTCAGCAGATCGCCCAGGGTGGCCGCATCGAGCGTGTCAGCCACGGACGACCGCCAACGCGTCGGCCAGGGCAGGGGAGGAGAGCAGTCCGTCAGGGGGTGTCCACAGGCCGCGTGCACCGGCCCAAGCCAAGGGCCGGGCGAGGGTGTTGACGTTGCTCAGGTGCCAGTGAAAGCGCCCGTGGGCGGACCACAGGGTGCAGTAGCCGTCATCCGCGTGGCAGTTGTCGAGGAGGGCGACGGCGAGGACGGCGCCGCGGGGGAAGGGGCGGTGCAGGAACGGGCGGCACATGGGTGCCGTGCCCGCGTAGGGGTCCACGGTCTGCCCGGCGTGGATCAGGACCGGGCCGCGGTACTCGGTAGGCCAGGAACGGTTCTCGATGCGCTTGGTCCCGTAGGCGATGCAGGACGCCCAGGGCTGCCATAAGGTCAGCGCCCTCACCGCGGTCATGGTCGTCATGCCACACCCACGTTCACCGGCCGGACGATGAGGCGGCGGGGTGTGCGGCCGGTGCCGTGGCAGGCCGGGCAGATCACGGGAAGCACGTGGCGGGAGCCGTCGGTGTGGAGGGTGCCGGTGGTGATGGCGACGATGGGGAAGCCGTCGCAGTCCGGGCAGATCGGGCGCGCGGGGGTGGGGCGGTCGGTCATCATGGTTGTTCCTTCCGGTTCAGTGGATCGGGCAGGAGTGCGGCGCCCGGGCGGCGGAAACTTGGCGGTGGAAGCCGCCCGGGGGCCGGTCAACGGTGGTTGGTTGGTGGGTTGTTGAGCATCGAGCGCAGCACCACGGCGAGCAGCGCGAGCGATCCCGCGGTGACGGCGACGGCGAGGAACATCGAGACCAGGACCGCACCGACCACCAGGACGACGCCGGTTCCGCCAACGGCGAGGGCGATCACACCGCCTGTGGAGAGCTGCACACCCGTGCGCGCCGGAGCAGCCGGAGCGGGGGCCGGGTTGTGGTTCTGGCAGGCGCACGGAGCCGAGTACTGCGGCTGGACGGGGGCCGCGGGGATCACGGCGGTGGGTTGGATCACCGGGTAGACGGCGCCGGTCGGGGTCGGGTTGGTCGGGTACTGGGGCTTGAACATGGTCTTTCTCCCTTCGGGGTTGGGGATCACTTGCCGGTCTGGTTGATGACGTCCACGCCGGACCGGGTGCCGGAGTCGATGGCGGGGGCCAGGAAGGTTCCTTGGAGGTAGAAGCCGAGGAGCAGCAGGACGACCACCAGCCAGCCGCGGACGTGCAGGTACTTGACGGCAGCCCAGGCGATCAGGGCCAGGACCAGGACGAAGGGCAGGGAGATGGTCATCGGGCTTGCCTTTCAGGTGAGTTGGGATGCGATGGCGTCAGCGAGCTGAGGGGCGACACCCAGGCGGGCGCGCAGCGTCTCGGCGTCGATCGGGGCACCGGTGGCGGTGCGGTGTGCGGTGGCGACCTTTTGGGCGTGGTCCAACAGCGCGGCAGGGACCGGAACGGCGGCAGGCAGCGCAGCCGGAGTAGGTGCCGGAGCGGGGGTTTCCTCGCGCTCCAGCGATGCGGACTGTGCCGCGGGAGCGGGGGTCGATTCGGCCGGCACGGTTGCCGACGGGTCGGAGCCGGGGCGGGGTGCGTGGGCGAGGAGGGTGCCGCCCATGAACGCGAGCGCGGGCCATCCGGCCACCAGGAACCGCAGCCATGCAGGGGTGTTGGCGAGGTCGAGGAATCCGGCCGTTGCCACGTTCGCACCCAGGGAGGCGGTCAGGGCGACGAGGAACCAGCACCACGCCAGGCGGGACGGGCCGGTTGTGCGCAGGCGGCGCCATGCGGCGACGAGGAGGAGATCCACGCTGATCGGGTAGGCCCAGGCTTTCCACCCGTGCTGTCCGGCAGCGTCGGCAATGTCGTGGAGGTGAGCGAAGGACAGGGCCCCGGCGATCACGGCCTGTACGAGCACGGCGTCCATGCGCAGGTTGGCTTTCATCACGGGTTCCCCCTTCCAGGGTGTTGGGGCCGGTGCCGGGCGGGGACTCTGTGTCCGGCCGCCCGGCAGCGGCGGTGATCAGTCGGTGTCGGGGTTGAGGCCGGAGCCCAGGCAGTTCAGGCAGAAGCCGTTCTGTGTGCCGACCACGCGGCGAGCGCGGCCGAGGCGGACGGGTACGGGGATCTCTCCGGTGCCCTTGCAGACCGGGCAGTCGGCGGGGCGGTGCTTGCGCGGGGCGGCCTTGCGAGCGGTCACGGCGGTGTCCTCATTCCGGCTTGAGGCATGGGAGGGGTAGGGACCTGGCGCGAGGCGGTCACGCCGACCGGGGGTTGAGGCGAAGTACTACGGGGTGCCCGGGACGGCGACCGGCGCCGGAGCCGGGGCAGGAACACCCGCGATGTGCTGTGGCCGGTATGCGGCCAGGGCGGGAATGTCCGGGGTCAGGTGCGCGAACTCGCGGCAGACCGCGGCGACTTCACCGATCTTTGTCTTCGGGGTGCGGATACGGGACCAGCCACCGGAGGAGTCACCGGCAATGGCCGTGCCCGCGCGTTCGGAGGCGATCGCGGTGGCCGCGGCGACGGCGAGTTCGTTGATGTCGCCCAGGCCCATTTCGGCAGTCTGCTTGTCGTTGCAGCGGTGCACCACACGCCCGGAGAGCTGGGCGCGCAGGGCGGTTGCGCCCTTGCCGAGTTCGGAGCCGAAGCGCTGCCCGCACACCTCCAAGTGGATGCCGACGGCGCGGGCCAGCTGTGCGAGGCGAACCAGTTGGGTGACCATGTGATCGCGGCGTACGGCATCCGCGCGGGAGACGGTCAGGAAGAGTTCCGCGATCTCATCGATCAGGCACACGATCGGCACCGGCCGGAGCTTCTTGGGCAGGCCCCAGATGTCCGAGGTGATGTCTTCCAGAGGGGTGCCGGGGGCGATGCCCTGATGCAGGCACAGCAGGTCGAAGCGCTCTTCCATCTCGATCACGAGTGCGTCGAGCAGGCCCTCAGCCTCAGCCGAGGTGATCGCAAGAGCCGTCAGCCGCGGAGCGAACGCGGACTGTTCCACACCGCGCTTGCAGTCGATCCCGACCAAGGCCACGTCCAGCGGCGCGAGACCCTTGATCAAGCAGCGCTGATACATCGACTTGCCGGACTTGTTGGCGCCCAACGTGAGCGCGTGCGGGATGTCCTGGTAGTCACGGACGTACGGCAGACCGTCTTCCCGCAGCGCGACGGACACGGCCAGAGGGCCAGCGGCCAGACGGCGCGGCATCCTCACCCGGGCCAGGACATCGAAGCCGGTCAGGCGGATGTCCACCACGCCCGGTTTGACCTCACGGACGTGCACGGAGTGAACGGCCCAGGCGTGCCGCAGGCGTTCAGCGGACTTGACGACATCGTCCGGTGTCAGGCCCGCGGCCAGACGAAGCCGCAGACGCAGGCCGGTAGCGGTCGGGCGCAGGCTCCGGATGTGCGGGATACGGGGCTTGGCCACCGTCGCATCGCCGGGCGAGGCCATCTTGTGGGCGAAGACCTTCCACCAGGGCGGGTCAACGATCAGTTCGCAGGCTTCCATGGTCGAGCGCCAGGCGGACAGCACCCGGTAGAGCGCGGCGGGGAAGCCCACCAGGGTCCAGTACACGGCCGGAGCCTTGACCCGGGCGAGGAGGAGCAGGGCGGTCAGGATCACCGCCAGTACTAAGAGCGTCGATGCGGACATGGCGATCAGCCCTTGCCGTTCGACATGGCAGGAACCTGAACGGCGGTCACGGCCGCGGCTCGGTAGCTGATGCCGTGCCCGAAGTCGTTCTCCCACGGGCGGGCGACCAGACCGGGCAGAGCGACGGGGACGCCGGGGAAGAGGTCCGGCTGCACACCATCTTCAGCAACCACGATCGTCAGCGCGTCCGGGCGGCCGTCCACGATCACAGCCACGTTCACGTTGAACAGGGTCCGGCCGGTCTGGCGGTCGGTCGCGATCTCACCGGTCTCCCGGTTCTTGATCTTCGGTTCGGGGGCCTGAATGAGCATCACCGTCATGGCGGTGGTGTCTACGGGGATCTGACGCATGATGAGACTCCCTTGAAAGAGGGGTAGGGAGCGGTGCGTTGCTTGGCGGTAGTGCACCGCTCCCGGCTTTTTAGTCCCCAGCATGGGGACTCTTTCTGCCTCAGAGCATGGGGCGGATGAGTCCGCTTGTCAAGGACTAAGACGTCCCCCGATAATGGGAGGCATGGACCTGCATGAAGTGATCCGCAAACGACGAGGCGAGCTGGGAATCTCGCAAGCTGACTTGGCCGCAGCGGCAGGCGTTGACCGCCGCCAGATCCGGCGATACGAGGCAGGCGAGCAACAACCAGTCCTGTCCGTCGCCGTGGCCATCGCGCACGCCCTTGGGATCACCGTCAACGAGTTGGCAGGCCAACCCGCACACCGCATCGACCTGTCGGGCACATGGTGGATGTCCTGGCAGACCTCCCGAGACGGCGAGGAAGCCATCGCTGTGCAAGAGGTCAACTTCGCCCAGCAAGAGGAGTTGATCCACCTCGACACGGTGGCCCGAGGCCTCAGCGCCGAGAAGGGCGGCTACCACTGGCGTGGTGAGCTCCGGCTGTGGGACCAAGAAGTCCTCATGGGCTGGTATGTGGCCAACGACGGCCCCGTACGGTCAAAGGGAACTCTGTACTTCGTGCTGCATCCCCATGGGGGCACCATGTCCGGCCGGTGGGTCGGACTCGGCTACGACAGCAAGATCATGACTGGTTGGGGAACGGCAGCTCGAACCAAGGACGAAGCCCTAGAGCTGAATGCGAGGCTCCGAGAGGATCAAGGAACGTCCCTATGACAGATGTCTGTGCAGTGCTGATCACCGCACCCGATGCCGAATGGCTCGCATCCTTCGTACGCGGGCTAGTCGAAGATCGTCTGTGCGCATCCGGGAACATATCTCCAGTCAGGTCCATCTACAGATGGGAAGGCGAAGTCCACGACACGGGCGAAGCCTTGGCCATCGTGCGTACGGTGCCGGACCGTGTCCCGGCGATCATGGATCGGACACTTCGGGAGCACCCCTACAAGGTGCCCAGCGTCATCACGATGCCGATCAGCGATGCAACTCCCGCCTACCGGGCGTGGATCATTGAGCAGTCGAATCCGGCGTAGCCGGGCGCGGACAGAGTTTCCCTACATCATCAAGTGCTCGCTGCGCTCGCGCGGTCGGTGCCGACCCCGCAGGTTGGATCATTGCCAACCCATCCGCCGATGACGCCCCTGGTGAATCATCGGCCGCTCCCGGACCACGCACCCCCGCCGCCCCGATCCGACCTCTGGTAGGGGAAAACGGCATGGGCGAACTCATCGAGCGCAGCAGCAGGCCCCACCCCTTGCCGAAGCCCGTGCAACCAGGATGACGGAGTCAATCGATCTCAGGGAGTCGAGTGCCGCGCAAGCGCGGCGGCGCCGGACGGACGCCGCCGCGCGGCTCCCACAATGCCTGCGTCAGTGGGGCCGCGCGGCGTCGCCCGTCCGCGCCCACAAGGGGGCGAAAACCAGCACTGGGCTTGGCTGAGGGGGAGCCTGAGAGTGCAGGTGAAGGACGCGTTGTCTTTACCGATTGAGGCCGGATCGTGGCGACGGATGTACGCGGTCCGAAGCTGCCTGATTCCCGGGCGTTCATACAGCCCGCTGACCCACCGCGGGGCACCACCAAACGGCCGGCACGGGCTTGAGGAGCGGGAAACCCTGTCCGTGGTCGGGGCGGTCGGTTCCACGGCTTTACCCACCTCCCCGGTTCGGGTCCCGCGTCGAGCAAGACCAGGGGGCCACTCGGTCACATTGCGGGCAGGGGTGAAGCCTGCCCGAGTCGCTGGCAGCGTACGGCCCCCTGATCATGCTCAACCCCAAACCGGGCAGGACACCGGCCAAAGCCGCTACACCGACCGCGCTGTAACCTGCGGTCATCGAGGGGTGTCGGGAGGGCAAAGCATGGGCTCAAGCGAGATCAAGCTGATGCGCGGGGACCTGCTGCTAGGAACTCTCACTGAGGACGGGTGCGACATGCCGTTCTTCCTCGCGGAGTTCAGCCCTGGTCCTGGCTGGGAAGCAGTACAACCGATCTTCGAGGCTTGGACGACTTCCCTGGACAGCCACGACCCAGCTACCGATCCGGAAGCACGAGCCGTCAGCGACGCCTTGCACGCTGTCCATTGCTTGGGCGCGACGCTTGTGCCAACCGATGGCCGACCAGTCATCGAGGACTTCATCATCCACGTTCGTGGAACGAAGGCCACCTACCGGTACTGATCCGAAGTTCCTGACCCCGAACCAGGCAGGACACTGCTCACAGTCGCTTCGCCGACCTCCGAAATTGGGTGCGGCAAAAATTGGCGATCAAGCAACCGAGACCACTACGGTCGAGACGCCCGCCAGCCCCTGCCGGAATCCGCCACAGGGGGTGCAGTAGATCGATGCCGGAGCCAAGACCACGGCTCTCTACTGCGAGGGAGGATCGGGGTCCGGCCCGGTCCACCGCCATCCCTCGATGGCACGAGCTGTCAAGAGCCCAGGGGTTTGCTGACATCACCGGCTGACACCAACGGGCCCGAATCCTGCCGATCAGGGGCAGACCTGTACGCCCGCGTAGGCAGTCAAAACGGTGAGAACCCTTGGGGCGACTGGCCTCCATGATCGACCTGATAAGGATGAGGCCACAGGTTCAAATCCTGTTAGCCCCACCACCGCCTGCACCGCAGGTCAGAAGGCCGGTAGATCCCCCTGGATCTACCGGCCTTCTACATGTGTGGATCTGCAAAAGCCCAATGGAAGCCCAAACTCGCAGCGCCGTTGATGTCACAAGCTCGGCGAACTGATGTCAGCCAATCTCAACCCGCACTGCGCGCGCTGAGTAAGCGCCGCTGCGGGCGGTAGCGGCGAGCCAGACGTCTGGCAGGTAACCGGCACGAAGCCCTCTGTGCCATCCGTGCAGAGTGGCGGCCACGGCTATGGCTCAGTCCTCTGCGAGGCGGGCCTGTACTCGCGGGTCTCGCGCAATGGCGTCAGGCAACACTGCGTTCCGGAAACTTCGGGCCCCGAGAAGTTGCTCAATGGACAGCTTCGCCGTCGCCATCCCAGCGCCGGTCAGGAACGCGCCCTCCAAGTTGGCATTCATCAGGTCCGCATCCTCCAGATGGGCACTGATCAGAATCGCATTCTCCAGGTGGGCCCCGACCAGGCGCGCGCCGACTAGGTGGGCCCCGAGCAGGCGCGCGCCGACTAGGTGGGCCCCGAGCAGGTCAGCGCCTTCCAAGTGAGCCTGAACTAGGTTCGCTCGCGCCAGCTGGGCATTGAACAGGTCCGCGCCCTCCAGATGGGCCTTGAGCAGTTGGGCACTCTCTAGGTAAGCCTCGCCCAGCCGTGCGCCCTTCAAGTGGGCATAGGACAGGTCGGCACCGCACAAGTTGGTCCGTTGCAGGTTCAATGCGAAAGACTCTTCGCGCTCAAGCCTGCGACCGAGGACCGTTGCTGCTGCCTGGACATGCTCAGAAGGTGTGGCTCCGTCTCCGACCGCCCACGGTTCGTTGGCAGTCGGTAGAGGGGCGTGCTCGCG
Source organism: Streptomyces sp. NPDC050738 (assembly GCF_040654175.1). NCBI lineage: Bacteria > Bacillati > Actinomycetota > Actinomycetes > Kitasatosporales > Streptomycetaceae > Streptomyces > Streptomyces sp. NPDC050738. The sequence continues at coordinate 608,075 of NZ_JBFAHN010000001.1, read as the reverse complement.
GATGAACGCGGCGAGCACCTCGACAACGGTGGCGCTGTCTTTCGGTGAGTCGCGCATGATCCGTTCAAGGGCGTAGATCCCGCCCAACTGCCGTGTGAGATTCTCTGCCGCCAGCAGACCGATCGCGGTGGCGTAGCGGTCGGTCACCTGGCCCTCGCGGGTCAGCTCGGCCTGTTCGCGGTCCTTCTCCCGGGTGTGCTCGAAGAGTTCTCGGGTGTGCCGGAAACTGCGGTCGGTGTAGTAAAGGCCCAGGCTGGCGACGACGCCGGCCCCGACCGCGATGATCACTGTTCGGAAGCCGGTGATCACAGCGGCTCTACCTGGGGTCAGCCCCGGTCCCAGGTGCCCCGCATCAGCCCACCAGGGGCCCTTCCACAGCAGCAGCACGAACACCGCGACGCCCAACAATGCGGCGACCCATCCCCCAAGGCGCTTCTTCATGCTGGCGGTCTTACCCGCGAGGGCACCGCGGTTGGGCGTGTCCGCACGATTGGTGCCGAGGCGTGACGTGGTCACCGCTCCGGCATATGACACCTCCTCCCTATGCCTCCCGAACCTGCGGCCACCGGTCTACCCTGTGCACCAGAACGCCCCCTGCCGATGTAAGCGGCAGGGGGCGTCTGGGTCCGGCCAGGTACCTCCCGAGTACTGACCGGGGCCTGTGGACAACTGGGTGGGTTATCCCCAACCGACGTCGTCCGTCGACGGCACGGGAGACGGTGTAGAGACAACCGCCGCAGGCGCGTCTCCGTCCGCCGGCGGAGCTCCCCACCCAACATCCGCCGCAGGGACGGGCTGAGGGGTATCCGCTGCTGCCATTCCAGCCACGCCCAACGCTGCTGAGACGGCGAGCGCCACGCCCGCCGCCGCGATTCCGAATCTAGACACCGAACCTCCAAGCCTCGAACACGTCTCCGTCACCGAACCTGCACCTTAGGCTGACACGTGGGGAGAGAGCGGCACAGGGAAACCCCCGTGCCGAATCACGCAGTGCGGGAATCGCACCGCAACTGGGGGGCCAGATGACCGAGTTAGACCGTCCAGAGGTAGGGCAGCACCTACCCCTGCTGGACGAGGACGAGCAGACCTACAAGAACATCGCCGCCGGCGTCGCTGTCCCACCAGGGCCGAGCACGGACCGGCTCATCGCCCGCGGCCTTATCGGCGCTACTGGGAGCGCTCCCCTCTCCTTCTTTGCACGGGACCCCAGAGAGGCAGTGGACGCCTTCCTGACGGCCACGCAAGCCCGCCTGGCCCTCCTGGCCGACCAGATGGCTCAACTCCCCTCCCTTGAGGCCCTCGTGGCCCACTACGACCCCTACCGGCTCTACGGCGGCCCCGGCAGCGAGTTCCTGCCCATGGACCAAATGAACGAGCGCATCGGCTACCTCACCGCGGCCGCCACCGACGAGATCCTCACCGCCCAGCCGGACGCCCCCTCCGACCGGGACCCCCAGGTCGTGCGGATGGGCATCGACCGCACCGTCGCGGCCCTGCACCGCGGTGTGGACGTCCGGAGCCTCTACACCTCCGCCGCCTACCAGCACGCGCAGACCCGGGAGACCGTGGCCGAGCTCGTCGAGGCCGGCGCCGACGTCCGCGCCTACGGCAGCCCCTTCCCCCGCCTGGTCCTCATCGGGAGGCGCCACCTTTTCATCGACAACCACGTCACCGCGGACTCCGATCCGAACTGCGGGTGGCACGTCACCGACCGTGCATCCGTCATGTGGATCAGGGCCTCCTTCCGGATGACCCTGGACCAGGGCACTCCGTGGCGCGACCTCGACGAGCTCCTGGCGGCCGCGGTCACGTCCGATCGCCACCGGCGGATCCTGCGCGTCCTGGAGGACGGCTACTCCCAGCAGCAGGTGGGTCCGCGCATCGGGCTGAAGGAGCGGACGGTCAACAAGGAGTTGAAGAACCTGCGGGAGGAACTGGCGCGACTTCACGGGGCGGAGGGGCCGTGGTCGATGTATCAGGTAATGGCCTGGTGGGGGCGGAGCCCTGAAAGGGATCTCTGAACGTCGAACATTCCGAACACAACGTCATGGTCTCGTGTGCACGTGGGCATACTCCAGAAACGGAAGCACTCGGACTGAGTAAATTGGCTGTGGGAAACGTATGGGCCCCGACCCTGCGTTTGACGCACAACCCGCATCAGCCCGGTGTGAGGTGCTCGGGAGGCCCTCCGCCGGAAGCAGAAGCCCCCTGCCGTGTTCGCCGGCAGGGGGCTTCATGCTGTTCACAGTAAACCGCCCCGCCTCCGGTAGCGGGGGCGGGGCGGCCAGGATCGACTATTTTCGCCGAATCCCTTGCGGGCGGAGCGGACGCACATCACACTCTGCCCGCACTCAACCACCCCACAAGGGCGGCGAGTTCGGGTGTGCGTCGGGTCCGGGACGCATGCATGCGTACAAGTAGGTGGTAGCGCTTACTATCGCGGAATCGCGAGCCGCTTCGGTAGCTATCCCGTCGGCATATTCCAACATGCGTAGAAATGCTGGCCAGTTGGCCGAAAATCAATCCTTGAGCCGACTGACGGTTCAGCCAGTAGCGGCCGCACGAACGAGCAGCGTGCCGATCTCCCTCGGGCCAGGCGGCGGCCGTAGCACCTGCGCCGCCATCAAGGTGAACCCGTGCTCGTGAAGGATCTCCCTCCACCGCTCCGGTTCGTAGTCCCACCGCCGAACGACCACCGGGTCCTGGTCAGGCCTCCGATTGATGTACGAGGCCTGGCATCCGTAGCAGTCCACGATGGGCGGACGCTGCGAGAACGCGAGGACGCCCCCACGGCGCAACCGTCGGCGGATCGCAGGGAGCAGAACGCCCGGATCGCTGAACCACACCGCCCCGAACACCGAGTACACGGCATCAAAATCCTCGCTCGTCCCCTTGAGAAACTCGAGAGCGCTTCCGTGGCGGAGAGCCATCCCGTCGCGGGCTCCCCAGCGTTTGGCTGCGCGGAGCTGGGCGAGGGAGATGTCGACACCGACGGCGCGCGCCCCGAGTGTCGAGATGTGCGCCAAATTACCGCCCTTTCCGCAGCCCAGATCCAGCACGGAGGCGCCCGGTCCGATGCCCAGCACCTCGGCCCCCGGGCCGTGGGCCGGGTATTGGGTCCAGTTGAACCACGTTGCGTCGCTGCCCCCGCTCGCGGGGCGTCGATCACGCTTCTGCTGCGCATACGTATCCATCGCGGAGGTGTCTGGCACTGCCTGCTCCGTTCTGAGGGAAGCCGCCCGGCGTGCGGCCGGGCGGCTTGAGAACAAGGGGCGAACCGATCCAGGAATGGCGCTACGCCTCTCTGCCGCTGACAGGGAGGCGGGCGGCCTTCACCTGGATCCAGAGCCGACGGCCCTCGCGGCAGTGGTGAGGTGCCGAGCAATTCGTGCCCACCTGCCCACACGCGGCCCGGCAGCCCTGGGCGTGGTCCAGGAATCGCCGGTATATCGCGTCGAAGCTCCGACGATCCGTCACCGTGCTCACAGCGACGCCGCCAGACGCTTCTCGCCGACCAGCACCAGGTCGCGGATCAGGCCGGGGTCGCACAACTCGTGCCGCGAAACGAAAGGGACAGACCAGTAGGTGATGAGCTGAGGAGCCATCCCGCCGACTTCCGGGATGCCTACGACCGTGCCTTCACCGACCCACTCCGCGCCCTTGGTTGCCGGCCAGGGTGCGGCCCCGGTCGGAGGGACGAGTGCGTAGTACCGGTGGCATACGGGGTCGCAGATGACCGGGCCGTCGAGGCTTTCGGCGAGGACGTCAGAGATGGTGCTGGGGTCCGTGCTCGACGTAGCGGCCTCCACCAGTTCCCGTGAAAGGCGGATGACACAGAATTCGCGGCCCAGAGGCAGTGCAGCAACCCGGTGAATTGCCCAGGCTCCGTGAGCGCGATCGGGGTCGTCGAGGGTCGAGGCAAGCCATTCGGCGACGGCTCTTTCAGTGCCGAACTGGGGGTTCACGGAAGCTCCCGGGCGTCGATCGATTCGGATGCCTCAACATTCGCAACCTGGGGCCCAGCCGTCACGGTCACCCGTGCCCAACTTTTTTGGCCAATCGAGAACTCCTTGACCTGCTGAAAGAACGTCAAGTGGTCTCGGCCTTGGACGAGTTGCGGCATCAAATTCTGGAGGTCGCCACCGTCGGCAGTGACGACCTGGCTACCGTGAGGGAATCCCCCCGCACGCTGGGAGAACCCATGACGTCACAGCCCAGACCGGGCAGCAAAGCGCAACGCGACGCCCTCCGCCACGAGATGCTCGACGCCGGATGCACTACCGCAGAGATCGCCGTGGAGATGCGAGGCCGATGGCACATGCGGCCGCGCGAGGCATGGCGGCACGCGCACGGATGGACGCTGCAGGAGGTTGCCAACCGCATCAACGAGGGCCCAGGCATGGCGGCCGACGCGAGCCTCGTGAGCAAGTGGGAGAAGTGGCCGGGGCTGAGCTCGCGGCGCCCGAGCCTGCCAGTGTTCGTAGCGCTCGCAGAGGTCTACGGCTGCACCGTGGAGAACATCCTCGACATCGAGGACCGACGCGCGCTTCCGGACAACGACCTGCGAATCCTTCAACACCACCCACAAGAGCAGGGCGCTGCCGAACCAGCGTCCTCGCCTCCACCTCTGCCCGTCGAGCCTGAGACCGATCGCGTCCTCGCGGCCGCCACGGAATCGGCGAGCTGGGCACAGTGGGCGGAGGCCACCAACGTCGGTGAGATCGCCATGGAGCAGATCCTCGCCGACGTGCGCACGCTCGCGCACGACTACCTGACCGGCGACGCACTGCAGCTCTTCGCCCGCACACGCACCCTCCGCGACAGGGTTTTTGCGCTCATTGAGGGACACCAGCCGCCGCGCCAGTCCGCGGACCTCTATGTGTCCGCCGGCTACCTGTGCGGGCTCCTGGCGTGGATGTCCTCCGACCTGGGAAACCTCCGCGCGGCAGACACCCACGGCCGGACCGCCTGGCTGTGCGCCGAGAACGCCGGACACGACGGGCTACGGGCCTGGGTCTGCTCCACCCGATCCAAGGTCGCGCTGTGGGATGGACGGTTACGCGACGCGGTGAATCATGCTCGTAGAGGCGCGCTCGTGACTGTCGACGGGACGGTCGGTGCGCTGCTCGCCTGCCAGGAGGCGGACGCCTGGTCGCTCCTCGGTGCCGCCGTCGAGGCTGAGGGAGCGCTCAGCAGGGCCATGAACGCGCGGAGCGTGATGGTGGGGGGCGACGAGATCGGAGGGTTGTTCTCCTGCCCCGAGGCGCGCCAGGAGAACTATGCGGCAGCCGTGCACCTTCGGATCGGACAGCCGGCGGCCGCGCTGCGCGAGACGCAGACCGCACTCCGCCTGCTCGCCACAGAGCCGGTCCGCGCGTACGGCACCGAGGCGCAGATCCACATCAGCCAGGCCACCGCGCTCCTGGGCTGCGGACAGCCAGAGGGAGTCATGGAGGCACTCCTCCCGGTCCTGGCCATGCCACCCGAGCGACGCATGGGGCCTGTCACGCAACGGATGCTGGAGCTCGCCGCAGCCATGTCCCGGGATCCATCTGCGCTTGCTGCAACGACAGTTGTCGCACGGCAGACCATCGTCCAATGGTCCGAGGATTCGGCCCCGAGGTGCCTTGCCCTCTCGTCAGGGGAGGGGCCCTCCTGATTTGATCTCACGCATGACCTCTGCACCTGAGCACATGCGTGATCACTGGTGGTGGCGTCCGGGCTGGCGCGAGGGCCGAAGTTTCTACACCTGGCACCTCACATTCGAGAGCGAGCCAGAGGTGCATCGCTTCGCGGCCGAGTACCGGGCTGCTGTGGCGCCCGTGGGTGGGCTGGACCTGATCCCGGATAAGTGGCTGCACCTGACCATGCAGGGCGTCGGTTTCGTCGGTGAGATCGAGCAGGCGGTCGTTACTGAGATCGCGATGGCGGCGCGCGACCGGCTGGCCGCAGTGCCGGCCTTCGACGTCACGCTCGGACGACCAGTCGTAGACCCGGAGGCGATCCTCGTCCCCGTCCAACCGGACGAGCCTGTGCGTGCTGTGCGCGACGCGATCCGCGCGGCAATCGGCGACGTGCTCCCTGACGTACCTGAGCAGGCCGCCGGGTTCCGGCCCCACGTCTCCATCGGGTACAGCAGCGGTACGGGGCCGCTGGCCCCGTACGAAGCTGCAGTTGAGGCGGCGCGGATCGAGCCCGCGGCGGCGCGGATCACTCACGCGGACCTCATCGTGATCAACCGGGATCACCGCATGTACGAGTGGGAGGACTTCGCTCAGATTCCTCTCGGCTGATGCGCGTGCAGGGCGGGACGCTGACTTACGCGGCCTCCGCCTGGTCGTCCGCCTGGTCGTGGACGTGCTTCAGGGCTGTCCGGGCGTCCACGCGAGACCCGGCCTCGACCGTTTCCCAGTACGGGTGCGTGACCACCTTGGTGGCGAGTTCGAGCACGAGGGCGCGGAGACGGGCGAGCTCTGTGGCCTGCTCTGGGGTGTATCCGGGCGAGGCCGGGCGGGGGTGGTTCCGGCGGTACCAGTGGGATTTGTCATCGACCTCGTCCAGAGGTTCGGCGCCGAGCGGGAGGGTCAGGGCGAAGGCTTGATGTTCCGCCTGGGCCTTGTGGAGGTCGAGCTGGGCGGCGCTGAGGTCATCGGGGAAGGCGAAGTTGGGCACAGAGCGGATGGTACGCCTGTTCGAATTCGATCTTGGGTTGCCACACCGACAACCCGCCCAGATGTGACAGAGCGCTTCAGGTGACAGGAGAGCATCTGAGTCGGCGGCTCCGTCCGATGTAGTTGGCGGGCAGCTGCTTGGTACTCAAGCCGAAGGCGGCGAGCCGTCACCGTCACCGCTTGCAGCGTCACCGTGCTCGCTGGTGGACTGCCACAAGCGCTCTCCAAGTTCGAGGAGGCGTTCCATGTCTGCGGTGCTCCGGCCGCAGACCTCGGTGACGCGGTCGCCGACCTCAACTCGGATGCGAGCATTCTTGTGCCTGTCGACGATGGCGTTGATTCCCGTACGGAGGGTCAACCAGACGCCACTGCCGCCGAACACCACGATGAAGAGCTGGTTAGCGTCGAGGCCGAATTCTGAGCCAAAGCTGGCGTCAGCCCCCTGCTCTTCGAACTGCGTGAGCAGGACACGAGCGAGGCCAGGCGTAGCACGCACCGCGACTTGCCCGGTGGATGCCCAGTTGGGGTCGATGCGTAATCGCAGGACACCTGGTTCGGCGGGGGGAGGTTCGGGCATTGAGTCGTGAGCACTAGTCATGGGCGGAGAGTAGGGCTGTATTCGCTCGGTGTCTGTGCCTCGCATGGATGGTCCTCAGCCTTCGCGACTCAGCCCGCCAACTCAGCTGCTCACCCGCCACCTGAAGCGCCCAGCCGCACCAGAGAACCCCAGCGCCTCAGAAGCTCAAACGCCACTGTCAGTACCCACCCGTACGCTCACCAACATGTCCCGCACACCTCTCGGAACTGGCTCCGCGCGCCCCGACGCCGCCGCCACCAACGACCAGATCCGCGCCCTCGTCGACGCCGGAGCGCTCTCCGCCGACGCCTACGAGCAGCTGCTCATCCAGTGGGCTGCCGCCGCGCCCGCCGATTACATCCCCGCGGCCTGACCCGAGCACCACGAAGCGGCCCCCTGCCACGCCCTCAGGCGCGGCAGGGGGCCATCTCAATCCTTGGCCACCGGGTCGTTCCCAGGCTCGCGCTGCACCCGTATGACCGTCTGCGTGAGCTGCATGATCAACGCGGCGATCAGCAGCAGCACCACGGTCCGCGCGATCCGCAGCACCGCGGCGATCGCGCCGTCGGGCCAGAAGGTGATCAGGACCGTGTACGTCCCGAGTAGCCCGATCACTGTGACCAGCGCCATCAACCGCCGCCCCGTCGGTGTCGTCACCCACGGGGCGCGCCGGTGGTACGTCCACGTGAACCACCCGCAGGACACTGCGACCAGCCCGCTCGCAACGACATTGATCAGCTGGGCGATCCCCAAATCCGATGTCATCGCCCGGCCTCCAAGGTCCGGCGGATCATCTCGCCGAAGTGATTTCGTTGACGCCACCCCCGCAGGTCGGCGGCCACCGCCTCCGCTTGAGGGCGGGTCCGCTGGACCTCGTCGAGCCCGGTCTTCGCCTCGGCCAGAGCTCCCGACGCCGCTCGCTGCCCTGGTGTCACCTGCGGCTCCTGTCGCTCATGCCGGTGGCGCAGGCACTTGATCCACAACCGCAGCATCTGCCGTCACCCCCTGCCCCGAGGCAGGAGGATGGGCAATCGCAGCCATGAGATGGCCGGCTGTACGTGAGAGCTCCAGGAGCTCCCCCACCTGGTCCTGGGCGTCCCGGCGCGCGCTCGACTCCGTCAGTGCGGTATCGCGCCAGGTGTCTCGCTCGCGGACCAGCTCCTGGCGCCGTGCCTCGGCACCGGTCCGCTCGTCCTCAAGGACACGCCGCGGGACCAGGCGGCCGGTAAGGATCATCACGACGACCAGGGCAACGATCGCGCCGGCCCCGCCCTGGACGACGTTGATCCCGAGGAGGTCGCCCACTCACTCGCTCCGAACGGTGGTGGAGCCGGGCGACGTCGCAGCCTCGATCCCCGGCGCGATTCCCGCGGGCTTCCACAGGGAGTGGTAGGAGGTGCCCACCGCGACGGCCGCGATCAGCAGGTTCGTGGCCACCGTGGCCGCGTGGAGGGCGTCGTTGAAGTACGCCGTGCCCACGCCGATGAGGAGCGACGCCAGGAGCATGAAGAAGGCCCGGGCGGGTCCGGACCATCGCGGCTGCTGCACCACGGCGATGGCCGGCGGTGACACGAAGCCGATGAACAGAGCCCACAACTGCGGATTGGTCATTGGTTCCTCACTTCTTCCGGAGGCCGTTGGCGACCTCGAACGCGTACTGCCAGGTGAGAGGACCGCAGAGCCCGTCAGCGGGCCCGAGAGCGGTGACGTAGTGCTGCTGGAGCGCCTTGACCTTCGCCAGGTCGAGGGCGGTCATGGTCCGTGACGGACCGACCCGGTACGCGGGCCCCCACGCGCCGCGCTGCAGCCACGTCTGGAGGGTGAGGGCGCGCTCGCCGGTCGCGCCGAGGAGGAAGTACTGGCGGCCGGGGAAGGCCGGCAGCTTTGGCGTCGTGCTGGTCGGCGACCACCGCCAGGAGGCCGCGGCCTTCCCGCCCCGGTAGTCGTGGGGGTCGGCGGTCGGCGGGCAGACGTTGTCGGGGAACGTGGGCGCGAAGTACCCGACGACTTTGGTCGCACGGCGGGCCATCTTGTGCGACCAGACGCCGTTGCCCTGCCCGTTGTCGGCGGCACCGTCCTTGATCGAGTTGCCGCCCTTGAGGTACACGGTGTCCGCGTCGAAGCCCACCACGAGCTCGGTGTGGCTGTTGCCGAGGTTGCACCAGGCGCCGACAGACGGGTACTCCGACCACTGCCCATGGACCCGGGCCCAGCTCGAGAACGCGACCACGTTGTCCAGCTTCGGGACAGCCTGGTCCAGGCCCACGTCGTGGTACATGTCCCAGTCGAAGATCACGCACCACGGAACACCGTCCTCGCCGTACTCCCGCCCGAACGGGGTGTGGTTGTCCCACCCGTCGAGGCTGTTCCACCCCTCGTACACCCGCTCCGGCACGCTCATCACGTGGTCGACGAGGGTTCTCCACTGCGACATATCAGTCCTCCCTGGGCCAGGAATGCGAGAAGCCCCGGCAAAGGGCCGGGGCTTGGGACGGGGTAGTTCAGGCAGAGAACCGGAAGAGGTTCATGGTCGAGTTCACGGATTGGGATCCGCCGATCGATGTGGCGAGCGTGCCGCCGGAGTTCTGCCAGCAGGCGATCTCTACGTAGTCACCCACGCTGAGTTGTGTGGTCGTAGCCGTGCACGCCGACCCCCCGTTGGAGCCCTGCGGAGCGGTCTGAATCATGGAACCGGGTACGACTACACCGTTGACCAGGATCATCAGGGTTCGGGTGCCGCTTGCGCTCGTTGCGAAGCACACTGAGCCGTTGATGTAGAAAGTTCCGGCTGTCTGGCACACGTACCGCGAGGTGTTGGCGACGGTGGAATGCCCGCCGTCCGAGTCGATGATCTCTGTGTCCATGGTGAGAGGTACCGCCGTCGTGCCCGTGCCAATGGCCTGGGTGACGCTGCTGTAACCCTTGAACCGAACTGGTGCGAAGAGGTAGTTGAGGCCTCCGAGGATGTTCGCGTTCCACAGGGCAGACGTCCAGAAATTGCCCGGAGCCTCGGTGGGGATTGTGGGGATGGTGGCCACAGGCACCTCCTAGTCAGTACGCGAATGCCGCCGAGTCGAACCGGCTGGACCCATCGAAGGCCGTCGGGTCGGTCACGCCGGCAGGGAGCGGCTCGTTGATCAGGTCACCTGCGGTGTGGGCCTTCGTCGTGGCCGCGGTGAGCGTGAGCGTCGCGGAGGTCCAGCCCGGCGACGTCGCGCCGACCGACAGGATCGTGACCGTCTCCTGGTTGGTCGTGGTCTGCCCGAGAACGATCTGCTGGCCAGGTCCGAGCTGCGTAGCGAGCGGGTTCGCGGTGTCCGCCGAGGCGTTGACGCTGATCGAGGTGACGCCGGGGGCCACCGTGGTGCGGAGAGTGGTGTGCCAGGCCGCGAACGCCGCGTACGGCGTGAGGTCTACCGGCGACAGTTGGAGCGTCCACGTCGCCTCTCCCGCGTCGTCCCACGACGTAGCGATGTTCTCCACGAAACAGTCCAAGGTGATTGACGGGGCGCCGTTCGGCCGGCGCACCACCTGGACTCGCATCCCGAGCTCCAGGCCCAGGCAGACCGGCCACATGGCAGGAAGCGCCGAGGGGTGCAGCACGATCGATGACAGCCGCGACACCGCCTGCCGGTACCGGCTCAGGAAGTACCCGGCGGCGTCCTGGCATTCATCCGCAGACGATGAGTTGATCGTCCGTTCCAGCGTTCGCTCGAAGTAGGCCGTAATCGATGCTGCGTCCTGAGCTGCGAACTTCTGCCCAGTGGACTCCTGGGTGACGGAGATCTTGTTGCTGATGTGGGTGGCATCGAAGTCCAGCTGGGCGTCCTCATACGGCCACTCGCCGTTCGCGGTGTCCTCGCCGAAGACGTAGGCAGGAACGAGGGAGTTGTAGCGGGTCGCCCGGGACCGAAAGGTGAGGGCACCGCCTCGCGACACGTAATGCTGGCCGCCCTCCGTATCCACGACGCCCTGAAGTGCCGATACGGCGTCCTGCCCGTCCGTGGCGGCCGCGCCCATGCTCGTGGTCAGCCCGGCTTCGGTCACTGCCGTGCTCGTGTACCCGGCGTACCGCAGAATCCGTTTGTAGCGGGTGTCTGTGGACTCCCCGGCGCACGAGTTCTTCCACGCGTCGTAGATGGCCGTGACCGACGGGCCATCCAGTTTCGACGGGAACTCCGCAGCGAAACTCAGATCTCCCTTGAAACTGTAGGTGGTGCCGTTGCCGACCGTGGCGTCGACGAAGTTGCCGAGGTTGTCACCGATGATGTCGGTCGGCTGGAAGGCGGGACCGACCGAGTAGCTAGCACTCACCCCGTCGAGAGCCACGAAGGCCACCGAACTGACGGGATCATGCCCGAACATCGCCAGATGCCAGTTGCCATCGATCACATTCGTGCTGCCAGCCGCCATACCGATGAATCCTGTGGATGGCCCAGCGAGGATCATCGCGAGATGACCGGAGTCATCGACCTGCAGAAAGACCCGCGATCCGGAGGGGTTGCCTGCGGCACGCTGGCGGTCCATCGCGGACCACATCACCGCGGCGTACACCGGAGTAGGACCTGTGTAGCGAAATGCGAGCATCCGTGTCCAGGCTGCGGTTGCCGGGCCCTTGATCCCGGCAAGACCCAGGCTGAGGAAGGTTGCTGGGGAGGTGAGGGTGGTGCCCGGATTCGGATTGTTCACCGTGACCACGGTGCCTGCCGACCCGGTGTACGTTCCGCCCGGCGACGCAGAGGTGACAGCGGTTCCCCACACCAGACTGCCCGGACCGTACTTGGACACCCCCAACTGCGCGCCCGGATAGTTTCCTGTTGCGTCGCTCGCCGAGGTGCTGCCCTGAGGATCGTCCAGCTTGTACAGGAACCGCGGGGCGTGGGAGCTGATCTCCTGCGTGAGCGGGTCAGACAGCTGGACCTGGGAGAGCAGGCTCAGCGCGTCAACGGTCGTGGGCTGCTGCAGGCCGTAGGAGCCCCCACCCTCCCAGGAACTAGGCCACCGCTCGACGAATCCCGTGTACTGCGGGTACCAGACACCGGGGCACACCCAGGCGGACGACTGGGTACCCTCCTCCAGCTGCCAGCCGTCCACCTGAGCCGAGCACGTCACGCCAGGCGCGGCGACGATACGGACCCCGATGAGTAGGGCTGCGGGGTTCATCGGCGCCGTCCCCGTCACCGTCAGGGTGCTCCAGTTGGCCGTGGCCGACCCCGTGAGCGTCACGGTGCTGCCAGGGACCGCCGCGATTGTGACGCCGGCTGCGTCCGTCCACTCGACATAGGGGTAGACCTGTACGGAGCTCGACGCCGTGATGTTCCGGACCCGGACGGTGTGTGTGTAGGCCCGACCAGGCTCGACCGGTGGCTGCCTCGTGAATACGAGACTGGTCGCCGCGATGGCGGACGTTGGCACCGCGAACTGCATGACGGTGCTGCCCTGCCACGCCTTCGTGCTCGTTACGAAGCTTCCGCCGGTGTTGTCGGTGGAGCTGTAGATCGCCGGGCCGGTGTTGCTGCTGTCGATGCCACCCAGTGGCTGACCCCCGAGGTCGCCCGCGGTGGCCTGCGCCTGGCGCAGCAAGTTGATCGTGGCGGGCCATTCGGCGCCCACCTGGTACGGCTGGTAGGGCTGGATGTGCCCGGACCACGGGCCTGCCGGGTTGGTCGGGTCGAAGGCGCCGTCGGGGTTCGCGAGGGTCAGGCTCGTCTCGCCGGCGCGGACCTGGTCGAGCTCGTACTGCCGGCCTCGCCCGGTGGAGAAGGTGCCGCGGGTCCGCCGGGTCACGTCCACGAAGGAGCTGTTGGGGCTGTTACCGCCGTTGCAGTTCCATTGTGGTCCCCAGGCGTGCTGTAGCCGGGGCCAGTTCGGGTTGTACTCGGCTCGGCCGCCGCCCTGTGTGTTGACGTGGGCCATCCAGGCGACCAGGCCGGCGAACTCTGTTGCTCCTGCGCTGGTTTGGAGCGCGAAGGTCATTGCGACTGCGCTCGCGGCCCAGCTGTATGCGGATGAGGTCAGGGTGGCCCAGGTGAGGCCGTCGGTGGAGGCCTCGGCGTACCAGGTGCCGGCGTCTTCCCGCAGGCGCCACCAGCGGTGGGTGTCTGGGGAGTAGGTGGCGAGCGTCGTGGTGACGGTGGTCCCCGCGGTCTGCAGCGTGAACTTGAAGGCGCCCGCCTCGAGTCGGAGGGCGACCGAGTTGTTCGCGTCCACCGTCAGCTTGAAGATCGTTTTGGTGTTGCCGAGACCGTTCGGCACTGCGCCGATCTGGGCGCTGATCTTCGAGGAGGTCGCGTCGTACAGGCCGCTCCCGAGCGTGTTCGTGGCGCCCGACGTGGTGGGTTGCGCCAGCGTGACCACGTCGTTCACGGTGTCGACCGTCACCGCGCCTCCGGTGACATTGCTCCACAGGGCTGTGTTCAATGTCGGCGCGGTGATCGGGTCGACGAGCGTGGACAGCTTCGGGTTGGGCATCAGGCACCTCCGTGGTGTCGCAGCGCCGGGCCAGAGGTGTGCAGCTGCGATGTTTCACGTGAAACACCGAAGCACCTACGGGGCCCTTGTGGTCAGCGCTTGTACTGCGCGTACGTGGACGGGTTGCGCCCGCCACGCTGCAGGAATCCCTTCTCCACCACGTCGACCAACCTCTTCTCCGTGAGGACGGAGCCCTCCACGTTGACGTGAGTCACGTGGTGGTGGTGCACCACTTGCTGTCGCCCCGCCCCGAGACCGGGGAGGGCCCCAGCCCCGGCGGGCACGAGCCTGGCACCGGACAGGCTGCCGGCGCTGGTCACCTGGGAGGCGAGGGTGCTCGCCGCCGTGGTGGCGTAGTGGGCGGCCGCCGTGACGCCCTGGGCAAGCCCCTGCGGGATGAAGGCACCGATGTCCGAGAAGACCCGGCTGGGCGACTTGATCTTGAGGGCTTTCTTGATGGCCGCGGCCATCTGCTTCGCGATGCGCGCCATCTGGGCGTTGATCGCCTTCTCCTGCGACGCGAGTCCCTTCACCAGGCCCTGAGCCGACTTGATGCCCGCCCCGTACATCGAATCCGCGACCGCCGACCCGGTGGCGTTCGCCGCAGATTTCAACGATGCCTGCATCGCGTTGACCTGCTTGATCTGCGACGACGACGCCGAGGACAACGCGAGTGCCGTTGCGCCGCCCTGCTCGACACCGGCGCCGGCGATCTGCGCGATCAACTCCGAGCTCAAGCCCTTCTTCCGGAGCTGGTCGAGCTCGGCGGCGAAGGCGCGCCCCTTCTGGACCTGGGCCTGCATGTTCGCGACCACATCGCTCGCGTTGACCGCGCGGCTCTCATCAGGGGCCGCGGTGACCACCGAGGTGCCCTGCATGATCGACGAGGCGATGCTGTTCCGCTCATCCGTCCACGACTTCTGGAGTGCAGCCAGCTTGGCCTGCGCGGCTTTCAGTTTCGTCGCCACGCTGTCGCGCTTCGCCGCCAGGCCCCGGAGGACCTTGTCCTCGCGCTTCGCGTACGCCTCCAGCTTCGCGACCGTCTTCAGGTGCGAGCTCACCCAGGCGTTCATGGAGCGCCCGGACTTGGTGCTGCCCGAGGTGTGCAGGTCAGCGATCCGGTTCCGCGTCTGGATCATCAGCGACTCGATGCGCTTCGTCGCTGCCTTGACCTTCGCCGTCGACCCCGTAAGGCCGTCCACGAGCCCGGTGTTGATGTAAATACCGAGGCTGCGGAACACCTTCGACGGACTACTGATCCCGAGGGCCGACTTGAAGGAGTTCGCCGCGGAGTGCGCGATCCCGGACAACACCGAGCTCACGTTGATCGACCGGATGCCACGCAGGAGACCCCGGAGCATGTCTGCGCCCGCGCTGACCAGCAACCCGCCGAGACTGCCGAGTCCCCCTCGCATGCGCCCAGGCAGTGCCCGCACGAAGGTGAGCACGCTGTTCCCGAGAGATTTTGACCCTGCCAGGAACCGGCCCCAGGCGGCAGACGCGAGCCGGCCGAGCAGGCCAGTCAGGGAGACCATCGCGGACAGAACACGACCGGGCAACCCGGCTACCCAGGACACCATCTGCGCGCCCACCCGGACCGCTGTGTGGTAGGCCCCGGTGAACGCGCCGGAGATCTTCGACCAGTATTTGGTGATGAGCAGGACCGCGATACCGATCGGTCCCGTCAAGATCGCCAGCAGCAGTGGCCAGTGAGCCTTCACGAAGTCGACGACCCAGCCCACCGCCACGGAGATGCCGTGGAAAGCGGCGTTCACCCCGTCGTGAAACCAACCGACCTTGGTATAGGCCCAGATGAACCCAGCAACGAGGGCTGCGATCGCGAGCACGACGAGCATGATCGGGTTGGCCGACATCGCCGCATTCAGCAGCCACTGAGCGACCGTCGCGGCCTTCTCGGCGATGGCCGCAGCGATGATCCTCACGCGCTGGACAGCCCACGCCACCCCCGAGCGGACCGCAGCCGCCGTAGCAATGGCTGTCGACCGCGCCAGGGAGAGAGACGCTGCGCCCGCAGCGCGCATCGCCCCAGCGGCGGAGCGGGCGCCGCTGGCCATTGACGAGAGCGCAGCGCGCCCACCGCGCGCGGCGAGGCCTCCAACGGCCTTGCCGACGTCGAGCGTCGCCCGCCCCATGGATTTGGCGCCGGTGATGCCTGCATTCCACCCGCGCCGCAGGATCCCCCCGAACGACCCAGCCCGGCCGCTGAACGAGGACTGCGCGACCTGTGCCGAGCGGAAGCCCTGCACGATCCGGCCCGTT
The DNA here is from genome assembly GCF_040654175.1 of Streptomyces sp. NPDC050738. NCBI lineage: Bacteria > Bacillati > Actinomycetota > Actinomycetes > Kitasatosporales > Streptomycetaceae > Streptomyces > Streptomyces sp. NPDC050738. The sequence goes on along the minus strand of NZ_JBFAHN010000001.1, from coordinate 592,076 downwards.
CCCTGAACGGCCGAGACCCCCATCCGTCCGAACGTGGCGACGGTCCGGGCGCTGGCCATGACGAGCTTGGCGGCGTACGCCACAACGGACAGGAGCAGGACGCCGCCGATGATCGCGGCGAGCGCGGTCGCCGCATCCTTGTGGCGGCCGAAGAAGTCGATGGCCGCGGTGATGACCGGCAGGAGTTTCGTGCCGATCTCGATGGCCAGTACGGAGACGGTCTGCTTCGCCTTCGCGAGGCGGACGTTGAAAAGCTGCTGCGTCGCATCCCAGCCTTCGACGTCCTTCGTCGCGTGGTGGAGGGACTCTCCGACCTTCTTGACCCGCTCGTTGTAGCCCTCGGTGTTTTCACCGGTGAGCTGCAGCGAGGTGTTGAGCCCGATGGCGCCACCGAGCATTTTCTTCATCGCTTCGGTGTACGTCTGGGCCGCCGGCCCACCGCGCTTCAGTTCCGCGCTGAAGCCATGAGACTTCTCGTACAGGGTCTTGAACTGCGCACCCAGGACGTACTGGCTGTCCGGGAGCTTCTTGATCTCCTTGCCGTACGAGGCAACCGAGATCGATCCGGACTGGAGCTGTGAGGCGAGGCTCCGCACCGGCGCCGGCATGGAGCTGAGCATCGTCTTGAGGTTCGCCGAGGCCTGCTTCGTCTGGTTGAACGACGACAGCAGCAGTGTTCCGGCGGGGCCCATCTTGCCGAGGACGGTCCGCGACAGCATGTCGAATGTTCCCGACAGGCCGCGGCCGCCGTGGTCGACGTCAGCGAGGCCCTTGGCCACGTCCGTGCTGGACAGGCCCAGGCGCTGCATCTCCTGGACGGCGACGTTGTTAGGGGCGGCCAGGGCGCGGATGGTCGCGCCGAGTTCCTGGGTGCCCTCGCGCGCTGATGTGCCGTGCTGGGTGAGCGTTGCGAGCGCGCCGGAGACCTCGGCGAAGCCGACCTTGTTTGCGCTGGCGATCGGCAGGACGGTGGACAGGGAGGCCGCGAACTCCTCCATGGTCATCTTGCCTTCGCCCGCCGCGGTCTTCATGGCGTTCATGACCTGGACAGAGTCCGAGGCCTTGAGGTGGTACGAGGCCATGACGCTGGTCATGGCGTTCGTGACCGACTCCAGCGAGGCGTTCTCTTCGCGCGCACCCTGAGCAGCGGCCCGCAGGACCTTCAGGCCGTCCGCACCGCGGATACCGGCCTTCTCGACCTGGTACATGCCTTCGGTCAGGTTGTGCCAGTCGGTGCCTGTGCCCTTCGCGATGCCGAGGATCCCGGCCCGGACCGTCTTCAGCCCGCCCAAGGTCTCGCCGGCAGCGGTGTGCAGGACCATCGTCTGGGCCTCGAAGTCGCCGGCCATCTTCACCGAGGCCGCAGCGACACCCAGGCCAATCAGCGACACCGACTTCCCCACCCGGGCTGCCCCGGCGAATGCAGTGGCGCCAGCCGCGCGCATCCCGGCGGCGGTGCCGTCGACCTGGGCCCGGGCCTCGCGCATCGTGGAGCGGAGCTGGGTGATGTCGCCCAACATCCGTACGACGACCGGGGGCAGGAGTCCGCCGCCTCCGCCACCACTCATGTGCCCCTCCCCTCATCTGGGTTGGGGCCGCGCGAGCAGCCAGCAGAAATCCCGCTACGTCAGCGGGGCAGTGTTCAGTTGTCGATCAGTGGTGGCTGATAGCCGCAGCCCAAGCCGCGTAGTAGGTACGTCCGATCACCCCGCCCGCGACCAGCTGGTCGTACGCCGGCGCGACGTACGGGCGCGGCGGGAGCTCCGCTCCGCGCCCTGCGGTGCCGCCGAGCTCCTGGATCCGTCCGTACACCGCGGTGGGCCCGATCTCCGCCATCCACGTCCCGCGCCCGACGGGCACCGGGCCAACGACTTTGATCGAGCGGCGGAGCGTTCCGGTGACCAGGCTTGGCGGATCCCCTGGGGCCGACGGGGTCGGGGTCCCCTTGGGGTGGCTGCTCGTTGTGAGCATCCGCTTGATGGCGCCCTCGGCCAGATGCGCCGCGTGCGCGGTTGCCACCCGAGTCGCTTTCTGGATGGCGCTATCCATTGCGGAGAGCGCCCCGTGGAGCTCGGAGAGCCCTGTGATCTGGACGCCGCCGGCCATGCGGTCACCTCGCGCTCCGGGTCTCGCGCTCGGCGTCGCGCCTTGCTTTCTCCTCGGCGTCCTCGCGGACCTTGTCGACGACCATGGCCATCTCGACCCACACCCCGTCCAGCCAGGCAGGAATCCGGTCCACGACCTCGGGCGGCCACCGGTATCGCTCCGCGTACCAGACGTAGTCGACCGCCTGGTCGTACGCCGTGTTTCCCCGCTCCTCGGCGGGGAGCGGGCGTCCCTCCAGCCGGGCCCTTACTCGGCGGAGGGCACGGTAGGGGACGCCGGATCCGCGACCTGCTCCGGAGTCGGCTCCGACTTCTTCGGGAAGATGAGGTCCCGTGCCGCCTCGGTAATCTCCATCAGCCGCTCGTCGTCATTGAGCGGGAGGAGCTCCAGACTCTCAGGAGAGACGGACGGGAGCGGGAGCTCGTACGACCAGGCCACGACCAGGACCTGGAGCAGGCCGTCGGTGAGGTCGTACCCGGTAGCCATCGGGTTCTCGATGTCCGAGATCCCGCGCATCACCTTCTTCTTGTCGCCGCGAAGCATCGTGGCGGGGTCTCGGAGTTCGACCCAGGCCCCGGAGGGCAGGGTGAGGCGTTCGGACATGAGGTCTCCAATGAGGGTGTGAGGGTGGGAGAGGACAGCGCCAGAGGGTCAGAAAGTCCCGGGGGCGACGTTGCAGGTGACGGACACCTTGATCGGGCTGTAGCCGCCGGAACCGCCCGCGATCGTCGTCGACAACACGGATTTGAAGCTGTTGGAGTACTCGACGGCGGTCTTCGACCCGTCGGGCTCCGCTTCCGTGAACGCGGCGATGCCGATGTCGAACTGGATCGCCGCGTAGGACAACCCTGCGAGACCGTTGTTGATGAGCAACTGGAGCTGCGGCTGGGTGTTGTTCAGCATGTACAGCAGCGGACTCTCGGACGCCGCGACGAAGTTGAGCTTCCCCTCGACCGTCACACCACCGCGCTGAATGACGTACGGCACGCGGGAGCCATTGCCGGTGAAGTACGGGTTCAACTCCCGCTTGAGGTTGATCTCACCGTTGGTGACAGTCGGAATCAGGGTCCCGCCAGTGGCCGGCCCGCCGATGCCGACCGCCATGCGCCAGGACGCCATCGGGACCGTGAGCCCGGGCGCCGAGACCGGCTGAGCGCCGAGCGGTACCGACGGAAAGCTCGTTGCCTTCCCGTCCCAGGTGAAGAGATCACTTTCGGCGTTCCACTTGAAGCCGAGTTCGGACACGCAGGCGCCGGGGTACTGCCGCGCGCCGGACGTCGCGGTCGGGCCGAGAAAATGCGTCAGCGTCTGGCTGATCGGCTGGCCGCTACCGGAGTTGAGCAGGCTGTGCGTGTACGTGTACGGGCCGATCACGGGCACGACGGCCTGCGCGGCAGCGTGCGCGTAGACCAGGCCACCAGCCGGAGAGGTGAGCGGGATGACGTACGGCCCCGAGCCCGTCGGGGTGCCAGTCGTGAAGACCTCCGCCGTCGCACCGGTCCCGATCTGGACCTTCGTTGCGGCCGGGATCGTGGCAACCGTCGAGATGGTCGTCGCCCCCACGGTTCCAGGGGACGAGAGGGTCGTTGACCCGGAACCGGTCGGTGTGCCGGTGACCGCCATGTCCCCGAGGCAGTTCCGCAGGAAGTAGCTGATGGTGTCGATGAAGACTGGTCCGCCGAGGTCGAGTTCAGCGGTACCGGTGCCCAGGATCTGGCCGAAGGCATCGGTCGCCATGCTCCCTCGCCAGGCCTTGTCCTCCAGGAACTTGACGTTGTCCTTGGGCTTGAAGTCCTCGACGAGGATCGTGTCGGTCATGGCAACCGGGGTGCCCTGGATCGCCTCGGCGGCGATGCCGACGAACTGCTTGGCGGGCGCGTACGTGACGGGAGTGCTCACCGTTTACTCCTTGCCGCTGGGGGCCGGCGCGTTGTCCGGCTGCTGGTTGGGCTTCTTGCGGGTCTTGGTCCAGCGGCCGTCAGCGGGCGGCCCCTCCGGCCAGTCGAAGACCGTCGCCGGGCTCTCGGGGGCAGCGGGCCGGCAGGTCAACGGCACGTGCGGGTACACGCATGGGGACTCGGCGGTGAACTCGTAGACGCCCGGCTCCGGCTCCTCCGGCTCGGCCGGCCGTGCCTCCTGCTGCGGGTTCTCGGTAGCCGAGACAGGCTCCGTCGCCGCAGGCTCAGTCGGGGCGGTCTCGGTGTCTGTGGGCGGGGTGGACTTGGACATGGGCCCTCCAGTCGGGCAGCGCAAAACACCCGGCTCGGGGATCTCGCGTCGGGGGATGTGAGCGGGTGTAACTCAGGCCTGGACGAACTCCACTGCGGCGAACCGCATGGACAGAAAACCCTTGGTCAGGCCGTCCTTCGTCGAGGGTTGGGCGTACTCGAAGTCGATGCCGTCGCCGCCGCCCTCCGAGACGTGCTCGCCAGCCTGGAACACCACTTGGCCGAGGGTGCGGTCGCGGCGCATCCACTCAACCAGCGCGTCCCGCAGGGCGTACGCGTCGTCCTGGGCGTCCTCCGCGTACGGAGTCCGGGAGCGGAGGTAGCAGTTGAGGACGACCTCGTACACGATCTGCTTCAGGCCGTTGTGCTCGCCGCCGACCGCGCGCCGGATCTCGTGCTGGCGCGGAATCGCGACGACGATCTGGCAGCCCGTACGGGCCCCCGGCTCCTGGCCGAGGAAGTAGTCGGCGTGGTCGTCGTCCTTCGGCCAGGCGCGCCGGATCACGCCCACCGTGCCGATCGGCGACGAGCGATACGTACGCGTCCCCTCGTCGTACTCCCCGCCGAAGTACCCGCAGATGCCATGAATGACCTGCTGCACCGGCATCCAGTCACCTCACCCTGGCGTACGACATGAGGATCCGCCGTGCTTCCTTGACCAGGCCCATGCCGGTCGGGCGGGTGTCGTCTTTGCGGGTCGTGGAGGACGAGTTGTCTGGGAACTCGTCTTCCGCCGTCGAGTCCGGGCGAATGAGGAGCGAGACCGTGTAGAGCACGACCGCCAGCCGCATATCGCCTGGCATCCCCGACAGATCGTGCCCGGCCGCGTGGTCGTAGCGCAGCGCACTGGCCAGGGTCACCAGAGTCGGGAGCGGCGAGGCAGACGGCACCGGTGCCACCCAATCCGGGTGCACAGCCACCGTCTCCTCGACCCCGGGCTCCCAGATCCGATACCGGGCTCCGGGCTCGAGCCCAGTCGGGTCCGTGACCATGATCTGCAGGTCTCCGGCCGTGGCCGGCTCCTCCAGCACGGTCGCCACGTGACCGGCGACGTATTCGACCTGGGCGAAGAGCTCGCCACCCGCGGCCGGCGCCCCGAACTGCAACGACCCAGACCACGCCACCGACGCCCCGGCCATCGGGATGACCATGTTGGTGCCCTGCTCCACCCAGGACCCCGGCGCCGCCACGGTGGTCAGAGCGTTCTGCGACCAGCCGTACCCGACACCGGTGATCTGGCGGACCGGCCCGTGGTCGGCGTGGATGGCGAGCTGCCCGGACCGAGTGGCCCGGGTCCGTTCGCGCTGGTTGTAGAGGTGCGCGCCGAGCGGCTGGTCCGCCTCGTTGTCCGCCCACTCGCTCGCCTGCAGCAGCAGGTTGGTGAGCTCGGCGGTTTGCGCGTCCGGGTCGCTGACCCCGCGGCGGAGTCCGTCGAGGTCGAGGTACGTCGGGTGCGCGGCGAAGGCGGCCGCTGAGACGTACGGGTTGACGGCCATCGCTCACCTCCTGGTGGTCGAGGGCGGTCAGGGGTGGGCCGGGGCTAGTCGAGGTCGCGGGACCAAGTGCCGTGCTCGCAGCCGACGGACGTGACGCCATCGACGGTCGGCCAGCCGGTCGGGAAGTGCTCGCGGCACGGGCGCTCGGTGTCATCCGACGGGTCGGGATCCGGCCCGTCGTCGGCCACGGCGGGCTCCTCCGTGCTCGGTGTCGGGGGAGTTGCCTCTGCACCGTCGTCGCTACCGCCCTCTGCGGTGCCGCCGTCGTCCGGACCGCTGGCGGGAGTGGTCTCCGCCTGCGCCGTCTCGGTCTTCTCGGCGGTGGTCTTCGCCGCCTGGGTACGTCGTGCTGCCATCGGTCAGGTCTCCTTTTCGCAGGTGCCCCCGCAGCGGGAGCAGGTCGTCACGTACGCGGCGAAGCCACAGGCGCCACAGCGGTAGCCGCCGCGCGGGAGGCCGCCGAGGTTCGCGGAGAACGCCCCGGCATCGCGCAGTGCGCGCTCATGCTGGGGGTTGTCGACGGTCACCGTGCCGTCGCGTCCTGCCGTGTACGCGGTGGTGGCGCCGGTCTGGGCGCCCTGGATGTCGATCCCGCGGACTGCGCCGTCGGGCAGGCACAGGCGTGCCATGGGGGGTCCTCCAGAGGGTGAGGTGTCCGACCGCCGGTGCCGGGCCGCGCGGGCCCGGCACCGGAGCGATCAGGCCTTGCGGATGCCGGTGACGGCACCGTTCCAGGCGGGCGCGTAGCAGACCAGCGACCCGAACCAGTAGCTCGACGACTCGAACGCGAACTGATTGACGGGCCAGTCGATGCCCATCATGTCCTGCACGTTGAAGACGGCCCAGACGTCGCTGACCTCGGAGTCCGGGAGCGGCAGGGTGTCCGAGATGATCGGCGCGGTGCCCTGCGGCAGCCACGGGTGCACCTCCACGGCAACACCCTTGCCGGTGACCTCGTTGATGATCGTGGTCACGACGTCGCCGATGGTGACGCCGGTCAGCTGGTCCTGGGTCAGCGTCATCCGGTAGTTGCTGGCCGAGTTGACCTTGAGGGAGTCGGACAGCTGCTTGCGGTCCGAGCCGTTGAGCATGATCCGGTCCGGGTCGGCCTTCACCGCGTCGTACAGCGCGGCGAACGCGGTCTGGAATTCGGAGCCCGGGTTGGTAGTCGAGAGCGCGGCGTTGAGGCGGTTCACGTAGCCCGACTCTGGGCCGGTGCAGATCGGCACGATGCCGTCGTAGCCGGACGCGTACGCCGACGTGTCCCCGGTGACCGTGGACGCTGCGGTGCCCGAGGTCGGGAGCGCCCCGGTGATGGTGAAGAGGTTCGAGCCGGCCTTGCCCGCGAACCAGCGCGACGCGTCACCGGGGTCGGAGCCGCCCGTGGACACGTACACGCGGACACCAGTAGCGCCAGCGGGCAGAGTGACCGAGACGTCCACGACCTGGCCGTTGGTCACGGCCGAGTTCGCGGCCGCGGAGAGCACCGACTGCCCGAAGTCACCAGCATCGCTGGTGGCCTTGACGTAGACGTTGGTCGTCGCGCCGCTGATCCCGACCTCGCTGCCGGCCGCCGAGCGGGCGGTCACTGTGACACCGGTCGGCGCGGCCAGCGCACCGAGGAAACCGGCGCCGGTGCCGCGACCCATGAGGAGCATGCGCTCCTCCAGCAGCATGCTGGAGTACAGCAGGCTGGTCCGGGACAGCTGTCGGATGTCCTGGTAGCCCTGTCCGGCGTACTGCGCGGACCAGGTCACCGCGTCGGAGACGCTGAACTGGGAGTACGGGACGACCTTGTCGTACCCGGCGTACGAGATCTTCGGACCGCGCGCGTAGTACAGCGAGTTCGACGCCCCGGCCGGAGCGAAGTTGTTCTGGGTGGTGTCGACGATGCCCGGGTGGATGTTGCCCACGCCGCCGGTGCCCGTGCCGGTGAACCCGGAGATGACCTTGAATCGGTGGCTGGTCCCGAGGCCCTTGCGGCGGGGGATCCGGTTCCTGATCGGCGTCGGCCGCGGCGTCAGCATCTTCGCCGGCGCCTCCAGGTCGAACGCGACCAGGCCGGTGCTGATGGGGCCGGTGAGGGTGAGGTCCTTCACCAGGTCCGGCTGCTGCGCCTTGACCTCGTCGAGCGCGGACGTCACCGACGCGAGCGCCTCGGCCGAGAGGCCCTTGACGATGTCCGGGGAGCCGAGCGCCTTTGTGATCGCGCCGTACGCGGTCGTGGGCTGCTGCTCGAAAGTGATGCCGCGGCCCTCGGAGAACGCCTGGACGACGTCGGACGGGCCGAGCGTGCGGGTCGGCGCGTCGGTCAGCGCCACCATCAGGTCATCGAAGCGCCGAGAGACCTCGGCCTTGGACAGCGACGGTGCCTCCGGGGAGTCACCGAAAAGGATATTGGCCTTGGGCAGAGCCATAGCCCTGCTCCTTCCGTGCGAAAGCCCCGCACGTGGCGGGGCCGAAGAGTGTCTGGGGGTGGTGCGGCGGGGCGTGGTCAGGGTTAGGCGTCGGCCTTGGCGAGGAGCTCGCGTCGGCGCTCCAGGTAGCCGTCCCGCAGGTCGCGGTCCGCGACCTGATCGGCCTTGGCCAGCAGGCCGTCAGCCTCAGCGCGCAGCAGGTCTGCGTCGCTCTTCCGTGCCACCGCGGTCTGCGTGGACGTACGAGTCAGGGCGGGCCCGCCCGGGGTGGGCAGGGCCTGCAGCTCGGTGATCGTCTCCGTCGCCTTCGTCAGGTCCGCCGCGAGCGTCGCCATGCGCTCCTCATCGGTCTTCCTGGCCTCTGCGACAGCCGACTTCACGAGATCGGCCACATCGGCCTTCGTGAGCACCTCGGCCGCCGGCTCTGCGACGGTCGAGGGAGTCTGGGGGGTTTCCGGCTGCTCCGCCGGGACTGCGGGGACGTCCGTCTTGACGACGTCCGGCGTGTCCGCGAGGTAGACGTCGCCGCCGTTCTCGCCCTCCGCGGCTTCCCGGCGCGAGAACCAGGTCAGGGAGCGGACGGCGTCCAGGAGGAGACCGATGTCGATGGCCTCCCCGAGGTTGCCCTCTGCGAGAGACTCGGCCTCGGAGACGATGAGCTTGGCGATACAGGCGATGGCGTCCTGAGCGCTGGTGATGTCCGTGGCCTCGGCACCGTCAGCGGCCTCTGTGGCCGCGTCGCCTTCCTCGGCCTTCACGATCTCCGGCGCCAGGGCGCGCACATCGCGCAGGATCCCCTCGGCCTTCGTGACGAGCTCGGCGTTCACACCGTCGGGGTCGTCCGACTTGGCCGCGCCCTTGAGCGAGCCGTCAGGATTCCAGTTGTTCGGCACCATGGCCTCCAGTCCGAGCGCCTTGGCCCGAGAGATGACGTGCTTACGGATCGTGTCGTGGTCGGTGCCACCGCGGCCGACCGCTTTCACGGCCTTCCGCAGGTCGCTCTTGCTGGTGATCGGGTACGAGCCGTCGGCCATGGCCGCACTGGCCCGAGCGCTCTTGCGCGGTGCAGCAGCGGCGGCGTCGGCCTTGGCGAGCTCGGCCAGGCGGCCGTCGACGAGCTCACGGATCTGGGCCTCCGACACTGCGACTCCGCCGACGCTGACCTGGATGACCGGCAGTGCGCTCGGTGCTGCGGCCTTGTCGACGGCGACCTGCGCACCCGCCCCAGCCAGGGAAGCCAGAGCGGCCTTCACCGGGTCGGCCAGCCCGTCGTAGATGTCGGCCGGGATCCCGAAGGCCTCCGCGTCGGACTTCTCCACGACCGTCGGCTCCTCGACGACCTCCAGTGCGCCGCCCGCCCCGTCGGCCTTGGCGATCTCGAAGAGCGTGCCGGGGTTGCAGGGGCGGTCCACGACGCTGATCTCGCAGATCGTGCCGTCCACGATCTCCCCGCCTGGAGCATCGGCCTTGCCCAGCGCGACCTTAGGTCCCTTGATGCCGACGCTGAATCCCTTGAGGACCTTGGTCTTGATCTTCGTCACGGCGATGGGGTCGACGATGTGCGCGGCGATGTGGTGCACGCCGTCGGCCTTCGTCAGCCCTACGCCGACACCAACCGCCCTTTTCGCGTCGTGCTGCTCGCGAATGTTCCCGGTCTGGGCCCACTCCGGCATCGCCCGGTCCAGCCAGTCAGCGTTGAGACGCTGCTTGTCGCCATCGAGGTCGGAGGAGGCGGCCGGTCCGTAGACCATGAGCGTGCCGTCGTCCTGCTCCTCGCTCTTGGTGATCGGCGCCCACGCGTACGTGACGTCCATCTGCGGTCGGTCCTTCCGTGAGCGCGCCGCCGCAGCGGCCCGGGATGATCAGTCGAGGGTCTCGGGGTAGACCGTGCACCGGCATGAGGGGTGCCCGGGCGGGATCATGTCGCCGCTGGTGAAGGCCTGGTTGACGGGGATTGCCCCGGCGCCCTCGTTAGACATGCAGACCGCGCAGACCCGCTCGTCGACCGCAGTCAGCCAGCTCTTGTAGGCGATGCCGTTGGCCCGGTAGGTGTTCAGGGATGCGGTGGAGACTGCGCGGGAGATCTCGGTGACGGCGACGCGCTCCGCCCACGCGGGATCCGACAGGATCCCGGTGAGAGTGCTGGCCAGGGTGTCGGCGCTGTCTCCTCGTGCGAGGGCGTCGGAGAGGGCCTGGGCGAGGCGGTCCATGCGGTTGGAGGCAACCGACCGGATCGTGACTCCCGCGTCGTCGAGCAGCTGACGGAGCCCGTTCGCCGAACCGTTGGCGTTGACAAGGCGGGCCGCGTCCGGGTCCCCGGGCCGCCACTTCGACCAGTCGACGATGGTGTGCCCGGCGAGGACCGCCTGCGCGGATCGCTCGCCGATCACGTACCCGTCGGCGTGCATCTCGCGGATGATCAGCAGTGCTGAGATCAGGTCGACACCGTGCGCGGTCAGCCACCCGAGCGCGTCCTCGGTCGGCGTACGCCGCCCATCGTCCCCGCCCGAGCGCTGCACCCCGTCAAGGTCGGGCTCATCCGCACGAACCACGATGGCCCGCTGGGCAATCCACTGCTCCGCCAAGGCCTGAGGGACGACGGCGTCGCGCATCACCTTGCGCAACCGACGCTTCCAGTGCGCGACGGCGCGGAGGTCAGGGCCCCACCCGGGCCAGGCCCGGGCGCTGTCCACCGCTGGCACTTTTGGGCCCGCATCACCCGGCCCGGGTACCGGTGCGAAGACGAGCCGCACGTCGCCGTTGAGGTCCGGGGCGTCGGACTTGGTCACGACCGAGAACCGGAACGGCCTGGTCGGGGTGGGGTTCTTGCGTGCCCACCGCCGGTAGGTGATCAGCTCGGACTTCACCGCCTCGGCCCTGGCGTCGTCCTCCTGGACATCGTCGTCGGCGGCCTCCGGGTCGTCGGCCGGCTCTGGATTGGCGTCTTCGCCAATCGTCTTCGGTACGCCGACCAGGGTCCCGGGGTCACCGCGTTCTGCGGCGCCTTCGAGGAAGACCACACCGCGCGTGGTCATCATCATCGGCTTGTCGGCCTCGGCGAAGTCGTAGCGCGGCTGCCCCATGCGGTCGCGGTCCTCGTTGAGGGTCATCCGACCCCACTTGACCCGGTTCTCCGCGACCTGGTCCGCCGCGGCCTCGTCCTCCTCCTCCAGCCCGAGGAACCGGAACTCCAGCTCCGGGGGCATGCGGAGGTGGGCGCGGAGGATGCCGGTGACGAGCTGCTGGAGCCACCGCACGGTCGGGAGGGTGCCCTTGCGGTGCTGGACGTCGGCCTGGCCCTCGTGCCAGCCGCTGGAGCCGAGACCGCCCTGCTCGGTGAACCCCAGCTCCGCCATGGTCACGTCGAAGTGCGCGGCGATCTGCTTGAGCAGGAAGAGGTCGTACTCGGGCTTGTACCGCTCAGCGATGTCCGGCGGTAGCTGGGGATCGAGGCCGGGCGGGAGGATGCGGAGCCGGTGCCGGGCACCAGTCGATCCGTACGCGTCGTTGAGGGATGTCTCGTATTCGGCGAGCTGGGACGGGGACCAGTTGGCGGCCCCCGTGTTCGTGAGCAGCGCGGCGGGGACGGTGCCCTCGGTGTACTCGGAGCGGATCCACTGCCGGCGGCGCAGCCAGGTGTCGACGTCCTCCAGGGCCTGCTCGACCGGCGAGTACCCGTACGGCGTGTGGGCGCGAACGTTGCGCCGCTTGTAGACGAGACGGTCCGACGTGTACCCGCCGATGACCTCGCCTTCGGTGTCGGTGTCGGCGACGAACTCACCGCGCGGGAAACCCCAGAGGATCTGCTGGAAGGCCGGGTTAGGCGGCGCAGGGCGGCCGCCGCGGTAGTCCCGCAACGGCTTGATCGTGGAGCCGTCGAGGATCTCCAGGGCGTGGAGGTCGCCGCCGTAGGTGAGGCGGGGGTAGATCGCGACCGCGTCGAGGACCAGGTGCTCCTCCAGGAGCTTCCCGAGCCAGTCGCTGAAGCCCTCGTCCTGGCCGGGGTCGGGACGCTCCAGGAAGCGCGAGCAGCGGACGATCTCCGGGGACAGGGTCTGGCGGAGCGCCTGGTCGACTTCGTGCCGGGGCTGGGTGCTCGCGTCCTGAGCTGCCTCGATCGCGTTCGCCGTGATCGTGATCGCCCAGTTCAGCGTCACCACTTCGGCCTTGCGGATCTCGATGCACCGGCGCGGAAGACCGCCCGCGTCGGCGGCGTCCCTCAGTACCTTCCACGGCACGAGTTTGTCCGACATGCCCGGCAGGTTGCTGCTGACCGGGTACTCGGTGAACCGCGGCTCAGGCCGACCGGAGTTCGGGCGTACCGGGTCCAGGGCGGCCGGGAAGAGCGGCACGCCAGGACCGAAAGCGACCGGCGGGTCTGTGCGCGGCAGCGGTACGACGTCACCCGTGATCTGCCGTCCGGCTGAGGCGGTCATGAGCGCGGCCACCTGGCTCGCGTCGAAGGTGGCCGCCCCGGGGCTCAGGGCTTTCGTTGTGTCCGGCCTGGCGACACGGCGGCGATGACGGCGCGACACGGGCGGTCACCCCCTTCAGGTCGAAACGGACAGGTGGGCTGGCTACTCCTGCTCGTGCAGGTACCGAGCCCGCAGCGCGAGGGGCAGACGAGCCGGATTGCGGAGTGTCCATCGGCGCGGGCATCCGGGGTGCGCGCGGCAGAGCAGCATCCGGAAGCGCGGCGCGCGCTCGGGGCAGGGGCACCTCGGTGCGAGGGCGGGCATCCGGCGCACCCGAGAAGGTGACGGTGAGGTCATGACGGAGCTCCCGGTGAGGGGTGAGGGCTGCCGGTTTTCGCGTACTGGTTGATCCAGTCCATGGCGTCGGTGTGTCCACCAACGGGCTGGTAGAAGGCCAAGATCAGGGCGTCGGCGTTGTCTGGTGACCGGCCGAGACGTTTGATCGTTTCGGGCTTCGGCTCGACGACGATCCGGCCCGAGGCATCCAGGCCGTACTTCGGGGCGGTCAGCTGGGAGACGAGCCGCTCGCGGTCCATCTCGTCGAGCTCGGACATGTCCCAGCCGCGGTCCTCGGAGAGTTGGCGGCCGATCTGCCACCACAGCTGGCTGCGGAGGCGGGGGAATCGCTCGGGTTCGGTGCTGGACTCGGAGACGTTGACGGGGATGATGTTGGCCCGGTGCAGGCCCTGCATGCCCTTCTCGCGGAGGTTGCCGGCGATGCCCCAGCCGATCCCGATGCTGTCGATTTTGACGGCGGTAGGGCCGACCAGCCGGATGTACTCCAGGATTTTCGACGTCGCGATGATCGGGTCCCGCTCGCGGAACCTCCACTCGCGGCCGACGACCCGGCCGCGCCGCTCGCGGATCACGGTCTCGTCTCCGCCACCGCCCATGTCGATGCCCAGCTCGACCGGAAGCTGCTGGTCCGCGGTCGGCTCGACCTCGCGCGGCGCGTGGCAGGCCCGCACCGCGGAGAGCCGCACGACGCCGTCCTCGGAATCCGAGGGGAACTGGCCGAGAACCTTGCTGATGTACGTCGGGGATTGCTCTCCGAATTCTGCGCGCATGTCGTCGACGTAGTCCTGGGAGACGAGCATCGGGCGGATCGCATCCGGGACCTCCTCGTCGGTGAAATTGGGGGTGTCGAAGGCCGAGATGTGGATGGTGTTCCAGCGCGAGTGCGGGGCGCAATTTTTCGCGAACTGGCTGCTGGGATCGTCGGGGTTGCCGATGGCGAGGATCCGGCAGTGCTCGCCGGTCGCAATGCTCATCGCGGCGGTCCAGAACTGTTTGTTGATGCCGCACGCCTCGTCGAGGATCACGAGGACGTACTTCGCGTGGATGCCCTGGAACGCGTGCGGGTTGTAGTCGGACGGCTTCCGTCCGAAGGCGATCAGCCGCTTGCCGAGCTTCCAGTCGGTCTCGTTGATCCGCCCCATGAACGGGTTGCCGCGCGCCTCGGCCTTCGAGAACGCACCGTTGATCTCGGACCAGAGGATCGCCTTGACCTGGTCGCCTGTCGGGGCGGTGGTGACGACGCGGGCTTCGCCGGGCGGGTGGATGTCGAGCCACCAGCACACGAGTTGGGCGGCGTTGAAGGACTTGCCGGAGCCGTGGCACGAGTGGACCGCGGTGAGGCGGTTGTCGCGGACCGACTCAGCGATCGCGATCTGCTTGGACCACAGGAAAGTGCCGAGCTTGTCGGCCGCCCACCCGCCCGGTGAGAGGGCGTACTCCTCGGACTTGGTCTCCCGCTCGCTGGCTTCGTCCAGCATGTCGGCGGCGAGCGCGAGAGCGTCCATGGGCACTCCGCTCGGCTACACCGCCCGCAGCTTGCGGGCAGCGACTTGCTTGGCGGCCGTCGCCTCGGGGCCGGTGATGCCGGCGTACGCGAGCGCGGCCTCAATGGCGCCGATCACGACGCCGGCCTGCTGCTCGTTGATCGCAGCGAGCCGCTCGTCGATCTTGAGGCGTCCGATGGTGCCCAAGACGTTCACGCACCGGTCCATGGCCCGCTCGTACAGAGCGACCTCCGCGCGCAGCTGCTCCGCGCCCTTGTCGTCGGTGAACCGGATCCGGGTCAGTTCGTTGACCCGTTCGGCCAGGGCGTCCTTCCATGCGATGACCTGTCCGGCGATCTCCGACAGGGCAGTGAGCGGGTTGTCGACGGGGCCGACATCCAGGCGTGCAAGCGCGCGCCGGGTCTCGTCCTCGATCTTGGCCTCGGTGACGCGCTTCTTGCCCGCCTTCAAGTTCTGCTGCGCCTTGCCACCGTGGGATCGGCACACCGTCTGACCTTGAAGTGCCCAGTGCTGACACGGGTTTCCCGATCGTTTCGCCTTGGCGGTACACCGGCGTTCGGGGGTGGGCGACGCGAGATTCGACGGCATCATTCGCCCCCGACTACCCAGTGGTCCGGCAGGGCAGCGGTGCTCGACAGGACCGGCGCGGCTGCGGCGGTCAGGAGGGCCTCGGGCGTGCAGGAACAGCCAGGCAAGTCCGCAACGGCCGGGGCGCTACAGCTCGCCTGATGCACGAGGGTCGCCAGGTCCAGAGTGATCGCGTGCGGGCCACAGGCGTACACCGGCCGTACGAAGTCCTCGGGTCCGGGGAGCGGGCCGAAGACCGGCGCCGGCAGTTGCGGGTCGGAGAGCTCGACCGCCCGCGCGCGACGCTCCCGCTCCCACTCGACTTGCTGTGTCAGCTCTTCGCCGGTCAGGCGACGCTGCCACACCGCGACCGCATCAGCCCCGCACAGACCGCAGAGAGGCCCCGCCGGCAGCAAGGGCACCTCCGGCACGGGTTGAGCAGCGACGTCACCGTACGGGCGGGGTTCGGGACTGGGCGGAGTGAGGGTATCCACACCAGGCTCCTCTCTACGTGATCGCGAGCTGCCCTACCGGCAGGACGGGCACCTCGGGGGAATCGGTGACGCGGATCCAGTACTGGTACTTGCCGACGGCGAGGACTGGGCCGCCGCTGCCTGGGCCGATGAGAACCTGCGCCCGGTAGGCGTTGGTGCCGGGGATGGGCTGGGTGCCGTCCCAGGAGCCGGTGAACCAGGTGTCTGGCAGCCGGTTCCCGACCGGTGTGAACGCGAATTCCACGACGTCGGCCGTGGGGTTGTAGGCGAGACCCTGTTCAGTGGCCTCGACCTCGGCCTGCACGAACTCGCGGGACAGGGACGAGATGCTCTCCACCGGCGCCTACTTTCTGATCGTCCAGCGGCCGGCCCTGATCCTGGTAGCCCACCGACCGGCGACGGCCCGTACGGACCACCGGCCGGGCACCGTGCGCGCCGCCCACCGGGGGGCGGCCGCGCGGACGGACCAGCGGACGAACGGGCCGGTGACGTGGATGACGAGGTTGCGGGCGTTTCCCGGAGTAAAGAGCCAAGCCACGTCGCCCGCGACCTCGACGGCGGCGTCGAGCAGGCGGACGTAGTACCGGCCGGACCGCACGCCCCCAGCCACCGTCACCGCCGCCCGGTACGCGCTGCCGGCGATTCGCCGCCTGGCGGCCGCCATGGCGACGACGCTGGCGTGCACCCGCGTTGCGGCGTTCCGACGCACGCCTCCGCCAGCGGCGACAACAGCGGCCAAGACCACCTTGGCCGCCGCACGAAGGCCGACATCGGCCCCAGTGGTGACCAGCGCGGCAGCCACCTGCCCAAGGCTGCGGCGGACAACTGCGCCGGTGCCCGCCACGGTTGCCCGGGCCAGGGAGACCGCACGCGCTACCGCACCGACAGCCGTAGCGGTAGCGGACGCTCGGAGGCCAGCGGAGCGGCCGAGGCTGGCCCCGGTATCTGCCGCCGCTACGAAAGTCTCGAGCGTGGCGTTCCGCTGGAGCCGTCCCGTCAGCACCGATTGGGTGCCGCGTACGAGAGTGGTCTGGCGCCGCAGGCCGGGGGTTGTTGTCGCCGTGGCTGTGCGGAAGAGCCCCGCCGCCCGGCCGAGTGCGCCGACCGGGCTGGTCGCTGTGCTCGCGGTCAGGTGGGCTGCCCGTCGTACGGCGGCCGCCGTAGCGGTACCCGTACCGACCAGGAGCAGGACGCCCCGGATAACCGCGGCCCCGGTTGTCACCGTCGCCATCAGCGAGACTCCGCGGGCCAGCTGCAGAGTGCTGGAGGCGCTCGTAGTGACCGTCGCGGCGAGAGACCGCACGAAGGAGTGCCCGCTCGCCAGCCCCGTACTGAGCAGCGCCGTCGCTGTCCTGGCCAGCGCTGTCGCGCGGCTGGTCCGGCCGGTGAGCGTGCTGACGGCCGATGTGACGAGCAGGCCAGCGCGGCGGAAGGCACCGCTGGAGGTGACAGTGACGGCCAGAGCAGTGGATGCACGCCGGCTGAGCGCTCCGGTACTCGCCGCACCCGAGGTTCGGGAGAGGGAGCTCGCGCGCTGGACGCCAACGGACGTGGCAGCGCTGACTGTCCGGAGCAGCTGCGCGCGGCGCCCCGTCCCTGCCACGGTCGTAGACGAAGCCCCCCGGGTGACCCCGGTGCCTCGGAGGATGGTTGGGACCGCCGTGGTCGTGGTCCCGCGCGTCACACGGCCCTGACGGGTCACCGCGGCCGCCGAGGTTGCTACGGCAGCCCGCAGGAGACTGGTCGCCCGGACGCTCGTGCCGCTCAGCGTGACGGCCGCCGCCAGGAACAGCAGGCGCCCGGCGACGCGGGCGGCACTCGCAATCAGTGTGCAGGCAGCAGCGAGGCTGCTGCTGGTGAAGCGCTGCACCGCTGCGCTCGACGTTGTCGAGACCGCGCGGGCGAGCGACGACGCACGCGCAGTTCGGGCGGTTCCTGTGCAGGCCGCGGCGAATGCCGTGGACAGTGCGCGGGACCGGGCTGCCGCCGTTGAGAGCGTCGCGGAGCGCTGGAGCAGGGCCTGGCGGCGGCCGCCGCTGGTGGTCAGGACGCTGGTGGGGAACGAGGCCAACAAGGCAGAGCGGCGGACGCTGGCGGCCAGGAGCGCGACGACCGCGACCAGGAGGCTCACGGCACGGACCGTGACTGCCCCAGCTGCTACCGCTGCCTGTCGGGATACCCGCGCCGTACGTGTGAGCCCACCGGTAGCAACGACCAGCGCACTACGGGGCAGACTCCCCGTTCGCCCGATGCCCGTCGAGAGGGCCAGAACGGCAGAGACGGCCACCGGGTACACGGTCGGGCCGGACGGGAGCTGCGGTGGGATGCGAACGATCGGCCTCGCCGGACGGCCACGGCCGAAGCGCGCCACGTGCTACTCCACCCACGCCATGTAGGCGACGCAGCCCGGGGTCACGGCCGCGGCCGTGGTGTACCGCAGGCCCAACCTGGCTCCTGCCGGTGCGGTTCCCACCTCGCGGTCCAGGACCTCCTGGAGGACCAGGAGGCCGCCGAAGGGCGACACCATCCATGACCGGAGGACGGTCACGGACGTCGGCTCGGTGGTGAGCGCCGAGAGTGCCGTGGTGCCGGCGGTGGGCAGGCTCTCGTCGGTCAATTTCGCCGGAGTGGTCGTGGTCCCGGCCGGGCTGCCGAGGGTGGCCGTGCGGTAGAGATCGATCTGTACCCCGGTGGCCGTCGCGGATCCGTCGAAGCTGACGCCGATCTCCGACAGCCGGATCCCGGATACGGCCGGATTCAGGAGGACCAGGCTCTTTGTCGCGGACGCGGTGAGCGTCGTCTTGGCCATCGTGGCGCTGTAGGCGTAGTTACCCGGCATGGCCCCTCATCTCGTAGCGGCGCGCATGACGGCCTGGCGGGCGATGGACGGGCGGGCAGCAGCGGACGGCACGAACTCGACGAGCGCCCAGAGCGTGGACACACGCCGTGTAGTGGTCTGCGCCACGTCGCCCCGGTACCCGATCTGCGCGGTGTCGAGAAGCCGGGGCGTCCACGCGCCGCCGGCCTGCGGATCGACGTAGCTCGTGAGCTGGTGAATGAACGGTGCAACGGCGAGGTGCGTCGCCCAGCTGTTCAGGGCCACGGACACAGACGCGGACTCGAGAACCGTCCCGGAGGTCTGCGTTTTGATCCGGTAGACGATGCTCGCCGCGGTGACCGCGTTGCTCCCGATCCTGCCGCCAACGGCGACGAGGGTGATCCTGTCGGTCGGCTGGATCCCGGCAGATGCGGAGGAGGCCAGGTTGAGGTCGTCGATGGTGGTCGTGCCCGTGAGCGCCGTCGCGTTGTACGAGGTCACATCGTTGGGGGTGACCTCGTTGACCCGGGTGAAGTTGTTGGCCGCACCGGCCGTTCCGCCGACGGCGGTTGCCCATCCGTTGTTGTCCCCGGCACTGTCTGGACTCAGGTGGACGACCGAGCCAGGCCCCGGGAGCCCGGTCTGTGCGGCGCCGCTGGTGTCATTGACGGCAATGTCGTCGATGTAGATGTCGCCGGTCGTCGCGACGCCGATTCCAGCGCGGATGCGGGAGAAGCCGATCGTGACAGTGATCTGCGCGGTCCCGCTGAAATTGACGCCGTCGAGGTAGGCCACGACGGGAGCGGTCCCGGTGGCCCCGTCGCTGTTGTCGATCTCTACCCGGAACCACTGGCCCGTGGAAAGGGTCGGTGACGCGGTGCCCACATCGATGCTGGCGTCGCTGTCGTACAGCCGCAATGTGCCTGTCGGGGACAGGCGCAGCCAGGTGGGGAAGAAGCCGCCCTGCCCGACCTGGTAGATCGGGGTCGTCGCCGAGGGGAGGGTGGCGATGTAGAGGTAGAAGCGGTGAAAGGTCTGCTTGTTGGTGGCCGCGTCGCCGACCTGGTGCTCGATGAACCCCGTTGCCGCGGCCGGGTTGGAGCGCAGCGCGGCCGCCCCGGCGCGGTGGATCGCCGTGTTGATCGAGGCGGTGCCAGTAAGGGCCGTGAACTCCACGTTTGCGGTTGTCGACTGGAGCTCGAAGCCGCACGTCCACAGCCGCGCCACGTCAGGAGAACTTCGTGGTCAGGGTGTAGGAGACCTGGTCGCCGGTAGCGAGGGTCTGGGCGCCGTGGTCGGCGTGGAAGAACAGGCTGCCGTTGGTGACGTTGGCGACGCCGGGGATGTTCCCTCCGGTCACCGCGTCGTTCAGCGCGATGGTCGAGATCGCACCGGCCCCGCCGTTCTGGTTGCGGGTCACAGTGAGCGTGTTGGTCGAGATCGCGGTGATCTTCATGACCTCTGTGCGGACCTGGATGTACTGGTTCACCGCGAAGTTCGCGCCGTTGGCAACGATCAGCGATGTCGCCGAGTTGGAGCCGATCACCGTGGACGACGTCTGCACCGCATCGACCGCGGTCGGCTTCGACGCCGAGTCGGAGAGGGCGACTTCGGCGATCGTCTCCCCGGTACCGGCCGTCATGGTCCCGGTCACCTGGTACGTGTCGTTCGGTGTGGTCGTGGTGACGATCGAGGACGTCCCCGCGACCCTGGACTCCGGGGCCTCCTTGAACAGCCCAACATCGGGCACCCCGGCCGCCAGACCTGCGGGGTTCAGGCCCCAGGCGACGTTCAGCGGCTCGGCCTGCGTCGGAGATGACCCCCGCATACGACCGGCGATGATCTCCCGGCCCTTGCTCGTGATGACAGCGCCCACGGTCAGCTCCTCCGGTTGGATCGTGCGATACGGCGGTCAGCGAGATGCCGGCCGACGAACTGCCACCACAGCTGGCGGGCAGGATTCGAGTAGTGGGCGGACACCACCCCGTGGTCATGCCGCGTGCCGTCGACCCGGGTTACGACCATGCGGAGCTCCGTCGAAGTGGGCTGCTCAGCGCGCCTACTTGCCACCGCCCGCCTCCCGTTCGGCTCGGGTACGCCGACGAGCCGCCGCCTTGGCCTGTCCACAGATCGGCTTCGGTTTCGGGCCGTCGAGGACGTACGCGATCAGCGCGGCCTTACGGGACCGCCGCTGCGCCCGGTTCAGCGGTTGTTCGGCCATCACGTCCGCCGTTCTGCGGTGCGGGACGACATCGTCTTGGTAGCGCGCGTGAGAGCGGCCTGAAGCCCGGTGGCGTCGGCGACCATGTCCAGATGCACGACCAGACCCGGAGTGGCATTCTCGGCGTCCTCCGGCCAGTGCCAGGTACCTCCGCGACGCGCACCCTCGGAGTGCTGGCACTCCGCGTCGAAGAATGGGCCGCGAGGGTTGAGAACGGTGAGCGCGACCGCCTCGGGCTCCCAGGTCTGCAACAGGGTGCGGGTGGTGCCGTCCTTCGCCGGGGTCTTCGTAGTGGTCACCCACTGGCCGACTTCGGTGACGATCGCTGTGCGGCAGGTGGGGGCGTGCTCGCCTCCGGGCGTGCCGTACGACTGGTAGTGAACGGTGTCCCCGAGTGCCGGTTTGCGGCCCATCTGCTCCTCCTGGCGGTCGACATGGTCTCGGAGGTGCGCGCGGGCGGTTCCGACGTCGCCGCTGAGGACCGTGGTGCCGTCCACGATGGGGCCCAGTTGCAGCGGGACGTCGAGATCGGCTCCGCAGACGGGGCAGGCGAGGGTGATGGTGCTAGGGAGGGCGACCATCAGCCGGCCCGAGGCGGCCATGCCCACGTGCCCGGCTCAGCGCCGTGCACGCGCGACGTGACCCACAGGGTGTCCGGGCCATCCAAGAGGATCTGAAGGTTGCACTGTGGCGCAGGGTGCAGTGCCCAGACGCGGACGACAACGGCGGCGAAGACGTCCCCGGCGGCAACCTCGTTCGCAGCCGTGGCGAACCGCTGCGCACGAATCCGCTCCACGTCCTGTTCGGTCAGCGCGTAGTGAACGATCCGCCCGACCGTAGGCAGCGGGGCGGGGTAGAAAACCGTCGGCTCAGACACAGTGCTCCTGTCAGGCGTAGAGGGGGAGTTGGAGCCTCGCGGCGGCGGGTAATGGCAGGCACCGTCACCGCGAGGCTTCTCCCGCTGTCCTGTCGCCCCCGACCACCACATCGGGGCGACACTCGCCGCACGCAAGGCGGGCAGCGGGAGTTGTAGGTCCGCCGCCGAGTCGGCGACCCTCGGCGCGACCCGGCGACGGACGACCCCGCCCGTACGCCGAGGTAGCGGCGAACGAGCAGGGCGTAGCGGGGAGTTACTCGGCCGGGGCGACTGGGGGTCGGTCGGCGGTGAAGCCGAACGGTTTCGCCTCCGGGGCAGGTGGCAGGCCAGCAGCTAGGAGACGGCGCGCGGTGCGCTCGACCTGCCGCAGCATGGCCGGGGTCTCGTCCTTCACGCTGATCGTCACGTGGCGGTCGCCGGAGCTGACGGAGAGCCGCATCAGGCCGCCGTGTAGACGCGCCGCGCCCGCTGCCGGGTGGCCTTCTCGGCGCGGATCACATCGACGGCGCGGAAGAGCGGTTGGCCAGCAGCGTTGCGGCGGACAGGATCGAGGCGGCCGCGGTACTTCCAGTTCCGGACCACATTCGGGGTGACGCCGGCTGCCTCGGCGGCCTGGTCGGCGGTCCAGAGGGTGGTGGTGAGGTCTCCGGAAAGGTCCACTGGGCCACCTCTCGTCGACGGGTGCGGGAACGCAAAGAAGCCCCGCGAGACTTCGCGGGGCTTGCCTGGTCGCGGACACAGTGGTCCGCCGCCAGGATCATGCATGACGCGAAGGCCGTCAAGCTGCGGTTTCCTCCCGCGTGGCGCCCGGCTCCTGGTCGGCCAGGGCGGCGAGCTCCTGGGCGGTGAACTCGACCACCCAGGCGTCGTATTCGGCCTGGGTGAGCAGGGCTTGGCAGTCCTCGTCGCGGCACTCGATGTACGGGCGGTCGTCGACGAGGCGCAGGTCACGGGACTCGGCGAGCCAGGGGCCCCCGCAGCGTTTACAGGGTGCGAGGCGCTCGACCGGGCGGGCTTCGTCGCGGGCGGTGTACCGGACGGCGAGGTGGTGCCAGTGCGCGATCGTCGCGGCGGGATTCCCGGACTGCACGGGCGCTCGGCCGGGCTCCCGGAGTGGCTGGTGGGACTCGGCGGCGAGCGGGTGTTCCTGGAGGATCCAGGGGGCTTGGGCGCGCAGAGCCTGGACGATGCGGGTGAGCCGCGCTCCTTCCCGCTCTGTGCGGTCGCCGTGATCGGGGAGTGCCCAGCCTCGGAGGCGGAACGTTTCCTCGTGGAGCTCGGCCAGGCCGCCGACGATCAGGTCGAGGAGCAGCCGGGCGGACTGCCCGGGCCACGGCGTCGTATCGGTCGGAGCCGAGTGGAGCGATGACGTGGCGGGGGCCCGGGTGCCGTGTACGGCCTCCAGGGTGATTGCGGCGCACAGCTCGGGGAGCTCGGCCAGGTGCCGGTCCGCGCGAGCGAGGCAGCCCGAGCAGTGGACGGGGTCGCCCCAGGTGACGGGGATGTCGTGGGCGTAGGGGGCGGCTTCGGCGCGCCGCCAGCTGGTGTTGCACGGGCCTAGGCATGGGGTGGGAGTAGGCATGAGGGCCTCCCGGGAGCACAGTGGAGGGAAAGCCCATTGTCTCCCGGGTTGCTGGTGAATTCGGCTGTTGTGGCTGGTCAGTTGGGGTAAGTCAGGCGCAGCGTGATCGGAGTGTCTTCGTCCACGGTGGTGCCGGCCGCCGGGGTGCTGCTCTTCACCGTCCATGCCTGCACGTCATCGCCCGCGTCGTCGAGGACGTTGTGACCGTCCGGGGCAACCGCTTGCGTGACGTTGAAGCAGGTCAGGGCGCTGCTGTCGCCCGGCTTCCCGAGCGTCACGTCGGTGAGGTTCCGTCCGGCTGCGTCGGGGATCCGCTGGGGCCACTTTGTGTTGCTACAGACGGTCCCGGTCGTTGGGGTGCTTCCGGCGGCAGGGTCGCCGTTGCCTCCCGACGAGCACGCGGCGAGGAAGGCCAGGGCGGCAGCGGCCGGAGCGGCA
Organism: Streptomyces sp. NPDC050738; assembly: GCF_040654175.1. Taxonomy (NCBI): domain Bacteria; kingdom Bacillati; phylum Actinomycetota; class Actinomycetes; order Kitasatosporales; family Streptomycetaceae; genus Streptomyces; species Streptomyces sp. NPDC050738. The sequence continues at coordinate 568,555 of NZ_JBFAHN010000001.1, read as the reverse complement.
CGCAGTAATCGAGTCATCCGGGCATGGTCTCGGACGGCGCAGGGCCCAGGGAGCGGGTCGGCCATTTCGTGACGGTTGAGCGCCGATGGCCCTCAGCTCGAAAGCAAATGGGCAGATGCCGATGCCCCAGTGCCAGCGAAAAGGTCCAGGATGCGGATTACCGCAGGATCCAACGTGGTGCACATGACCGTGATTCTGCCTCAAAGGCCCCTGACCTGCGCGGAGTTGGCATCCCTGCGAACCGGTAGGATTTATCTCGCTGAACCGCTTCCACCCCAGAACTTCACCCACTCCGCGAGGGTGAGGGCCCGGATCGCACCGGGCGCCGGGTGCCAGTGGAAGGGGGAGGTGAGGTGCGATGGGAAGCGAGCCAGAGAAGCGCCGCGGATGGGATGACCCGAAATGGGCGATCATCTTGTCGGCGTTGTCGATTTTGGTAGCGATCATCATCGCCCTGGTGGCGTAGTTCCTCAGCACTGCTGAGGCCACCCAGGATCCGGTCGGATCGACTGGCAGCTGCACATGCAGCGAGCCCGGTCGCCTATCACTCGACCGGGCTCCTTGAACTGCGGAGGGGCCCAACCTGGTCGTACCCGGGTTGGGTCACTTCTGTTTCGTGCGCTCTAGACCACAGTGCACTAGACCTCTCCAAGGTAACGCACTGGGCAGTGCGTTGGGGTGGCCCGGATGCGAGGTCAACGGTTCACGCGGCGAGTGCGGAGGCCGCGGCTGCCAATCTGGCCCGACAACCGCGCGCGTACGACCTGGACTGCTCGTAGCCGATGAAGTTCCGGTTCTCGGTGAGCGCTGCGACGCCGGTGGTTCCAGAGCCGGCGAAGGGGTCGAGAACGGTCCCGCCGCGCGGGACGACACGGACCAGTTGCCGCATCACATCCTCCGGTTTCTGGGTGATGTGGACGCGTTCGGTGCCGCGCGGCTGACTGCCGCTGAAGTGCCCAGGGAGATAGACGGGCTCGTTGCCGGGGATCATCGCGCCGTTGCTGCCCCAGACGATGAACTCGCACTCCTGGCGGAGGCGGCCGGGCTGGGGGCGCGCGATGGGCTTGTGCCAGACGGCGACACCGCGCCAGGTGTATCCGGCTGCCTGGAGCGCGTCGGTGGTGACGGGGAGCTGTCGCCAGTCGGTGAAGACGAGGGCTGCACCGCCGGGGCGGGTGAGGCGGTGGCACTCGGCGAGGATGAGGGAGAGCCAGGCGAGGTAGGAGCGTTGGTCGCGGTTTTCGCCGGTGAAGTCACCGAGGTCGTGGCCGTGGTTGCGGCCGCCTTCCGTCATGTACTTCTCGCGGGCAGTGCGGCTAGTTCGTTCGGTCATGGTGCGGCCGCCGCTGTTGTACGGCGGGTCGCAGATGACGGCGTCGACAAGGGTGTTGAGGGTGGGGAGGCCAGTTAAGGCATCGCCTTGGTGCAGGGTCCAGGTGGGCATCGGGCTGCTTTCGTGCGATCGCGTGCGCGGTGTGCGAGCGAGTCGGTGCACGGTCTCCGGTTGAGGCCTGGCTCTGGAATGCCCACCATGCGCAATTTTATGTACTTTGACGCTTCATTTCGATTGCTTCTGAGTGTTTTGTTCCGTGGTGATGTGCTGAGCTTTGACCGCGACCTCCCAGGCGGTCAGCTCTGCCCGTACGCCCGACGCCCCTTGAGGGCCTCCTTGACGGTCGCCCCGGCCCAGCGGTGGGCGCGACCGGAGATGTCGTCCGGCGCGGGCCAGCGGCCTCGGGAGACGTCGGCGCGGATCGTGACTGCCTTGATGCCGGTGAGCTCCTCGATCTCGCGGGCTGTGTACAGCCTGCGAGATTCCAAGGTCACTGGGGGCCGGCTGAAGTATTCGGCGATCACTGCGTCCACGGCGGCGGGATCGTAGGTGTAGAAGCGGCCCTCCTTGCCGATGTGGTCCGGCCAGGCGGGGTGGCGGGACCACTGGGCCTTGAGGGTGTTGTAGGCGCGGCCGTGGCGGTCGGCGATCTGCTGGAGTGTCTCGCCCGTCTGGTCTGGGTTGGCTACCATTGGTGGTTCCGATCCTTTCGAGGTGTCGGTGGTGACCGGCAGGTTTTCGCGAGCACCCCTCTGGGGGTGTCTGGGCTTCGGCTCGGGCCTGTCGGTCTTTGTGCTGTCTGGGGTCGGTGCGGGGGGTGCCGCCCCCGGCTGGGTGCCGGGGGCGGTGTGTGCGTCAGCTGGTGGGCGGGTTGTACGACTCGGGGTCGATGGCCCACTCGATGAGCTGGTAGAGGTGGATCTCACCGGCCAGCAGGTGGAGGGTGGCGGCGTCCGCTCGGAAGTGCTCGCCGGTGGTGCTGTAGATCATGGTCATGTCCATCGCGGAGAGCCAGTAGAGGACCGCCGAAGTGGCGGAGACCTTCACGCTGTCCGGGATGGGCTCTTCCTTGATGAGGTCGTACGCGCGGATGAGCGCGGGGCGGATGTCGCGGACCAGGTAGACGATGCCGTCCGGGAGGGTGATCGAGAGGGGCATCTCCGTGAGGGAGAAGGCGAGTGCCTGGGCGAACTGTCCAAGGCGGGCCATCAGGGCCTCGTAGGTGGCGTCCGTTTCGTCGGCCATGATTTCGGTCCTTTCGGTTGGTGGTGGGGTTCGGGTTCGCGGCCCGTTCCCTCTTGGTTCTAGTATGCCCGATGGAGTATTGAATGGCAACACTTCAGGGTAAGGAATCACCCCGGCCTCGGCGTGTGAGGTCCGGGGTGATGGTGAAGCGTGGCCCCGGCTGAATGCCGGGGCCACGCTCGCGGCTAGCCCTCCTGCTCGGTCAGCCAGAGCAGGAGCTCCGCCTCAGCCTCGTCGGCGTTCATCAGGTTCGCGACGGCGCACAAGGCGCGCACCTCGTGAAAGTCGCCCTGGACGAGAAGGCCGAACAGGTCGATCGCGGCCAGCAGGCCGATCGCACTGGTGAGGAGCTGCGACGCCTGATCGCTGGGGAGCGGAATCTCCTCGGCGAGCTCAACGACCCTGCGGACGGCCGGGATGACCTCGACGTTGCTGACAATGCCGTGCGGAAGGGCGATCGGCACCGGCAGTGCCGCGCAGATCGCGCCCAGCTTGCCGTAGACGTTGGCGATGTGGGCGCCAAGGCCGCCCATGATGTCGTCCTGGTAGTCGGACATGTGGTCCGTCCTTTCGGTTGGTGGTGGGTCGGGGTTCGCGGCCCCTTCCCTCTTGGGCTCTATTATGCCCTACTTGAGTATTGAAAGGCAACATTCACGGGGGTGGATTCTCGACACGCGAAAGCGCCCCCGGCCGACCGGGGGCGCTTCAGGTGCGGCTAGATCTCACCCTCTCCGAGGTGGAAGAAGTCGTGAACGTAGCTCTCACCGGCGATCACGGAGAGAATCACGGCATCTGCCTTGTATCCCTTGTGGTCGATCTCGTAGGCGATCACCATCTCGGCCGCCGTCAGCCAGTACAGCGCCGCCGTGGAAAGCAGATCGCGCGCCCGCCCTGTCATCGGCTGCTCCGGGAGGAGCGCGTATGCGCGCTCGACCGCCGCCTGAATCTGCGTGTAACCCTCGAACTTCGTCGGGAGGGCTACCGGGATGGGGAGCTTCCCGAAGGCGATGAGCAGCATCGCGTAGAGGTCGCGCAGGCGCCGGAGCGAGGCGATCGACCGGTTCTCGTATTCGTCGGACATGTGGTCCGTCCTTTCGGTTGGTGGTTGAGGTTGGGGTTCGCGGCCCCTTCCTCCTGCTCTCCATTATGCCCTAACGGAGTATTGAAAGACAACACTTAAGGGAGAGGGAATGCAGCTGCCCCCTCCAACTCGACGGAGGGGGCAGCCGGTCAAACGGTTAGTCGCCCAGCCCCTGCAGCGATTCCGCGAGGTCGAGAACCACGCTCTCGACCTGAACCAGGCAGGCCGCCGCCGACATGGCGCGAGCGGGGTGGAACTCCTGAGTGGCCAGGAGCGCGTACACGTCCATGGCTGCGAGCCAGAACGCGTATGCGGCGTTCAGCTCGGCCTGAACGTCCTCCGGGAGCGGCTGGTCCTCAATGAGAGCCATCGCCCGTCGGACCGCCGGAATCGCCTCCATGTTGCTGATCGGCCCGGTCGGCAGGCTGACCGGAATGGGGAGGAACTTCGACACGGTCACCAGTGCGGTGTACGTGAGGCTCAGGTGTGAGGAGAGCTTCCTCATTGACTGTTCTTCGAAGTCGGACATTGTCCGTCCTTTCGGTTGGTGGCGGGGAGTTGGGGTTCGCGGCCCCTTGTCCCTCTTGGGTCCAGTATGCACCATGGAGTATTGAATTGCAACACTCTGGACCAAGGAAACGGCCCCGAACCCGAAAGCCCGAAGCCGCCCCCACCAGCTACTCCGCCCGCTGCCACCCAAACAAGCGATCACCCACACCAACCAGAGCCGTCAACCGCATCCCCGGCAACTCCGCCAGATCCTCCACACCCACCGCCGCCGCGATCTCGAACGCCGGATACCGCTCCGGATCACCCGCGTCAGGCGCATCCGCCACGATCTCGGCCATCTCGCCGAACAACAACAGAACCTTGACGCTCACACGCTCGCTCATGATCTGGATCCTCTCGTAGGTCAAACGGACATCGGGCCCGGGGACGACGGTCGACTACAGGCGAGGGACCAACCCCAGGATCTTCGGGCCGGCCCTACCGGGCCGGTGGATCTTCGGGGAGCGGGCGCGGAATGACGTGCCAACGGTGGCCGTGTGAACGGTCCCGGATGATCGACAACCCCTCTCCGTGCTCAACCTCCGTGCTGTTGTTGCTGTTGTTGTTCGTGGGCTGACCTGCGGCAACAACACGATTCGCAGCGACGAGCAGGGCTGGGTGGTCCCCCTTCACCCCGGTCGATGAGCCCCCACCACGCATCCGCACGGGCTCCACCGGAACACCCCACCGACTGAGCGCCTCACGGACACGCTCCGCCGTCGTGCCAAGGTCGACCGCGAGCACACTGATGTGGGCGTGCGGGGTACCGACCCGGGCCACGCTCTCCCTGAGGTCCTGGATGTTGGGCAGATAAGGACCCACCGACACGACAGGAAGCACGGGCTCCGCGTCGCTGGGAGCAGCCGCCTCAGAAGGCTCAGCCGAACCCTCCTCGGCCGCCCCGGACTTGTCCTTCGGCTGCCAATCGGGGTGACCGATCCGGTACGCGACGACACACCACACCACGACGAGCGGCCACATCACCCAGGCCGCCGCATCGATCCGCCGCGCAACAGCCGCGCCGAGATGCAGCACGATCTTCCGGGACAACGCGGCCGCCGCCAGAAGCAGGACCACCCGCAGCACCCACGCAAGCCCCGAGGCCTCACCAACCCATGCCGAGGTCGAGCGCCACCATCGGCGCCCCAACGCTGCTCCCCTGCTCGCAAGGAGCCAACACAGGCGGCCCGAACCCCGACTGATCCGCCGCACAGCGTCGCGCAACCACTCTGCGGTGCTCATACCGGAGACCCATGCACGAGGGTCCCCAGCATCCACGCACCGAGGCTGTTCACACCGGGCACGGTGACGGTCCCGATGTACGCGAAAACGCCTGTGCCGATGGTCAGCAGCGTCCCCGCCCATACGCCCGTGCGGAACCGGGTTCTGATGAGCTTGCTGAACGACTTACGGAGAACGATGAGCGCTAAGACGAGCGCGGTGACGATGACGGCCCCGTCGGAATCGAGACTCGGCGCGGAGCTGGTTGCCACGCTCGTCCCGTGCTTGCCAGTCAGTACGGCCATGACCATGCCGCCCAGACCGTTGCCGCCCCAGCGCAAGATGCCCGCCATGCTGCCGAGGAGTCCGGCTGGGCAACCCACCATGATCGCGCCGAACGCGACGCCACCCCAGACTTGCGCCAGAACCACCGGATCCCGGCCCCGTCCCGCCGGGGCCGCACTGCCTTTGTGCAACCCGCCAGGAGCCGCCGGCACACCACCACCGCCGCCGCGCCACCACTTCACGTGCTCGATGGCCAGGAGTGCGACCCCCAACCCCAGACCAGCATTGGTCACGACGACACTCGTGAACCCGGAAAACCCTGCAGCCAAAGAGTTCATGGTTGGACTCCGGTCAGCGCGTAGACAACTGTGGCAATCGGCAGCGTGAGGGCGGTCGCGAGGGCGACGGACCACAGGAGCATCCGGGCGGCAGCGGCGCGGATCTTCGGCCCCCATAGATCGGGGTGGGCTCCCGCAGCCGCGGCCCGGTAGATGTTGTCGGCCCAGGCGACGATCACGAGCGGCACCAGGGCGACGACCCACGCGGCACTGAGCCCGGCCTCGTCGCGACATGACCGCACGGCCACAGCCCAAGGCCCGGTCAGCGGCAGACCGCAGACGATCAATGCCAGGTTGTACCCAGGCCGAACCCGGGACCACCAACGCACCCCGGGCTCGAGGTCGGGCACCGCAACGGGACCCCCATCAGCCGGAGCGGGCATGTGCACGGTGACGTGTACGACCGGCGGCGGAGGCGGCGGGGGGACCGACCACCACGAGGGCAGAGGCGGCGGAGGGGGTGGCGCCGGGGGACTTGGCGGTGGCAGCGAAGGAGGAGTTGGCGGAGGAGGCGGCACCGCCACTGGCTGTGGCAGTGGTTGACCGGCAGGGATCACCCGGGTCGGGATGATGGGTTGGGACACGGTGGCTCACAGGAGAGTCGCGGCGGCCAGCGACACAGTGGTCGTGGCGGCCAGGGTGAGTGCGGGGCGAATCTGATGGCGCTGAAGTGCGAGGGCGATCAGCAGCACGGCCGTGGCGTCTGTGACTGTGGCTGCCGTTGGGCTGGTGAGCCCGAGGAGCGTTACGACGTGCCAGGCGTCGGCGAGATCGCGCAAGGTGATCGGTTCAGCCATGACCGCCCCAGATCCGAGCGATGAAAACCACAGCGGCGGAGATGGCGGCGACGGTCCGGACGGCAGGCAGAAGATCTGTACGGATCCCCTCCGGGACCAGCGCCATGAAGGCCGCCACGGCCAGCAGCGCACACATCGGGAAGACGATCAGGGCGAGGATCATTTGCCCGGCTCCCCCATGGTCTGAGCGAGTCGGGCGATGACCGCCTTTTCTGCGGTCTCCTCGACTTCCCGGGCGAGCGCGAGCCGGATCGTCTCGACCTTCGGTTGCCCGATGTGCAACTCCTGCTTCAGGAGCCGGATTGACGCGGGCCGACTGTGGGCTGCGCGGTGCGCCTGGTCGACGATGCGAGCGCGGCGCAGGAGGTGCTCGTCGTCGTTCTCAGGTACATCGGGTACAGGCTCAGGTACGGCCTCGGGTTCGCCAGGTACAGGCTCAGGTACACCCTCGGGGCCGGGGTCCTTTCGCGGCGCGGAGCTGTCCTCCGGGGCTGCGCCCTCTTCGCCGCAGCAGTCGTCCAGGTCGGGCGGGTACGGCAGTTGGGCGTGTACCTGGGCACGCGCTGGATGGGACGCAGGTACAGGTACCTGGGAGGCCATCACCGACGGCCCGCAGCCCATAGGCGCAAGGTCGAGCACCAGGCCAGAGCCAAGTACATGGTCAGGTACATCGGCGAGTACAGGCGCCGCCGGCACCCCAGGGAACGGCGCCGGCGTCGGCGGCGGCCAGGGCGCCTTCGTCGCGATCCGCACCATCGTCTCCGAGACAGGTACGCCGTACCTGGTCGTCAGCGACGCGAGGTCGGCCGGACCCAGACCCGGATGCGCGGACTGCACCAGGAGCACCGCCTCAAGCGGATCCATGGACCGCAGCTGCGCCCCCGTCACACCGAGCAGCGTCGCCGGGTACGCCTCAGGTACATCCGAGTACACCCAGGGCGACGTCACAGGTACGGTCCTCAACTCGCCCGCGGTGCGGCGCGCGGCGAGCTCCTGGAGCAGCATGTGCCGCTGCTCCCCGTCGCTGCCGGCCTTGGAGCGGGTGACGGCGGCTGCGAGGCGGTGTGCCCCGAGCGGGGACAGTCGGCGGCGGGACGCGAGACGTACCGCGCGCACCATGGCCCGGTCGCGGCTGATCTGCTCCGCCGTGCGGTTCCTGACGGCCAGGCCCAGGCGGGACAGGAGACGCTCGCGGAGCTCCCGGCCGATCTGCGCGAGCAGCGCGGAGTCGAGGGCGGTCGGACGGGAGATACGGATCTCCAGGCCCATGGCGAGGTGCCAGAGGAGACCGGCCAGGATGGGGCCGATAGCCGCGCGCACGGTGCCGCCCACGGGGCCTGACTCGGCGTACGCCGGGATGACCTGCACGCCGGTGATGACCCAGACGAGGGCACCGGGAACGCCGGTGGTGCCGGCCTCGGTGGCCGTGGCGGTGGCGGCCTTGTTCGCGCGAGCCATGAGGGCACAGGCGAGAAGCGCGATCTCAGCGGCGGCGAACATCACGGCACGCTCGTTGAAGTCGGTCATGCCGAGGTAGTCGGTTGCGAACCGCCAGCTGGTGTCAGCGGTGTACCCGGTGCAGACGATCGCGCCGACCGCGGCGACCCGCACGGACGCGGGCTGCGCCGACTTACGGATTGCGCGTACGGCGGCCCACGCGAGGGCCACGGTGAGGACCAGGGGGGTCCCGGCCCCGGTCGCAGTCAGCACGGGGTGGTGGACCGCCCACGGGGTGAGCTGGTCAAGGGTCACGGTGCTCCTCCAGGAGCAGCAGGGGGCCGGGTCCGCGGGCATGGTCTGGGGCGCGGGCCCGGCCGGTCAGGGGGTGGTGATCAGCGGCGGGAGCGGTTCCAGCCGCGGGTGCGCTCGCGCTCGCGGTCGCCGTCCTCCCAGGCCTGGCCTGCGTCCGCCGCACGGCGAACGCCACGGCTGCGATGGGAGGCGCGGCGCTGGCCGGAGCCGGTGATCGGGTGGCCGGGGTAGCGGGTGGTGTCGGACTCCTCACGGCGGAACCGGTCCAGGAGGCCCATCAGTTGCCGTACCCGAGCGAGCGGAAGCGTGCGGCCTCGGCGCGGCATGCGGCTGCCGCGCGGTCGGCCGGGATCCAGTCGATGCCGTCGCCGCAGTCGTGGCCGTCCTGGTTGGCGATGTAGCCCTCGATGAGGTTCTCGACCGCGTCGAAGAGCTCGGTGCCGGGTGCGTTGTCGTCGTCGGGGTAGGGGATGTTGGGGCTACCCCAGATCGCGAGGCGTACGGCCCCGTCGGGGTCGAGCGCGGCGTCCTCGTCGAGGAGACCGGCAACCTTGTCGAGCATCTCCACCACGGGAGTCCAGTCGGTCATCGCGCACCGCCCTCGGCGGCGTGGAGGACCAGGTCGTGGGTGCGGTGGGCCGTGTTGGCGCGCTGGCTGGCGTTGGCGGCGTAGTCGGCGTCGGCCAGGCGGTGGAGCTCGGCCACGACGGCCTCGTCCTCCGGAGGCTTCCAACCGGCCGTAGTGCGAAGCCTGATGGCGTGTTCGCCGCAGGTCTCCCCGGGATGGACGGGCGGCAGGGCGGCGGTAGCGAGGCGGAGGGCGTCCTGCTCGACGACGGCCGGCACACGGTGCAGGATCGCGGCGGCCGCGATGCGCAACGCCTCGTCCAACACCGGCGCGAACAACGGCAACAACGGCGTCATCTCGAGAATCCGCGCGGTCACGAGGAGCATCTGCGCGGCGTAGCTCGGCCCCGGCAGTACACGGTGCGCGCCTTCTGGTGGTGGCTGGTGATCGGTACGCTCGGGCATTGCCTGCCCTTTCGTCACTGTGAGGGTGGGCGCCCCCGGCCCATACGGCGTTCGAGCGCCGGGCCGGGGGCTTGTTGTTGATCTAGTGGCAGCGTGGCTACCACCCAACCTGTGTGCAGGGTACCCTACACGCGAGGCCCGGGGAAGGCCGCGCTCCCAGAGCAAGGAGTGAGCGTGGCGGACGACGCGGCGGACAAGACGCCGGACGAGGAGGTGCGACGAGTGCTCGACACGATCGACGGACTCGGCGCCAGCGGCGACGCAGAGGAGCGAGCGCTACGCCTAACGGAGCTCCTCGACGAGTGGCCAGGTGCACACGCCAAGGTCCGCGAGATGCGGAAGAAGGCGATCGCGGAGCTACACGACGAGGGGCACGGTCTCTCGTACCGAGAGATCGGAGTGCTGCTCGGGATCAGCTTCGGACGCGTACGCCAGATCCTCGCCGATGAATCGTCCGGTCAGGCCAAGCGGGCGAAGGAGAAGCGAGCAACTGAGCAACCCGAAGCAGACAGCGGCCAGTAGGAGCGCAGTCGGGCACCGCTACTACGACAGCCGCGACCGGTTGTCAGCCTGCTGCCTTGACCGGCCAGGTCAAGGACACGCCGATGCCCCATGGGAATGAGATCGTGAGAGACCACTCCGCAGCCTCAAGCCACTGTGCAACTTCCGCCAAGGCGACACCCAAGAGTTTGGTAATCCGACGGAGCGCGGCACCGACCGAGCGGGCCCAACTTCCATTGCGCATGGGTGACGCTGGCGCGTAAGTACTGGCCACCACGTAGGAGGCCAAGGCGCCCCAGCATTCGACGTCCACCAGTTCATCTTCTGGGTCTTCGTGCTCACGCACAGGTTTCAGGGCTCCGCTGTTGAGGATCGCGGCTTCCACCACTTGCAGCGCATGCAAACAGTCGGCTTCCGACTCATGCGGCATCCCTTCGATTTTCATTAGGAGAGCCTCTGTAGGCGCTTGCATAACGAGCCTCCTGAAACTTCCCCCAACTTCAATGATCCACCTCAATCTGACCCCGCGCGAGCGGATGCCATCGATGCGTACGACAGTCGCCGGGGTCATATACGGCGGGGCGCTAGCCGGGTGTAGCTGAGGCTGGACGTCGTTAGTCGTGGTCGACGAGACGGGGGTTTGCCGGCGCCCCTCCCAGTCATTAGGGGCGGAGGCTACGTTGGCCCAAGGGCGTGTACGCCATCGTGGCCCGGGGCCGCGCCACAAGGCTGCTCAACTCGGCCCTTCCCCGGTCTGGTCTGTGCTTCGGAGTCGAGGGGCGGGCCACAGAGGTCATCAACTCCGTCCGCGACTACAAGGGCGATGAGTTCTACAAGTATGTGGCCATCCTGCCCGGCCATGACATCTCGCTCGAACGCCATGGACATGCAACCGGTCGTGGGCAAGTCCTTGACGCAGGAGGAGTACTTCCACACCTTCGTCTCGCTCTGCGTTGTCAACCCGGTTGTGCTCTCCTCCGACCAGCATCCCCACGATCATGGTGGACGTCGGCGGCAAGATCCCCGCGCTGTGCGTAGTGCCAGGCCACCAAGCTCGTCAACCGCATCAAGAACCTTTGAATCAGTACGCCGTGCTCTGTGCGGAGGCGGCGACGCACAGACGTGACGATCGCGGCGGAGCCGGCCGATCGCCCAGGTCAAGCTACAAGTCGGTGTCGCGGTGACCGGTGCGGGCCTGGCCTTCTCATGAATGCGCCGACTGATTCAAGCGAAGTAGATCGATTGCTTCGACCGTGACGGACTTGCCTAGCTAGGCGACAACCGTGCGCTGTTCGACTCGCACCGAGTGTCAGTCACGGCTGACAGACTGTCCCTGCGTCGCTACGACGCTCCGGTGACGAAGTGAGATCTCGAACCGCGGCCATGCTTTGGCGGGCCAGCTGCGATTCGAGATCTCCCCTTCGCCTGTCATCGGAAACCGCCCCACCGCGAAGGAAGAGAGGTGCCTTGACAACATCTGACGGTACCGCAGGGGTAGGACAACGCTCTGGTCGCTGGGTGATCTACGTCGTGTTAAGTGCGGTGGTTTTCAGCGTGCCAGCCATGGCTCTCCTCGCCCTGACTGGGCATTCTGCGGAAGCGCAGGCAGCAGGAGGAATCGGAGCATCGCTGATCGCACCCGCCTCGTTGCTTCTGGCCCAGTTCACGCGCACCGCGCCAGACCCGCAGGCTGGGCAGCCTGCACCCGCAGCGGCCCCAGCCTCGGTGCTCGCGCCCAGCCCCATACAAATCACTGTGCACGTGCATCGGCCGGCCCAGGGCCCAACCCCCACCCAAACCGCACCATGATCCAGAAGGTGGAGTAGGAGTCTGCGCATCCCGGACTTCTACTCCACACTTCACCAGGCCACCCGGTGTGGTGGTCGCGAAGTTCCAAGGCCGCGTCCACTCGCGCACGCTCAAGGGCGCCTTCTACAAGGGCAAGTTCGTCTTCGTAGAGAACGTGCGCAACTCGCTCGCTCATGTGTGGTTGAAGAGGCGGAGTTGGCCGGTGTGCCAGCCGTCGGGTTCGGGTGTGACGTCGGCCCAGATGCGGGCTCGCACGCCGTCGTGGCCGGGTGTGCGCCAGAGGTGTCCGATGCCGGGTGATTGCCAGAGGTCTGTGACGGTCTGGGCTGCGGTTCGGATGGTGTCCTCGTCGAGTGCGGTCATCTCCACGCACAGGAGGCCGGGTCGGCCCAGGGCGTCTGTGATCTGCTGTTCCGTCATCGTCGCCATGTTGGCGGCGACGCCCGCGAGTCTGGGTCGGTTCCGGGGCGGGCTGCACTCCACCCCTGCGGGGGATGATGTGGGCTTCCAACTACCAGAGCTCCCAGTGGATCTACCAACTGCTCCCGTACTAGTAGTTCGCTCCGACACAGCTGGTCAGGTTGGGGCATCGCGGTACGCCTTGTGTGGGTGAAACCCGAGGCGTTTCGCCTTCGCTCGCTGACGTCGGATTCGCTCACCATGCCGTGGGTGGAGCAGACCTAAGGGTGCTGCCGGCGGGGCGTTGAGGTAGTCGGCGAACGGACACCCCGCGACGTGGAAGCACTCCTCGATCCGAGTGTTGCAGTCGCCGCAGAGGAGCCCCCGGACGAGCCCGGATATGTGGTCATGGTCCAGCGCCGTTGGGATGGCGGTGAGGCACGTGAAGCACATGTCACCCCAGCGGAAGGCCAGTTGCTGGCGTATGGCACCAACGTCGTGACTTGGATCGAAGAACCGTGGGCCTTGCAGCTCCTCCCACCGTGGGCAGGACTCGCCCCAGTACGGTCCCCCGCCGCAGGTGCCGCCTGCGGAGATGTGCACGATGTGGTCGATGTCGTAGTAGTCGAGTTGCTCGGCGAAGTGCCAGAGCAGCCCCTCGCGGCGGGCCTCTGGGAAGTCGTCGAGGGAAGCCATGCTCCGTGTCACAGAGTCTCCTGCGGGCCTAGGTCGCCAGGCGCTTCCACATCCTGCGTAAGCGGCAGTCGTTACATCCGCCATGTCAGTCGTTGGGAGTGATCCAACGTCCCTTCAGGACGTCATTGATCATCGCTGTCGTGACTTCTCGCCGCACGGAAAAGAGGACCGCGAAGGATTCGGTACGCAACAAGACCTCATGGGCTTGGTCCTGTGACCGGTTGGCGATAATGCCTCGCACCTCGGCTTCCATGGAACGCAGCGATTCGGCGAAGCGGCTGTAGAACAGGTCCTCCGGCCCGAGATGGCCGACTGCAGCCATCGCCTGATGGACCTGCTTCCGCAGCTCGGCTGACACTTCATCGAACCATGGGAGCTCGACAAACCGACCCGCCGCGGCGGTCTTCGTGACGTACCTGAGGCAGTAGATCCACTCAAAGGCGGTGACCCGTACGTTACCGATCAAGGTCACGGCCTCTACGACTCTTTGCGACACCTCGGCCTTTTCCTTGCGCCGCTGTAGAGCCATCGCGCCTCCGGTAGCGATGAGGCCGCCGACCACTGTGCCCCCCAGGCCGATCCACGCAGGGTCCATCGGCGCCCCCTTTGCTTGGCAGCCCAAGTTAGTAGTCCCTGGCGGCCCGCGCATCGGCTTGAGCGCATTCGTCGATGGCACAGGCATCGGCGCCGGGGGTGCGGGGTGTGGACTCGGCCACCTACACTCGAACATGTGTCCGAAGTATCTGCTGCTGAGCGCCTCACTGCGCTGCGCTTCCTGGCCCGGGTCCAGGAGCGCGATCTGGCGCGCACCCAGCGGTGGATCCTCGACGCCGAACGCCGAGCCGGCGAGGAACAGATCCGCCACGAACGCGCAAAACTGCCGCCCCCGGAGTGGATCCTCCAGCGATCCGCAGGGCGAGGCAGTCCGACCCTGCACACCACGATCGGCGCGCACGCGGACGCCTGCTGGGGCGCCAACCCCCACCACGCCCGGGCCGGCACGCTCTCCCGCCAGCAGGCCCTGAACGCCCTGACCGAAGGCGCAGAAGCCTGCCCGCAGTGCCGGCCCGACGTCGAGCTCGGTGTGCTGTGAGCGCCCTGCCTCGGGACGTGATCCGCCTGATCACTCTGGAGCGGTACCTGGAGCTCCAGCTCGCCGAAGTGCGCGCCGCCCTGGCCGCCGCGCAGGAGCGGGACGCCCGCGACCTCGCCTCAGCCCAGGCGGCCGGCGGCGTCCGGTGGAGGCTGGAGCCGATGCGCGACCCCAACGGCGGCGCGCCGGCCCTCCTCCACCGTGCGACCTGCCCGCTGGAGCGAGGCGGCATCGAGGCATCTGACGGGATGGCATCCCAGGTTTTCGACATCCCGGAGATCACGTTCTGCCAGGTGTGCGACCCGGAGCCCGACGTCCCCCGGCGGTACCCGCCGCGACGCCTGGCGGCACCCCAGCCCTGAGCAGGACGGACCGCCGCGCGCCCGGAGACGTAGCGACCTACCGTGGAAGACGGGGCTCACGTGTGGAGGCACCGGTGACCCGTCACCCCTCAGCCCGAACCGACGACCTGCGGCTGCACGTCTTTCTGCGCTCCGAGGATGTAGCCGCCCTGGCTCTCGATGGCCTCGCTGCGGCGTGGGCCACGGACCGTGACGCAGTCGAGGAGGCGCTCGACGCATTGGCGGCCGCCGTCGGCGACGGCGAGAACGCGGGCGGCACGCTGGCGGACGTCCGGGCAGCGCGTGAGGAGCTCGCAGCGATCGCCGGTCTCCCCGAGCCGGAGACGCGCATGTCTGCCGGGATGGCGATGCACCTGGCCGACCAGCTGCACGCGGCCGCCTCCCGTACCCGCTACTACGGCCGCGGCCGTCATCTGCGGGCCGTCTGATCATGGCCGCACCGTTCGCCCTTGCGTTGGCCGCCTCCGTCGACACCCTCCCCACCGCGAAGGGGCTCGCATACGAGCCGAAGTACGACGGCCACCGCGGCGTCATCGAGCGTCTGGACGGCGAGCCGGGGGTGGTGATGCGGTCGAAAACTGGCCGGGAGATTACGTCGGCGTGGATGGATCTGGCCGTCCCCGCCCTGGCGCTGCCACCTGGGGTGATCTTGGACGGGGAGATCGTGGTCTACCGGGATGGTCGGTTGGATTTCAGTGCGGTGCAGGCGCGTGCCGCCGCTGGGCATGCCCGCGGCCTCACCCTCGTCCGCGACAGCCCCGCGTCCTTCGCTGCGTTCGATGTCCTCGCGCACCCGGACCACGACGCCATTCGCGCCGCCCCGTACTCCGAGCGGCGCGCCTTGCTCTTGAAGGTGCTCGACCCGCTCGGTCCGCCGATCCAGGCGACCCCCATGACCACTGACCCGGTGGAAGCGCGCCTGTGGTGGGAAGTCTTGCGGACGCAGGGCATCGAAGGCCTCGTCATCAAACGCCTCGATCAGTCCTACCCGGGCGGCCGCCGCGCCTGGCTCAAAATCCGGCATGCCGACACAGTCGACGCCCTGGTCATCGGGTTCGTGGGAACCGTCGCGAGGCCCACACATCTGGTGGTGCGCCTGCCCGACGGGCGCACCGCGCGCTCGCGCAACCTCACCACCGCGGTGCGCGTTGCTGTCGCCCGCGCCTTGCCCGACCTAGTCCAACCGCGGGTAGTGCACAGCGAGGACGGCGAGCCGTACACCACCGTCACTGACGGGCTCCTCGTCGAAGTGCTCGCCGGGACCACACGTCACGTCACCGTCACTGTGACTCGGGTTCGGCAGGCCGGTGCTATGGCGTAATGGAATCCTGACGATCTGACCGAGGGTGCCTCAGTCGGCAAGGCTCTCGGGCCTGGTGAAGGCTGGGCAGGCGTGTCAGATTCGGAGTGCGAGGCGGTGGCGGTTCGGGGACGCGGAGGGGCCGCGCTGCACGGAGCGAATTGATCGATTGGCCGATGGGCCGACGTAGGGGGTGAGCGTCCGTGCAGGATGCCTTTGTCGCTGCCGCATTCGCGGAGCAGACCTACACCGGTGGACCGATCGAGATATGCGGGGTGCTCAACCGGATGCCGCGAGCCCTCCTTGAGGGCGATGAGGCACAGGCCATCGACGTCTTGGACGCGGTGATCGACGAGCTCTACCGGGCAGGCGAGCTGAGCTGCCCCGGGCATCGGTGGCGGAGCGAACCGCGGCCCGACTCGATCCGCGGCAATTTGACAGCCGTGTACGAAGCGGGTCATGTCCGTTGCGACCCGCAGAACGGGCGATGGACGTTCGGGCGGTTCTCCTACTTCATGGCCATGCGAGACGCTCCGCGAGGACCCAACTACGGGCGTGGCGACGGTCTGATGCGCTTCCAGCGGAAGCACTGATCGCATCCGATACCAGCCCCCGCCATGACGAAGACGAGGATCACTCGTCTGCCTCGGCCCCCACAACGACGGATGCGGAAACCGCAGGCGCCCCGTCCTCCGTCGCCTCGTAGGACACGTCGACCGACAGAACGATGACGCGGACCCCGTGGATCCTGATCCGCTGCCCCACCGCCGGAGCGTTCAGGTAGCCCTCTGAGACGAACTCCGCGACCGTCGTTCCGCCTTCGGTGACGAACTCGATTCCGTGCCGAACTGGCCCATAGCGTTCGGTACTTCGAGCCAGATCCACGTCGAAAATCTGCTGGAGAGCAGGGGGCAGTCTCTCGACCATGCGGAGCCTCCTCAGAATCGGCTGACGGTGCGCTCTACTCCCGTCAGCTCGGAGCGTATGCCCGGACGAGGAGAGTGCCGAGCTTGCCGGCTGTGGGTGCCCCGATGATGCGCGCGTCGACGTCGATGAAACCGTGGCGCTTGAGGATGTCGGCCCAGGTGTCGGGGTGGTACTGCCAGCGGAGAACGGTCAGTTCGCGCTCGCGCCCTTCGAGCCATTTGCCGTGCATCTGCTGGGGCCCGTGGACGTCTGCTGAGGGTTCGGCTTGCGAGAACGCGAAGACGCCGCCCGGGGTCAGAGCTTTGAGGACGTGCGGGAAGAGATCGTCGGGGTCGGTGAACCAGACGGCTCCCCACACGGAGTAGATGGCATCCCACCGGGACGGTGTTGTGGACAAGTAGTCGCAGGCCTCTCCGTGGTGGAAGTCCAGCCGTGGGGTGTTGTGCCACAGCGCGCGGGCGCGATCGACCTGCACGGGCGAGAAGTCGATGCCGGTGACGACCGTCCCCTGGAAGGCGAGGTGGGCAGCTTCTTTCCCTTCGGCCGGCCCCAGCTCCAGTGCAGTGCGGGGTCGGCCGAGAATCTCCGCGCCGGGGCCGTGGCCGTCGTACTGGGTCCAATCGAACCGGCCGATAGCCGGGGCCAGCTGCTCACCGTCGCCCTTGTGCGGCTTGTATTTGTCCCAGTACTCGGGCCTGGTCAGGGGCGCGTGGGGCATGGAGCTCCTCGGGAGGATCGTGCGACGGGTGTCGGCGAGCTCGACACGCTATCGACGCGACCCTCCACGGCACCGGTGATTGTCCCGAAGTCACCCGGTTGTGGACGCAGAAGAGTCCGAGAGCGCCCATGGCACTCTCGGACCCGACGGGTTGTGATCAGCGATCAGTGGCAGTTCGCCCCCGGTGAGCAGGGGCCGCACTTGCCGTAGTCCCGCTCCCACAGCTTCCAGTCGACGTCGAAGCCGGCGTCGGCGATGATCTGCGCGGTCCGCTCCACGCTGCCGTCGTACTTGAACGCGATCTCCGGGATGTGTTCCAGGAACTTCCCGTCGAAGTGCAGGTGGCAGAACTCGCGGTAGTTGCGGGTGTCGAGGATGAAGGCGTGGACGGCCAGGTCGACGAGGCGGCCGCAGCACATTTCCAGGCCTTGGCCCCACTTCTCCATCGCGACGACGAGGTAGGAGACGGCGGCGCCGAAGAGCCGGTTGGCCATGATCTCGTCGACGGGGTTGTCGCGCATGAGCAGCTCGATCTCCCGGTCCCAGACGTCGCGCTTCACGTACGACCGCGGGTCGCGGACAGCGGTTTCCACTGCGGTGGTGGTCATGGCGTTCCTCCGTGGTGTCGGGCCTCGCTTCGGGCGGGGCTGCACCTCCAGAGAACCGCTCCCTTGCACCAGTTGGTGATCGGTCGTCGGAGGCCGCAAGGGGTTTGCATCATCTGCAAGAACCGTCGACCGGGTGTCAACGGGTGCCTACATTGGTAGATCCCCGGTCGGGTGAGGAGGCGTGATGCTCGTCGATCCGCTGTGGAACTCGCTGCGCGTGCGCGCGCTGGTCGAGGCGCGCGACTCTGGCGGCCTGGTGCGAGTCGGCCGTGAGCACCGGGGGTGGACGCAGACTGACCTGGCCATGCGTCTGGGGTACTCCGCCTCGACCGTCTGCCGGCTGGAGAAGGCGCGCCGGGTAAGGGATCTGACGGTCTTACAGGCAGCGGCCGGTGAGGTGGGTGTTCCTGAGCCGGTCTTGTCCGCGTCACTGGGACTGAGTGGCCGTCAGAGCACTAACATGGCGCCGCCGGAAGGTCCACGAACCGAGGAGGACCCGTTGCGCCGCCGCACCCTGCTGGCTGCTGCCGGTCTCGTAGCCCCCGCCCAGCTCCTCGTCCCCCTCGACGACGCGCTCGCGAGCATGCCCGACCCGAGCGGCTCCCCCGTGCCTCTGGATGCCCGTATCGCGAGGGCCCGCGCCAACTTCGACGCCGGTCAGCACGCCGCGCTGTTGAAGGCGCTGCCGGCGCTCCTGGGCGACGCCCAGCACGCGGCCCGCTCCCGCGACGATCTGGCGTACGCCCGCCTCTCCTCCTGCTACAGCCTCACCACCGAGGTCCTCCTGAAGCTGGGCCGCTACGAGCGCGCACGCCTCGCCGCGGACCGGGCCGCCGTGTACGCC
Organism: Streptomyces sp. NPDC050738; assembly: GCF_040654175.1. Lineage (NCBI taxonomy): Bacteria > Bacillati > Actinomycetota > Actinomycetes > Kitasatosporales > Streptomycetaceae > Streptomyces > Streptomyces sp. NPDC050738. The sequence goes on along the minus strand of NZ_JBFAHN010000001.1, from coordinate 549,665 downwards.
GACGTGTCCGGATCCCCGCTCGCCGCAGCTGCAGCCGCGCGCGAACTGAGCATGGTGCTGCGCCACCAGGACCAGCCTGCCGCCGCGCAACGTCACATTCTGGACGCCGTCGCCCGTATCGAAGCAACCGGCCTGAAGACCGACGCGCAGGCGTCGGCGTACGCGCAGATGCTCTGCACGACCGCGTACACCGCGGCCGTCGCACACGACCGCGCGCAGGCCCTCGACTTGATCCGCGACGCCACCCGAGCCGCCCGCGACCTCCCCGACCACCCACCAGCAGGCCGACTCTTTCCGGTCACCCCGGCCTCCGTGACCCTGTACTCCGTCGGCGTGCACTGGGCACTCGGCGATGCCGGCTCCGCACTGGAGGCAGGCCGCGCCCTGCAAGCGGGGCAGTTCCCGACCGCCGAGCGCAAGGGCCGCATGCACACCGACCTCGCACGCTCCTGGTGGCAGCTCGGCAAGCCGGAGCAGACCACGGCCGCGCTGCTCGCGGCAGTGCGGGTCTCCCCGAGCGAAGTCCGCGACCGACCAGCGATCCGGGGCATCGTGAGCAAACTGCGCACACAGCACCCACGGACTCCGGGCGTGCAAAATCTGGTCGATGCTGTGGGGTTCGACGCCGCCTGAGGAACTGCCCGTGCGCCCGGCGGTGGCATCGGCTTCGGTGTTGGGCACCGCCGGACATCCGTCCAGGATGGCAGGCCGCACTGACGCCTCAGAGTTGATGATGCTCCCCCGAGCGAGGGGGCTGCCCCGCTGACGGGACGCGAGACTCGTGTGACGCAGCCACGAGCCATCAGCTAGGCCAACCTGCAGCAGAGGGCTGATGCCTTGACTGGCTGGCGCACGACAACGGAGTGGCCCGAACCATTGACTTCTTGTCGCCGGTCAGAGTCACTCCGTCGTCGTCCACCGAATGCGATTTCCAAATTACTTGGCCAGCCTCAAGGAGGCTTCGCAATTGACGGTCTGCGTGTACTTACGCGAACCCTGCTGGTAGTCGAACTTGCATCCGTGAAAGTTGGCATTCATCGGGCCGGTGATTTTCACGTGAGCGACGTAATATGTCTCGCTCGCACTCTTTCCGGGAACCTGAATGACTTCATCGAGATGGTTCTTCAACTTGTCAAAATCAGGCATCCCGGAGTCGCCGCGGCGCGTAAGGAGCGCCAGCCCGTCTGTCTCTTCGAGTGTGTACGCGCCGTAGCCCACCAGCTTGGCCCCTTGCGGGACATTAAGGAACTTCGCGCCAGTCACCTCAAGCGGCTGGGAGGATTTGTTACTCGGAACGGGGAGAGCAACCCAAAAATCCTCGCCGATCACCGCGTCATCGACTCCAACCAATGAATCGGACTGTATTCCGCCGTCCAGGAGGTCGCCTTGAGCGCGCTCGGCAGGCGTTGGGTCGTGCGAGCACCCGATCAAAGCTCCGGCGGCGATTGCCACAAGAAGAGACATTCTTGAAGCGGATCTCCCCGCTACCACGACATCATCAATTTAGGACGGCGGCCCGCCCCGAATCCATCGCTGAGGCCCCAGATGTCGTGCGCCTGAGGCTTGTTGCCTGCTGAGATGCGCTGCCGGTGATCAGTGTCGAGCTGGGTCGACGCGCCCAAACTGAGACCGTAGACAGAGGCAGCACCACCCCACTTGGCGCTCCTACCGGCTGCCACCTGCATGTATCCGCCCCGCGGGAGCTTGGCACGATATTTGGGATTGGATTTCTGGAACGCCTTGTACCCGTCCTTGTACTTGACGTCCTTCCCGTACTTTCCGGTGTAGCCGCCCGGCGGGACGTCGTAACCGCCAGGAACAATTTTCTGCCAGGAACTGCGCGCTACACCACCGCAGTAGTAGGTGCTCTTCATTTTGTTGTACCTGACTGGGACCTTCCACTGCTTGCCGAAGTACGGTCCTTTGTTCGTGAACCCGGACGACATTCCTGTGCTGGACCCAACCGACTTTGTCCCGCTGATCTTCCAGTTCGATCCGTACGACACTGCGGTGTCGATGACAGTGGCCATCTTGCTGTCGTAGTCGAAGCTCGCGAAAGTATCATAGTGGGCGTGTGCCTCACCGACCGTCGTATAGGCAATCCTGGAGGAGATCTTCCTCGTCACGGTTTCACAGGTTCCCGAGCCGTAGGGCGTTACCTTCAGTGCACTCGTGTCAACACCGTTGACCAGATACGGATTAAAGTCAGTCGCGAGATGGCTTCTATCACTCTGCCAGGAGGCGGCTATGGAACCGTCATCGACCGGATTCTTCTCAGTCTCTGCGGCGAACGTATTCGCAGTCATCGCGTCTGTCGGTTCCGAGGGTGCTGCCGTCGGGTCTTCGGCAGGGATCAACGCAGTGGTGTGGGCATCGGTATCGGCTGCGATGGCTGCCGCGAACGCCGTCGGCTCTCCCGTGGAGGGCTGGTCGGGTGCCGCGACCGTGTCATCGATGCCAACAACCGCGACACCGGATGATGTCGTACCCGCGGTCATCGCAGTGACATTGAGCGCGCCGCCGTTCTCGTCAACAATCGCCTGCACCGCAGCGGGCAGAGTATCCGGCACCGTCAGCGACCAAGTACCGTCCGCCGCCGTCGTAGCACTGCCCAGAATGGGCTCGCTCTCCCCGTCACCGGCTACATCAGTGGCCTGAACCGTGACCGGCATACCAGAGGCCGGCTGGCCGTTTCCAAGGGTGAACTTCCCAGAGACCTTGCGGGGCCCCGTAGGAATGGGATCCGGCGTCGAATCCACAGGAGGGGCCGGCTCGACAGCCGAGTCGTCCGGAGCTGTTCCTGAGTACGGCTTAGCGTCCCCTGCATCCGCTAGGCAGTCGGCGGTGTCGGCGTGGATCTGGCCGTAGATCCCGACTCTGAGGTCGTCGTTGGCGAGTGCCAGCGCGGTGTCGCCGGTGTAGCTCTTGACCTCGCCGGCGTAGTCGGTGAGCCCGCTGTGGGTCCGCACGGCGCCGGGGCCCGGGCTCCACGCCTGCTTGGCGCCGGTCAACCCGCTCGCCACGACTAGGGGAGCGCCAAGGGACGGGTTGACCGTCTGGTTGGGTGGGAGCCCTGCGATCTGTTCGGAGTACTTGCTCGCGGTGATCTGGCCGCCCTTGAGGGCGAAAACCTGATCGCCGGCCGTCCAGACGTCGTCCGCGTCCTTCATTGCGACGGCCGCAGCATTGTCCGCGGGGATCTTGCTCGTCGTCGGGGTGATGGCACCGGCTGCGGTGGCGGGATCCGCCACCTTGTAGACAGCGATTTCACCCGCTGCGTTCTGGCCGTAGATTCTCGCGCCCGCAGCCCACACGTGCGTGAAACTCAGCCAGCCGGTCCCGTAGGTCTTTGCGGATGTGAGTAGGGCACCGCCCGTGGCTGTCATGTCCTTGTAGGACTGGAGCTTGCCCGCTTCGGTGATCTCGTAGATCGTGCCGCTGCCAGCGGTGAAGATGCTGCTCTTCCCCGGGAGAGTTGCCGTCAGCTCAGTGTCGACAAGGGTGCCACTGGCGTCGGTGCTTTTCGGGTTCCAGTCGATGTACTTGCGCAAGGTGCGTGGCTTGGCAGGGTCCACGAATGCCGGACCGGCAGGGCCTTCGAGGACGTAGGTCGCGACGTTGGATGTGCATTGGTCCGAGACGACAGCGCTGGGCGCGGCGGCGGGCGCGTTCGCCGCCGCGAGCTGTGGTGCAACGACTGCTCCCGCGAGCAGTGCTGTTGTGCAGAGGCCGACGCTTACGCGTCTGGCTTGGCTTCTTCGTGCACGGTTGGTCATGTGCTTCCCCCCACGGAAGTCTCAACGGAAAGCAGATCTTGCCCGCCGTAGGGGTCGAATCTAAGCATGATCAATAAATGGCATGGGCATGATGACCGAAAGAAATCGGTCGAGCGGCGAAGGGCTCGACTCTGCTTGGGTCGCGCATGTCCGTCTTGTGGGTGATTTGCTGATCATCAATTGAGGTGGGCGGTGATTGGTTCCGCCGAAATGAGATCCCTGCGATATGCAAGCGATGCAATTCTGTGATGACGTCCGATCGAAATGGCATGCCCTGTTCAAGGGGGGCCTGTTGTTTGGGCTAGCGCACGGGTTCTAGCCCCTCGGGCTACGCGTCGACGCCGCAGGATGCGATGTGAATCCCCCCGGAGAACCTGAAAAACTGGCCGCCAGTGCGCCAGGAAGTCCAATCCGCGAGGAATACTTGGCGGCGCGACCCGCTGGCTCTCAATGGGAACGGTGAGCGAGCGGGTCGCGCCGCTCCAGGTGGCGGCCCTGGCCGCGAAGCTGCTGTCCCCAGCGTCCAGCGATGCCGAAAAGCTCAAGCTGTACGCCCTGCACAAACACGCACGCCGTACGTGTCAGCGGGAAGCGTTAGGCGCTGACTTGGGATGGTGTTTGGCTTGGAGCTCGTAACAGGGTCATGAACGGGCCCTCTTGAGGCGGCGCCAGCAAATCAGATTGCAGACCAACGAGACGAAGGCGTAGTGGAGTTCGAGGCGTCGATGCCAAGCGAGACGCACCGCTGGTGAACATCCCCAAGTAAGCGCTCCATGACCATCCCCGTGGTCACCAGAGGCTGGCGAGCGTAACCAAGAGGCTGCGCTGCTTCGGCACTTACGGTCTAGCCATCTCCAAGTTCAGCAGCATTTGGCACTCACTCGCGGCGACTGCGAAATTGTGGCGGCCTTGCGCGCTCAGCCTCATGATCCGATCCGATCGTGCCCCTACGACCATCTAATACATCGGACTCCCGCTGCGCCAGTTGGGAGGAGCGGATTCGGCCCGCGACTCCATCTCGGAACTAGCTTTGTTGGACAGCGACTTGCAGGGTGTTCTTGCTGTCCGGGTTGAGAATCTTGGCGATCGGAATCTGCAACGTCGGGAGATCCTCGGGCCCAACTCCCTTGGGCGGGAACTGATCGGCCGAATCGCTGCGTATGACGCCCAGGTAGCGGAGGCCCTGCGCCCAGCCGATGAGGAACGGCACCCAAAGCATGCTCGCCCGGGGCGAGTTGGTGTAGGCGGTGGGCTCGACCAGGACGAGCCATACGGTGACCATCTGGACGAGGAACATCTGGAACCACCGTCGTGCTGCTCGGCGTTCACGGATCAGGGCTCCTGGGTGTGGCAGTGGACGGCGTGCTGTTGCCCGGAGGTGAGGAACCACGGGACGCAGCAGGCGGAGTTGAGTGAGATCGCGGCGTCGGTCTCCGCGAGTTCCGAGACGAGCCGGCTGATCGTGCGGGCGTCCTCGCGCGCTCGCTTCGCGGTATCGCTCAGGTGCCATGCGGTTTCGGCGCAGACCACAGCGCAGGCGAAGAACGCGGCCACCAGCGGCAAGATGGCGAAGGCGAGTGCCAGCAGGCTCAGGCAGCACAGGGCCGCGCTCATGAGTAGGAGGGCGGCTTGGCGGGCGCGGGTCGCGTTCATCGGCGCACGCAAACGGGGCTGGTCCAGTGGCCCATGAGCACGCTGACGGCGAGGGCGACGTCCAGGACGTACAGGGCGAGGATGACGTACTCACCGATCATGGGGAGACCTCGGCTGCGCGCCACTCGGCTGCCCGGCGGCGGAGTTCGGCCGCCAGCTCCAGTTCCACGGCGCAGTTCTGACAGTCGGACGGCCACTGAGCGGCCACCTCGGCGGCTGCCCGCCACTCGGCGGCCCGGTCGGTGCGAGCGGGGAGGACGGCCAACACGGCGTCGGCCTGGTGCTCGACGATGACGGCCCAAGGTCCCTCACCGAGCGGGTCACGCAACGACCGGACGAGGAGGCCGCGAAGGTTGGTGTCGGCGGGCGCGGCCACCGCGCCGGCTGCGGGCATGTCGCGGACGGGGATGATCAGTGCGATCGCCGCCCGGAGGTCCGCCACGAGCTGGGCACGCTCGGTGGTGGGCATGTCGGCGTTGACTGTGAGGTGGAGGCGGGCCTCGGGCGGCTCGCCGTTCCAGCCGAGGTCGATGACGTCAGCGCCGGTGTGTGCAGGTGGCACCGCGCCGGCGGCAGCCAGCGGCTCGTATCGGTTGGTGAACTCCTCGTCGTCCAGCACCCCGAACCAGCCGCCCTCGCCGCGCACCACCCAGTCGCCGACAACCAGGTCGAACGGGGCTTTGTAGTCGGTTTCCTGGAACGTCGCGTTGGAGTTGGGGGCGCTGCTGCGGTCTGCGGCATTGGTCGCGGTGAACCTGTCGCCTGCGAATGCGGCGAGCTCCGTGGTGTTCGTGCCGGACCATTGAATGGCTTCGACTTCGACGACGCGGGCACGGAATCGGGGGACGGCCATCACGCGGCCCCGGCGATCTGCTGGAGGAGGTACAGCATCCGATGGGCGTCCCCTGGGGGGACGGGCGGGATGGTGTGGGTGGTGCGTGGGTCGAGGTCGCCCCGCCACTGCAGGGAGAGGTGCCACAGGTCGTGGACGGCGGCGTATCCGGTGGGGAACGGGCCGGGGATCTCGTTTCGGTAGAACACCTCGTGCAGTGCCTTCAACGGGCGGTCCACGCTCCATAGGAGGAGGTGCCGGTCGGTGAGGACTTCGCGGATGGTTGTGGCGGCCTCGCCGGGCCAGATCGCGGCGTTGGGTACGTCTTGGGTGCGCGGGCCGCCGAGGCGCACGGTGAGGTCGAGGAGGGTGTGCCCGTTGGTGTCGAGGCACGTGATCGTCGACGACGTCGGTGGGCGCTTGTAGCCGCCCTGGGTGACGCCGCGGTTGGGGGTGTGGGCGTGGACGATGGTGGTGCGCGGGTCGTCGAGGAGGTCCCTGGCGCTGGTGCGGGCCAGGGAGCGGGCGGTCGCGGCCAGGCGTTGGGCGGTCTGGATGCGGTCGATGTGTGCACAGGCCCGGCACAGACGTACGCCCTCGGCCGGCGTGCTGGGGTCGGTGGTGGGGAGGTTGGTGTGGGCGCCGCACTGTGTGCACCGGTAGCGGTGGGGGTGCTGGCGGTTCGCAGCGTTCTTCAGCTGGCGAATGGTGGCTGAGCTCGGTGTGGACTCGGCGATGAGGTGGAGGTCGATGACGGTTTTCCGGCCGATGCCGTCGACTCCTCGCACGGTGGCCGCGACGGGACCTGGGCTCCGGGGGTGGTGGAGTTCGGCAAGTTGGGTCTTGGTCATGTATGTGCCCGGAGGGACCTGTGACCAGTCGTCGTATGCAGGCGGGGTCGGTGTGGTCATCGTGTCTCCGGGTGGTGGGGTCGGCGGGTGAGGCCGAGGACGATGGCGGAGGTGCAGGGCCAGGCGACCGGTGCGTGGGACCAGGTGCTGTGCGGGTGGGTGCGGGTGCTGCAGCCGCGCGCGCAGATCCGGCCGAGGCCGCGGCCGTCCGTGATGCCGAGCACGGGCCGGTGTCCGAAGTCGCTGCCGGAGGGTTGGGGCAGGTAGCGCATGGCGGCCGCCGGCCAGCACGACAGGCAAGGGGTCTTGCCCTGGGATGCAGCGTGCTTCCAGTCGACGGTCTCGGCAGCGTGCATGCGGGGCATCCGGCGCGTGCCGGGCCATTCGTGGTCCCAGAAGTCGTTGAGCATGCGGCCAGCGGAGAACGCGTGGCAGTCGCTGGTCTGGTGGTAGCGGGCGCCGCCCTCGGTGATGTGGACGAGGTTCTGGTTCACGCGGGGCGGTCTTCGATGGCGAAGCTGATGACGATGGTGTTGCCGACGGCATGAAACTTGATCTTGTTGCCGGGGATCAGACCGTTCTCCGGGGTTCCGGTGAGCTCGCGGTACGTCAACTGGGCCGCAGCCCAGGCCTCTCCGACGTCAGCGGACGGGGCGCCGGTCGCCCCGGTATCGATTGGCCAGTCGTAACGCTGACCGGTGTACGGGGTGATCGTCGGCTGGATGGGCACGGTGAGCTCCTGGGCGGTTGTGGTGGTGGTGAGTTGGGCGAGGTGCGACAGCGGATATACAGCCGTGGTCAACGGACGGGGTGGTCGTCGCGGCGGTGGGTGGGAACGCCCGCGGCGTCGGCGAGGGCACCGCATTGAGGTGTGCCGTGGGCCAGGTGGTCTGCAGTCGTCAGGCAGTCGTGGCGCCGGCACTGCTGCGTGAACACCAGGCATTCGGCGACCGCGTCACGCTCGACGGTCTGCGCGGCGCAGGGAGCCTCGGCGAAGTCCCCCTCCGGGCTGGGATGAGGTTCTGTGAGGACGTAGAGGACGCCGATGGCGCGCATGGCCAATGCCCATCTGGTTGCGATGAATCCGGCGCCGGTGGCCCTGCAGCAGGTGACGATCAATGCGCTGCCTGCGAGCTGTGCGTCGGCCAACGAGCGCGCGAGCTCGCGGTGGACGAGGTGCTCGTCGTCCCACTTCGGGGAGCCGGTGACGAGCACCCTGTACGGCCTCACCGGGCGTCCTGCACCGGGAGCCACTGCATGACAGTGACCGGGCGCTGCTCGACCGCAACTGCGGGCACCGTCTGTCCGTGCTGGTGGAAGGGTTCGATGCCCTCCTGGTTCTCCGTGGAACCAGCCTCGTACTCGACGGAGTACGCGATGCCGTCGTCGGGCGCACGGAAGATCAGGCGGTGCACTTCAGTCCACCGCCTGGCGCCGATGATTTCGTCGGCGAGTTCGGTGGCGCAGTTGGCGCCGCCCAGTTCGGACGGGACACCGATCGCGTCGAGCTGCTCACGGGTGAAGTGCCGGATAGGCATGGTGGTCTCCGGTGCGGGGAGGGCGAGTTGGTCTGATGAGGGCGGCCGTCGGTGTCCGGGTCGCGGGTGGTGCTTGGCGTGGCAGACGGGCCCGATGCCGGTTGCGCGGGAGATCGGGTCGGTGAGGGGCCGCCCGCACATGCCGCAGCCGATGTCGACCGGCGGCGCGACGTCTGCGGGGTACAGGTCAGACATGCGCGGCCGCCCGTGACTTCGCCCGGTTGTGGCGTTTGCACGCTTCGCAGTACGCGCGGCCGTCTGTCTCGAGCCGGCCGTGCTCGGCCTGGTCGTGCCCGTGGAGGCATGCCTCGGGGCGTTCCGGGCGACCCGTGAGGTGTCGCAGGGCTTCGCGGACCTGCATACGCGCCGCCGTGTCATTCACGTGGGCCGGTGCAACGCACTGGTGGTAGCCACATTCGGCGTACGCGTAGCCCTCGGGCTCGCGGCTGGTACGGATGCGGAATGCGATGGCGGCTGCGGTGTGTGCCTTGCCGCGGTACGTCATGACGGGTGTGCCGCTTGTGCTCTGTCTCGGGCCGTCCCAGTGCAGGTGTCCGCCGTCGACCTCGCGGGTGTTGGCCTGCCACTTCTCGTTGAGGGTGAGCGGCTGGGCTTGCACGGCGGGGACCTGGTAGATCCGTCGCAGGTTCGCAACGCGGGTCTTGCAGCAGCGGAGTTCGTGGGAGATCCGGTTGTTGCTGAGGCCCTGCTCCAGGAGGTCGTGGATCTGCTGGTTGGTGGCGTTGCGGTTCATGCGTGGGGCCTGGCGGTGGTGCAGGTGACGAGTTGCTCGGCGAGGAGGTGTGCTCGGTGGCGCTCTGCGGCGGCCTCCTTACGCCAGCGGTCGGCGCCGAGGCGCGCACTGCGGAGGCGCTTGTTCTGCTGTTCGTAGGCGCGGCGTCCGACGGGCTGGTGGGTCTCGTGCCAGGTGGCGATGATGTGCAGCGCCCGATCGTGCTGGGTGGGGGTGATGCCGGCGAGGGCGGCGCTGGCGATCTGTTCGCGGAGGACGTCGCCGATGCCGGATCCCCAGAGGGACCAGTCGAGGAGCGACCAGAGTTCGTCGGTGCGGTCGACGGGGTGTGGGCTGGTGGTGAGGTGTTCCGTCAGGCGGGCCTCGGCGGCGCGGAGCCTGCGGGTGGTGGTGAGTCCGAGCACGGTGCGGCACTCCTAGAAATTCAGGGGGTGCCGGGGTGGGCCCACAAGGCTGGGCCCCAAGACCGGTCGTACAAAGAGGTCAACGACGTTGAGGGCGTTGCGTCGCGCAGTCGGCGGCCCGTGTTTCTGTTCCAGAACTGGGATTCAGGGCAACTATCTGGCCGTGAGCGGTCGTCCTACCGGTATGACGACCCCGAGTCCCGCACCCTCCCCGGCTCTGCCTGGCTGGCCGCACTGCAGCCACGGAGCTTCCCCATCAGAGCCGGTCGGCTGCTGGGGCATCCAATTGCCCGGGCATAGCAGGTGCCTGACCCATCTGACCGATACCGACCGCACGACCTATCTGATGGGTCTGAGCTCCGGTGTTGACATCGACTACCGCGGCACCGCGTTCACGCCTTCCCTCCTAGCGGAGCTCCTCCAAGCACTCTGCGACCCCACAACCGGGCGCCCTCGCATCGGCGAGGCCCGGTTCATATCAGCAACCTTCGAGGGCGAGGCTCAGTTCGGGTGGGCGACCTTCGAGGGCGAGGCCACGTTCGAGTCGGCCATTTTCAACGGCTGCGCCCGGTTCTGGTCGGCGACTTTCAAGGGGAATGCAGACTTCGAGGCAGCATCGTTCATGGGTGACGCCGTATTCGTGGAGGCGACCTTCAAGGCTGGCGTCTGGTTTAAGGCGGCGCACTTTGAAGAGAGCGCCAAGTTTGAGTCGGCGGTATTCGAGGGCGATGCTTGGTTCGAGTTGGCGACGTTTAAGGAAGATTCCACCTTCGCGTCTTCGGTCTTCAGGAGCGAGGCTAGGTTCGAGACCTCGACCTTTGAGAACGTAAGTTTCCAGACTGTGTCCTTCGAGGGCGATTCTCGGTTCGAGGTAGCGATATTCCATGGCGACGCCGATTTCAGGACGGCGATGTTCAAGGATGAAGCGCAGTTTGATAGGGCGAACTTCAAGGGCCTGGCGTGGTTTCAGTCGGCGGCCTTTGCAGGCTCCGTCAGTTTCACGTCGACAACTTTTTGGGGCGGCGCCAGTTTTGGGTCGGCGGCTTTCGCAGATGACGCCGTGTTCGTGTCGGCACATTTCAGAGGGGAAGCCAGGTTTGGGGAGGCTGGCTTCGAGGGCGTCTGGTTTGTCAGGACGATCTTCGCGGGCGATGTCAATTTCGCAAGGGCAACCTTCAAACGCAAAGCTGACTTCGAGTCCGCTCGCTTCGAACGTGAAGTCGGGTTTGTCCTTGTGGATTTCGAACGCAACGCGAACTTCGAAGCGGCCACCTTCGAGCGGGCTTCGACGATCGGGCCGCTGTCGTGCGCTGGAACAGTGACGTTGTCTGGCGCGGTGTTCGGTACCCCAGTCACCATCTTGATAGCTGCGGAGCATCTTGAGTTCCTGAGGACGCGCTGGTCATCGACAGCAGAGGTGCGTCTGCGGTACGCCACAGTGGACTTCGCATACGCCGTCGTTGAGTTTCCCCTGACGATTTCCGCGCAACCGGACCCGTTCGCAACCGCCGACGGCGTGGTGCTTCCGGAGACGTATCTCGTCGGACTGAGATCGCCCGAGGTGCTGCTGTTGTCGCTTCGTGGGGTGGACGCGGCCCATCTGGTGGTTGCCGATGTCGACCTTTCCTCCTGCAAGTTGGTCGGAACCGTGCATTTGGACCAGATACGACTGGAAGGCGTGTGTTCCTTCGATACGACTCCCACTGGGACTCGGTGGGTGCGATTCACTCGGCGTCGCGTCCTGGCCGAGGAGCATCATTGGCGTGGGCGACCAGGGGCGCAACGCGGTTGGCACCCCGCGACGTCTGCTGGCAGCCTTGCGCGCCCGGCACAGTTGGCGCCGGTGTACAGGGCTCTACGCAAAGCGTTCGAAGATGGCAAGGACGAGCCGGGCGCAGCGGACTTCTACTACGGCGAGATGGAAATGCGCCGCAACGACCCATCGGGCACGGTCGCGACCGAACGTGCGCTGCTGTGGTGGTACTGGCTGCTGTCCGGCTACGGATTGCGCGCATCCCGGGCCCTGTGCTGGCTGGGCGTCGCCATGCTCGCCACGATCGTTCTGCTTATGGGCCTTGGGCTCCCAAGGGATTCTCCAAAGCAGGAGGCGACCGGCACCGTACCTCGCGGCGGTGGCAGGGTCACCTTCGAGATCGACAAGGCAGATCCAAAGAACCCGACTGGAGACAGGTTCACGGGTGAACGGTTCGAGAAGGCCTTGAACGTCACTCTGAATTCGGTGGTTTTCCGTTCCTCAGACCAGGACTTGACCACCTCCGGCACGTATATCGAGATGGGTTCACGCCTGACAGAGCCGATTCTGCTCGGACTGGCAGTCCTGGCGGTCCGCAACCGCGTCAAGCGCTGATCCGCTGTACCGAAGACTCAGCAAGTCGGGATTTCCAGCGCCTAATCGAGCGAGTGGTCACCGGGGTGGGCCCATCGATGGGCCCCAAGACCGGTGCGGTGGGTGTCAGCTGGTGACGGATCGCAAGCCCTGATGGCCTGCGGGTGCGGGGAGTTGGTCGAGAGCATCGCCGATGTGGTCGGCGATCTGGCGCCAGCGTTCGGCGAGTTGCGGGGTGGTGGAGTCTCGCGCGGCGGCGGCAACGAGGAGTGCCTCGACGATCTCGGAGGCGTCGCGCGCACCGCCGGGGAGGCGGAGGATCGCGGCCATCAGGTGCAGCTCCTGCGCCCGTGTAGGGGGCGTAGCCCGTGCCGGGTAGCCCTGGCATGGCCTTGGCACCCCGGATCGGGTGCCTTCTGGGCGGTCGGCGCGGGAACGATCGTGACGCCTACGCCCGGATCGTGGCAGGCGGTGAGTAATGCCACTGTGGTCAGGGCGGCTGCGAGGTAGCAGAGACCACTGTGTTCGTGGCGCGGCCGGTTGCGGCTCATGGCGTGGATCTCCGGGGCTAGAAAGGGGGCTCGGTGCTGTAGCCCTGGGCGGCGCGGGCGTTGTCGACGGCCCACGGGTCGTCCTGTGGAGGCTGCTGCGGACGGGAGCGCTGCGCCTGCCCCTGTTGGCCCTGCGGAGGGCGCTGTGCGCCTCCCTGGCCGCCGTTCCCGTTGGCGGCGGCCTTGGTCACCACCGCCGTCGCGAACGTCAGGCTGGGGCCGATGGAACGGATCAACAGGCCCGTCCGCTCGTGCTTCTGCCCGTCCTTCTCCCAGGACTCCGTACGCACTTCACCGGAGACCAGAACCTCCATGCCCTTCGCGAGCGTCTCGGCGACGTGCTCACCCAGCCCCTCCCAGGCGGAGCCCCGGACGTAGAACACATCCGCGTCCTCCCACTGCTGGGTCTGCTGGTTGAGCCGACGCGAGTTGAACGCCAGCGAGACGGAGCAGACCGCCTTCCCGGATGGGGTGAAGCGCAGCTCTGGGTCCGCGGTGAGGCGGCCGACGCCGTGGATCGTGGGCAACATGTGGATCTCCATTTCGGTTCAGGCCGACGAGTGCCGGCCGCAGGTCAGTTGGTGCGATGGGTCCTCGGCCGGAAGGTGATCCCGGCCTCGACGAGGAGGGCGTAGACGAACCCGTACGAGCGCTCGGTGTCGGCCGCCAGAGTCCGGATCGACGCGCCAGCCCGGTACCGCTCGGCCAGCCGCTCACGAAGATCCACGCGGGCATCACCCCGCAGCGCCGCAGTCACCGCGGCCTCCCGTTGATCAGCCGCGCCACCGCAAGCGCATGAGCCACGGCCACTTCCGCAGCCTCCAGAACGGCGAGTTGCGCCACGGCGGCCGCCGAATCCGACAGCCACTTCGCGATCACCGCCCCAACCCCGGGGTGCAGCAGCGCGATGTAGTCCGCATTCGCCCCGTTGTCCATGGGCTCCTCGACCACGTACGTCGGGAGGACGTCATCGCGCTCGGGCCCGGCATGCACCAGGCGGTCACCGTGGTTCATCGACAGCCACGGCGGTGGCGTCAGCTCCGGGTCCTCCAGGCGCGCGTACAGCACCCCCGCAGCAGCCCTCAACTCCACCGCGAGACCCGCCGAATCCGGGGTGCCTTCGACAGGGCGGACGGTGAGGTCCGGGCGCGGCTGAGCCGGAGGCTGCGGTGCAGTAGCGAGGCGGGCCTGGGAGCTGCAACGGGTGATGGTTTGCGCGGCGGCCGTGGCGTTCGCGGCGGCTTCTGCGGCGGTGATGCCGAGGTTCATCGGTTCTTCCTCCTGCGGTGGTCGTCGAGTCGGGTGACTCCGGTGGGGAGTTGGTTGGGGATCTGGGGTTGTGGGTGGCGGGCGGGGCATGTCGCGATGTGGGGCATGTGGAGGCGTTCCCAGCCGTTCAGGGGGAGGTCGGCGGAGGGGCGGCGGGATCGGGTGGTTCCGGTGCCGTCGCGCCAGACGGCCGTGTTCCCGTTCGGGGCTGGGGTGGGATCCACGGCAAGGGATCGGCCGGCTTCGGTGCGGGTCCAGCGGATCGGGCGTCGGCAGTCAAGGCAGGCTGGTGGGGCCATGTCGGGTCCTGGGTGGCGGTGTGGGCGCGCTGTGCGGCAGCGTCGCGGTCGGGGTGCGGGGCGGGGAGCTCCTGCTGTTCGGGTGTGGTGCAGGGGTGGCTGGGTGCGGCGGCGCACACCGGGCAGACCGTGGTGGCGATCACCCACTCGCGGCGTCGGGTCTCGTGCGTTCCGGCGCGGATGGCGCGCTTTCCGCGCTGGTCGGTGCAGCGTTCGCCGGCGGCCGCGCGGCACCAGGAGCAGCGGATGGATTGCTGCGGGAAGAGGTTCACGGGGCGGCTCCGAGGAGCGCGGGGCCGACGCCGAACCATGGCGGGGTGAGCGTTGTCGGTCGCTGTCCGGAGAGGTGGCCAGCGGCGAGGATCACGCGGCGGATCGCGTCGCGTCGCTCATCTGGGGCGCGGACTCCGGAGGCGACGTCGGCGAGGATCGGGCGGAGCGGGTAGGCGTCCGTACGGATCCGGCCGCGGTGGTGGCTTTCGACGTGGCGGTCGGTGATGTGGAGCCAGTCGGTCGCGTCGAGGGGCTCGGCAATGGCCAGGAGGTCGACGCGGTCGCCGAGGATTGTGCCGCCGTCGGTCCAGGCGTAGCGGATGCGTACGCCGCCGTCCGGCTGGGCCATGGTGATCCACAGGAACGTCTCGCGTGGGAGGCCGGCGGCGATGCTGTGGACGAGGGCGTCTTCCAGGGGCTGTGGGTCGCCGGTGGGCGTGAGCAGCAGGGGCTGTTGGGGTGTGGTGGTCGTCATCGGGTGGTCCTCGGGGTTTCGGGTGGTCGGGTTCATCGCCGGCAGGGCGGTCATGCGGACATCCGCCTTAGATCGGGGCCGTCCATGGCCACGACGGTGGTCATCTGGGACAGGCGGGAGGTGATCCGTCCGCCGACTTTGTCCGTGAGGTCGGGGCCGTTGGGGTCCTTGGCGGGGAGGTTGCTGGTGATGATCAGCGGGCGGCACTCGACGTAGCGGGTGTTCAGGAGCCGGTATGTGGCTTCCTCGGTGAAGTCGCTGATCTTTTCCGTGCCGAGGTCATCGAGGAGCAGCAATGGGACGCGGGCGAGGTTCTTGAGCTCGAACTCGGCGCCTCGGTCGCTCCCGCCGGGGCGAAGCAGGGCGTACATGTCCGGGGCCGTGAGCGCGATGGCCTGGAACTGGTCGGGGGCTGTCTCTGCGATCCGGCGAAGTGCGCCGTACGCCTGGTGGGTCTTGCCTGTACCGAATGGGCCGGTCAGGAAGAGGAATCCGGCTTTCCGAGGGTCCTGTGCGACGCGGTCGGCCCAGGCCGTGACCTCTGGGTGGGTGGCTGTGGCCTGTTGGTAGAGGTAAGGCGTGGCGGTTTCCCAGCGCTTCAACGCGAAGGCGACCCGTTGGCGGTGGTGGTATTCGGGGTGGCCCGGCATCTCTGGCGATGGGGCGTCGTCGGTGGGGCCCGCGGTGATGTGGCCGAGGCCGCGTGCCTCGAGGAGTTGCTGGAAGCGGCGTAGGACTTCTCCGCCGGCGACGGGCTGAGGCTCTGGCATGGTCAGAATCCGTTCCGGTAGGCGGAGTGGTCCGGTGTGGGTTCGAAGGGCTGGTGCCTGCCGGAGGAGCGGGGCGGCGTCGGCGGCGGGGTTCCTGCAGCGGGCTGCGGCGCGAGTTCGGCCCATCCGGAGATGAAGTACTTCGCGGACTCGACGTCGGTGCGGCGGGAGACCTTGACGGCGTGGTCGACCATCGCGGGGACGCCGGTCTTTGCGATCAGGGCGAGGAGGGGGAACCACTGGTTGCCCTTGAAGGGCCAGCGGACGTTGATGTTGGCCGCTCGGAGGGCGTCGACGAGAGGTCGGGCTTGGGTGGGGATGCCGTAGGAGAGATCGGCGGGCTCGTCGGGCGTCTCTTGCTTGCTAGCTGAGGGATCTGAGGGGCTTGAGGGGAAGGGGTCCGAGGTTCCCGGACCCTTTCGAATTGGTTCCCGGACCCTTTCGAAGTCGTTCCCGGACCCTTTCTCGGCGATTGGGTCCGGGGTTTCCGGACCCTTTGGGGGCGATTGGGTCCGGGGTTCCCGGACCCTTTCGGGGTCGTTCCCGGACCCTTTCTCGTCGATTGGGTCCGAGGTTCCCGGACCCTTTACGGGAGCGAGAGCAGCGATTCGGTACACGGCGCGGTGCCCACGGTGACCCGATGACACGGTCTCGAGGACGCCCTTACTGCGGAGCGCCTTCAGGACCTCGTACCGGCTTGAGCGGGCGGACAGGCGCATCCGGTGGGCGATTGTCGGGTCATCCTCGATGCCCGGCCAGCACTCCCGCGTGGCCTCGTTGGCGTTCTCCGCCAGCACGCCCAGGGCCCAGCGCTCACGCCAAGTCAGGTCATCGGGCGCGTGGTCGAGCACCTCAACGATCAGACGGATTCCCACTGGTTCTCTTCTCTCGGGCGGTGCTGTGTCAGCGCGCTGGTTGCGACGGTGGCCGTGTGGGGCCTGGCCGTAACTCCGCGTTCTCCGCCGTCCGTTGTGGGGCGTTTCGTTGTGCCACCGCGGTCTGCGCGGCCCGGTAGGTGTGAGCAGCTGCTCGCCGCTTGCCGGAGGCGATGGCGCGGGCGTCGACGAGCGCTGATGCGGACTGCGGTGACGCGGTGGTCCAGGCGCTCGCCGGCCACCCTGGGCCGACCGGCGATTCTGGCTTTCCGGCCAGGGCTGCGGGGGTGTGGTCGGGGCAGCGGAGGCCGCTCATGTACGGGCGGATGGCGTCGGCCGCCTGGCAGTACTGGCCTGCTGAGCCGTCCCAATGCCTGCACAGAGGCTGCGCATTGGTGCCCACGGAGCCTCCTTTGCCGCTAGTCGGGGTGTGGGGTGGGCGCGGCCGCCGGAGATGTACGGCCGCGCCCGTGTGGGATCTCAGAAGCTGGCGGCCTGGCGGATCGGGGCGCCGTTCAGCACGGGAACCGTGACGATGGCGGCGATGGCCGTCCGGACGTCGTCGAAGGCCTGGGCGAGGATGTCCTCGGGGCGCTCGATCTTGATCCCGAGCGTGAGGCCGTTCTGGGACAGCCGGTATCGGAACCGGGCGGTGGCCTCGAACGGATCGGCGCCTTCGAAGGGGCGGAGCCCGAGCTTCAGGATTGTGGGGATGACGATGTCGCCGCGACTACCGGCGGTCGCCTGTACGTCCTCGACGTACGACAGGGTTCGCTGGCCGCTGGACAGCTTGGTCCCGGACTTGAAGTCGGCCTTGGTGGTGGCCTGGAAGGACTCGGCGATCTCCAGCATGGTCGCCTGGTCCGGTTCGACGAGGTCGCCGAAGTTGTCCTCCAGGAACTCGGCGAAGGCATCCTGCTTGAGGTAGGTGCCGTCGATCTTGGTCCAGGCTTCCCAGGCGGTGGTGGTCCGGAGGCGGAGCTCAAGGCGGTGTTTGCCCCAACGAGGGTCGTTGGCGGTGTGGGCGTCGAGGACCGCCGTGATGGTGCGCTCCTGGACGTCCGCGTAGACCTCGGTCGAGTCGTCGGCGTGCTTGGTGAAGTAGGCGAGCCAGCTGTCGACGTCACGGACCACGGTGGTGCCGAGCTTCCCTTTGGGAGCGTCGCGGTACTGCTCCCCGGTGAGGTCGATCTGCTGGACTGTGCCGGAGTGGGTGACGAGGGCGTAGACGTGGCCGGTTTCCAGCTGTGCGGGTTGGCCCGCGCGCATGGCGATGTCGATGACGGCTTCGAGGCCGCCGGGGTTCGATGCGAGCGTGGTTTCGTATCGGGAGGTCGTCACTTGGCGCTCCGGAGCATGGTCGGGGTGATGGGCTCGGTGGCCTCGCGGAGGCCGGTGATAACGGGCTGTCGCGGGTCGGTCCGGGACAAATTGCCGTCGTCCGCGAGGAAGAAGATCGACTTCGGGCGCTCTGTCTTCGGGGTCTTGGCGGTGACGGAGTCGGTGACCGTGACGGTCCGCCCGTCGGTCCCCGAGATCGGCTTGATGTCGAGCTTCAAGGCGATGGATCCGCCCTTGCCGGTCTCCTGGACGGCCTGCAGAAGGTCGTGGAGCTGCTGAGAGAGCTCGGCGTGCAACTGGCCGCCGGCCTGGTCCTGGAGGAAGGCGGCGAAGGGGCGGATCACCTGCTCGTCGCGCTGGTCCTCGGTGGTGGGGTTCTCGGGCATGGAGCCGACCTTTCGGGTGCGTCGGGGTGGTGGGGGGGGGGGGGGGGGGGGGGGGGGGCGCGGGGGGGGGGGGGGGGGTTTTTGTTGGAGAGCGGGAAGAGGGGGTAGGGGTGGCCGGGGCCCGCGGCGCGGTGGGAAGGGAGGGACGGGCG